>DASWGI010000033.1:0-22248 GCA_036393835.1 Myxococcales bacterium | reverse complement strand
CTCGGCGCGGTCCTGCTCCAGTTCCCCTGGTCGTTCCGAAACGACGAAGCCAACCGCGAGTGGCTGCGCGACGTGGCGAACGCCTTCCGCGCCTATCCCCTGGCCGTCGAGGTCCGCCACGTCTCCTGGAACGAGCCCGCGTTCTACGCCGAGCTGGCGGAGCGCGGGATGGGGTTCGTCAACGTCGATCAGCCGCTGTTCCGCAACTCCATCAAACCCTCCGCCCGCGCGACGTCTGGCATCGGGTACGTACGCGTGCACGGCCGCAACTACCGCGACTGGTTCCGCAAGACCGCCGGCCGCGACGAGCGGTACGACTACCTCTACACGGCGAAGGAGCTGGAGCCCTGGGCCGACCGCACCCGCGAGCTCGCCGACGAGCCGGGCGTCACCGACGTCTACGTCGTCAACAACAACCACTTCCGCGGCCAGGCGGTGGCGAACGCGGCCATGCTGGAATCCCAGGTGACGGGCAGGAAGGCGAAGGTGCCGCCGCCGCTCTTCGACACGTACGGCAAAGTGCTGAAACCGTTCGCGGACCCCGCCCCCGCCTGAGCGGCGCCGGGGCCGGGCAGGACGCGGTCGTGCTCGTCAGTCCGGCAGCTTGATCCCGAAATCGGCGATCTTCTTCGCCACCGTTGGATACGAAACGTCGAGCAGGCGCGCCACCTGCGTCCGGTTGCCTTCCGCGAGCGAGAGCAGCCGTTCGATATAGAGCCTTTCCAGCTCGGCCAGCGTGGGCGGCCGGCCTTCCTCGGACAGCGGCACGGAGAAGAACGGCTCCGGACCTCCTCCGGCCGGGCGCGGGCGCGCATCGCCGAGAAGGAGCGAGGACGGCGTGATGAGCTGCCCCTGCTCGAGGATGGCCGCGCGCTCGAGCACGTTGCGGAGCTCGCGCACGTTCCCCGGATACGAGTAGGAGGTGAGCGTGCGCTCCGCCTCGGGCGTGAGGCCCGGCGAGGGCTTGAGCAGCCTCTGTCCGATGCGCGCGAGCAGGAACCTGGCGAGGGCAGGAATGTCCTCGCGCCGCTGCCGCAGCGGCGGCACGGTCAGATGAAAGACGTCGAGCCGGTGGAACAGGTCGAGCCGGAACCGGCCCGCGCGGACCTCGTCCTGCAGGTCCCGGTTCGTCGCCGCGATGATGCGGACGTCGGCAGCCAGATCGCGCGTGCCGCCGACCCTTCGGAAAGTGGTCGTCTCCAGGGCGCGGAGCAGCTTGGTTTGCAGACCGGGTCCCAGCTCGCCGATTTCGTCCAGGAACAGCGTGCCCCCATCGGCCACCTCCAGAAGCCCGCGCTTGCTGGTCTTGGCGTCCGTGAAAGCCCCGCGCTCGTGGCCGAACAGCTCCGATTCGAGCAGCCCCTCGGAGAGGGCCGCGCAGTTCAGGTCCACGAACGGCTCTTCACGCCGCCCGGGCGTGCGATCGTGGATGAACCTCGCGAGCACCTCCTTCCCGGTGCCGCTCTCCCCCTGGATCAGCACGGACGTCGAGGGGCTCTCCGCGACCAATCGCGCCCGCTCCAGCACGTCCCGCATCGCCGCGCTGTCGGTGACGAGCAGGGCATCGAGCTGCGGCTGCCCCCCTCGCTGGAACGCTCGCACCCGGTTGCGCAAACGGCGCGTCTCGAGCGCCTTGCGGATCTTCACCACCAGATCCGGGAGCTGGATGGGCTTGGTGAGGTAGTCCTCGGCCCCTTGCCGCAGCGCCTGCACCGCGTTCTCCACGTCGGCGTAGGCAGTGGCCACCAGGAAGAGCGTATCGACGCCGCGATCCTGCGCCTCGCGCGAAAGGGTCGCGAGCAGCTCGACGCCGTCGATGTCCGGCAGGTTGCGGTCCAACACCACCACGTCGGCCGGCTCGTCTCGCCAGGCGCGAGCCCCGGCAGAGCCGCTCGCCGCCGTGCGCACCCGGTATCCTTCGCGCGAGAGGGCCTCCTCCGCGATCACCCGGAAGGACTTCTCGTCGTCGATCACCAGCACACTGAAGCTCATCCGACGGCCTCTGCATGCGCGGCGTGCGCCTCTCCCGCAGGGAGCACCACCTCGAAGCGGGCTCCGGAGAGCGCCGACTGCGTGACGTCGATTCGGCCCCCGTGCGCGGCCACGAACCGCTGGGCGGTGGCGAGTCCCAGGCCGGTGCCGTTCCGCTTGGTGGTGAAGAAGGGCTCGAAGAGATGCTCGCGGACGTCGGCCCCGACACCCGGTCCATTGTCCTCGACGACGATCGTGGCGAACGGCGGGCCGTCCGGCCGGGGCGGTACGGTCGAGATGACGACTTCGGAGCGCGCCGGCTGCGCGCCGTCGGCCCGCCAGGCGACTGCCTCGATCCCGTTCTTGATCAGGTTCACCAGCACGCTCTGAATGCGCTCGGGGTCGCAGGACACGACGAGCGGTGCCGCCTCGCCGTCCAGGTCCAGGCGCAGCTCGACTCCGGACAGCGCCGCCTGCTCGGCGCACAGCGCCTCGGCGTTGCGCGCGATCTCGTGCAGGTCGGACGGACGCTTCGCGACGCGCGGGCTGCGCGCGAACACCAGCAGCTCGTCGGTCATGGTGCGCAGCCGGGCGACCTCGGCCCGGACCTGGGCATGGACGCGCCGCAGGCTGGCCGACCGCTGCGCCTCGCTGGCGATGACGTCGACGCCCATCCCCAGCGCCCCGAGCGAGTTCTTCAGCTCGTGCGAGATCGCGGCTGCCGCCTGCCCCATCGCCGCGAGCCGTTCCTGGGCAAGGAGCGAGCGCTGCGCCGCCTCCAGCTGGATTGTGCGCGCGTGGACGCGCTGCTCGAGGGAGGCCGCCAGATCGCGGATCCTCTCCAGATCGTCGCGGTGCCGCGCGTCCCGCTCGGACAGCCTCGCGCGCAGGTCCCCGAACGCGCGGGCCAGCTCTCCGAACTCGTCCGATCGCTGCGCCACCTGAGCCTCGCGCAGGTCGGTCGCGGGCTGCTCGCTCGATCCCAGCCCGCGCACGGCCTGTACCAGCGCGGCCAGCGGGCGGGTCAGGTAGCCCGAGGAGAGCAGGCCGAGAAGGATTGCCAAGGCGCCTCCCAGAGTGAGGATCCGGAGCAGCAGCCGCACCTGGCCGCTCAGCGCGGTGTCGAGGGTCGAGTACCGCCAGCGGAAGACGAGTCCCCAGTCGGCATGCACGACGGGCGCGTGGGCGTACAGCCAGCGGACGCCGCCCTCCTCGGTCACGAAGCTTCGCGCCCCGTGCGCCGCCCCGGCGATGGCCTCGTCCCATCCCACCGTCCGCGAGAGTCCCGCCGGGAAGATGACGCCGCCGTCCGCCGAGACCAGCGCTGCCTCCGTCCCCGGCGGCAGGGTGGTCGTGATGGCGGGCGAGATGATCCGGTCCGAACGAACGTCGATGATCCCGCGCAAGACGCCGGCAGCGGCGCCGGGCGTGCCGCCGATCGGGACCACCAGGTTGATGATCGTGGCCCGGTCGGGCGCGCGCTCCGCCGCCACCACCGGCCCGCGCGCCGCGCGGCCGGAGACGAACCAGGCCTCGTTCGCGAAAGAGCGTCCGGCGCACTGGTCGGACGCGGGCTCCGACCACAGGCAGCGGCCTGCCGCGTCCTCGATCTGCAAGCCGATGTTGAACAGGGTGGAGTTCCGATGGGCGTGCGCGAGCAAGGTGGCCTCCGGCCGCAGATCGTTGTCGGTGAGGTCCACCTCGGCCATGTGCGAAAGCCGGACCAGCTCGCGGGACGCGATCTCGAGGCTGTCGCCCAGCGCGTACGCCCGGTTCTGCACCAGCAGCAGCTGCCGCTGGGAGAGCTGCTCCTTGGAATAGGAGCGGGACTCCGCGATCAGCAGGGCGCCGGTGATGCCGACCGAGACGAGCGCGGCCAGGCAGGAAGCGAGGGCGATGCGGGGGCGCAGCTTCACGGCGCAGTTCTAACGCGCGCGAGACCTGCTCTCCAGAGACCTCCTCCCCGGACGCGAACACGCAGCGGCCCGCGTGGTGCAAGGAACTTGTATCCGACCTGCAAGTTCCTTTCGGTCCTTGCCGCGCGCGGACTCGGCTCGACGAAGGGGGCGGCGCCCGGCCCGGGACTTGCTCCGTCTTCGGTCATGAACGGTCTTCGTGTGCGCGCGGGTACCCTCCTGTGGCAGAGCGTCGTGCTCGCCGCTTTCTCCGGCATCCTGCCCGGGTGCAGGCGAGCGGGCGTCGCGCCCGAGGAGCGGCCGGCAGGCGAGGCTTGGCTCTCGACGAAGCAGCTCGCGGCCAGCCAGATCGCCACGGCAGAGGTCCGGTTCGGGATGGTGGGTGGCGAGATCACCGCCGGCGGCCGGATCGTGTTCGACGATGCGCGCGTCGCGCACGTGTTCTCGCCCGTCACCGGCCGGGTGGTCTCGATCGACGCTCAGCTCGGAGCGCAGGTCCCGCGCGGGGCGCCGCTCGCGCACATCGCCTCTGCGGACGTGGGGAACGCGTTCGCGGACCTGGGCAAGGCGAAAGCCGATGTAGCGGCGGCGCAACGCGAGTGGCTGAGGCAGCGAGAGCTGCTGGCTGCGCGGGCCGGAGCCGAGCGGGACCTGGAGGCCGCCCAAGCGGCGTACGACAAGGCCCGGGCCGAGGTGGAGCGTGCGCGCGCGCGCGTCCAGTTGTTCCGGTCGGGTTCCTACGACGGCGTGACCCAGACGTTCGTGCTGCGTTCTCCCTTGGCGGGAGAGGTCATCGCCAAGGCAATCAGCCCCGGCATGGAGCTGCAGGGGCAGGCTTCCGGCGGGGCGGCTGTCGAGCTGTTCACGGTCGGGTCCGTCGACGAGGTCTGGCTGGTCGCCGACGTCTACGAGGCGGACCTGGCGAGGGTCCGTGTCGGCGCGCCCGTCGTGGCAGCGGTGGTTTCGTATCCAAAGGACAGGCTCGAAGGCGTGATCGACTGGATCGCCCCCGTCCTCGATCCGGTGTCGCGGACCGCGAAGGTGCGCTGCGCCCTGCGCAATCCGGACCGGAAGCTCCTGCCCGAGATGTACGCCACCGTTTCCATCCGCGTGTCGACCATGCCAGCGCTGGCGATCCCGCGTTCCGCGCTGATCCGGGTCGGGGATCAAGGCGTCGTGTTCGTGCAGACCGGACGGACGGAGGACGGCTTGCTCAAGTTCGCGCGCCGGCAGGTACAGATCGACGAGAGCGTCGAGGGTGACCTGCTCCCGGTGCTTTCCGGACTCGACGCCGGCGAGGTGGTGGTGGTCGCGGGCGCAGTGCAGCTGTCGGGGATCATCTAGATGCAGCGGTTGGTCGCGCTCGCCCTCAAAGGGCCGGTCATCGTCGCGATGCTCGCCGCCGCGTTGGTGGCGCTTGGCCTCTACGCGTACTCGCAGCTCGACATCGAGGCCTACCCGAATCCCGTCGCGCCGATGATCGAGGTGATCACCCAACCGAGCGGGATGAGCGCCGAGGAGGTCGAGCGCTACGTCACGATCCCCATCGAGAATGGCCTGGCGGGCATGGTGGATCTCCAGCACATCCGCTCGCAGTCGCTCTTCGGCCTCTCCGACGTGAAGTGCTACTTCGATTGGACGCCGAGCTACGTCGAGGCGCAGCAGCGGGTCATCAACCGGCTCCAATTCATCTCCCTTCCCGGAGGAGTGACGCCGCAACTGTCGCCCTGGAACGCGATCGGCGAGGTGTACCGGTACCTCCTACGCGGACCCGGCTACTCGCTCGCCGAACTGAAGACGGCCCAGGACTGGGTCCTGGAGAAGCAGTTCAAGCAGGTCCCCGGGGTCATCGACGTGGTGGGCTTCGGCGGCGAGATCAAGCAGTACCACGTGGAAGTCGATCCATACCGGCTCAAGGGCCAGAACCTGACCCTCTCCCAACTGAACGCCGCGATTACGAACGGCAACCAGAACGTGGGGGGGCAGCGCCTGACCCTGGGCGAGCAGTCGTACGACGTGCGCGCGCTGGGCCTCATCCACTCGCTGCAGGACATCGAGCAGATCGTCGTCGCCGCGCCGAAGGGCGCGCCGATCACCGTCCACAACGTGGCGACGGTCACCGAAGGGGCGGCGCCTCGACTCGGGATCGTCGGAAAGGACTTCGATCCCGACGTGGTGCAGGGCATCGTGCTGATGCGCTATGGCGGCAACGCGCTCCGGACACTGAAGGGCATCCATGAGCGGCTCGAGCATGTCCGCAAGTACCACTTGTTGCCGCCCGGCATGTCCATCGAGCCGTACTACGACCGCGGGCACCTCACCCGGCTCACGACCCACACGGTGCTCGAGAACCTCATCGTCGGGATGCTGCTCGTGTCCGTCGTGCTCTGGGTGTTCCTCGGCAACACGCGAGCAGCGCTGGTCTCGGCGATCAACATCCCGCTGGCGCTCCTCGCTGCTTTCATTGGGATGGTGGTCACCGCCACCCCGGCGAATCTCATCTCCCTGGGTGCGGTCGATTTCGGGATCATCGTCGACTCCACCGTCATCGTGGTGGAGAACGTCTTCCGCCACCTGGGCGGGCACGGCACAGGCACCCTGGCCGAGCGGATCCTCCGGGCCGCGGAGGAAATCGGCTCGCCGATGTTCTTCTCCACGTTGGTGATCGTCGTCGCTTTCGTTCCTCTGTTCACGATGACCGGCGTGTCGGGGGTGATCTTCTCGCCGCTGGCGCGCACTTACGCGTTCGCGATCGGCGGCGCGATCTTGCTCGCGCTCACGCTCACGCCCGTGCTCGCGTCGCGTTTGCTCCGCATCGAGGCCGCGCCGGCCGGCGCGCACGACGATCACGACAACCGGGTCATGCGGGCGCTGCGGCGGCTCTATGCGCCCCTGCTGGACTTCGCGGTGCGCAGACCGGCCGCCTCGGTGGCGCTCGCGCTGGCGCCGGTCGCGATCGCCGCGGCGCTCGTCCCCAGCCTGGGCGGCGAGTTCATGCCCAAGCTCGAGGAGGGGAACTTCTGGATCCGCGCCACCCTGCCCATGTCGATCTCTCTCGACCGCTCCGCCCGGCTCGTCGGCCGCATGCGCGCCATCGTGCTCGGCTGCCCTCTGGACGGAACGGAGAGCTGCGCGGTGAAGAGCAGGACGCGCCCGGAGGTGCAGACGGTGGTCTCGCAAGTCGGCCGTCCCGACGACGGCACCGATCCGTCAGGCTTCTACAACATCGAGCTGTTCGCGCCCCTGAAGCCGCAAGCGGAGTGGCGGCGTGGCGTGACCAAGGAGAACCTCACCGAGCAGCTGTCGCGCGAGCTGGCGGAGGCGTTCCCCGGGGTGACCTTCAACTTCTCCCAGTACATCTCGGACAACGTCGAAGAGGCGATGTCCGGAGTGAAGGGGGAGAACACGATCAAGGTCGTCGGCCCGGACCTCAGGGTGAACGAGGAGAAGGCGCGCCAGATCGTCTCCGTGCTCTCCGGCGTGCGCGGGATCGAGGACCTGGGGCTCTTCCATTCGCTGGGTCAGCCGGACATCCGCATCGTGCCGGATCGGCGTCTGTGCGCCCGATATGGGCTCAACGTGGGAGACGTCGAGGCGGTCGTACAAGCCGCGGTGGGTGGGGCGGCCGTCACGCAGGTCTACCAAGGGGAGAAGCACTTCGATCTGGTCGTGCGCTGGGCGGAGCCCTATCGGAAGGATCTCAGGACCATCCGGCAGATCCTCGTCCCCGCGCCGGACGGGTCGCAGATCCCGCTCGGACAGCTTGCCAGGATAGACACGGTCGAAGGCGCGGCGATGGTGTACCGGGAGGACACCTTCCGATACGCGCCCGTGAAGTTCTCCGTGCGCGGCCGCGACCTCGCCTCGACCATCGAGGAGGCGCAGCAGCGCATCGCCGCCTCGGTTCAGCTGCCTTACGACACCCACCTGGAGTGGGCGGGCGAGATCAACGAGCTGCACGCGGCGGCGGGACGGCTGAGGTTCATCGTACCCATCACGCTCCTGCTCATCGCGTTCCTCGTCTACTCCTCGGTGCGCAGCTGGCGCGACATGGCAGTCGTGCTCCTGGGAATCCCCGTGGCGTGCTCCGGGGGCGTGCTCGCGCTGCTCCTCACCGGTACGCACCTGTCGATCTCCGCGGCCATGGGATTCGTCTCCATCTTCGGCGTGGCGGTGCAGGACGCGCTGCTCGTCGTGACGTACACGCAGCGCCTGTGGCGGGAAGGACACGGGCTCGTCGAGGGTGCACGGCTCGGCGCGGAACGGCGGCTCCGGCCCGTGCTCATGACGGCATCGGTCGCGATGATCGGCCTGTTGCCGGCGGCGCTCTCCCGCGGCCTCGGGTCCGAGACGCAGAAGCCGTTGGCCATCGTCGTGATCGGGGGCGCCCTGGTCCTGGCCGTCTTGCCGCGCCTGCTGCAGCCGGCGCTCCTGGTTCTGGCCCATGGTGAAAGGTTTCCATGAGTGAACGACGCAGCATCCACGAAAGTCCAGAGGGGGAACTCACATGAAGAAGCTGAACAAGGTTTTACGCTCATCGAGCTGATGATCGTGGTCGCGATCATCGGCATCCTGCAGAGCGCGTGCGCCGGTACGGGCATCCCTGACGCGACGACCTGGAACGACACGGCCGGGGCTCCGCAGTGGACGGTGTTCGCGGTCGGGAACGTGGACAGCGACCCCGACCTGGACCAGTGGTCGATCTCGACCGGGGCGCGCACCTTCCCCGCTGCGGCTACCGCGACCTGCATGCAGACGGGCAACGTCGCTGGTGGCGAGCCCGCGAACGACCACAGTGACGTGTGAGCACGGCGCACGAGCACGGTAGTTGATCGCTGCCGAGGTGGCGGAGCGCGGGAGGGGTTGGTCCACGTTGACCAACCCCTCTTCGGCAACTCCATCAGGCCCTCCGCCCGCACGCAGCTCCGCGATCGGTGCGTGCGCGCTGCGTTCATCGCGGAGCTCGTTGGGGAGGAGATCCCTTACGAGACGGTGAGCAACATCACGGCGAACTTCTATTTGCGGCACTTTACCGAGGCCGAGCTCAAGGAGCTGGCTGCCTTTCAGCGGACTGCCGTGTACCAGAAGCAGATTGGCCTGATGCTCACGCTCATGAACGAGGCAACAGGAGATCCAGCAGACGTTGCTCGCGCACCGCCCCGAGATCGAAGCAAAGATGAAGGCGCGCCTCGGAATTGCCGCTAAGACGCCGTAGCCTCCTGGTCCAGGCGCACGCCGACCCCTGAAGCCGCACACCTGCGCCATCCGACACTCAGCAGCCACGTCCGCGCGGGAACCACGGGCGGATCCTTCCCTTGTTCCCGCCAAGCCGAGAGCTGAAGCGGTCACGCAGGTCCTCGGCGTAACGCCCGGCCTCGCCAGGAAAGTGATGCAGGAAGTTCATCAGGACGTACGCGAGCGCGTTGGCGACCTCTGTTGGCGAGCGGAGGATGCGCGAGTGGTAGTGGTCAGCGAAGACTGCGCCCTTGCGGCCCATGACGCGGTTCAAGGCCTTGGCGATGCGCACGCCGAGTCCCTGCATGCCGCGAGCGAGTGCCCTCTCGTCGTCCGCCTCGACCACGAGGTGGAGGTGGTTCCCCTGCACGGAAAAGTGGACTAGGCGGAAGCCGAAGCGATCGCGGCCGCGCGAGAAGCACTCCGCGATGGGTCCGAAGCAACGACGCGACCGCAGATTCCAGACGTGCGGCAGGACTCGCCACGTCACGTGCACGGGATGGCGCGGTGAGAGCGCCGGCCTTCGCCGGTGCGGCACCTTCCGCAGCTTCTCCCGTTGCCCATTTCCGCGCCTTCGCTTGCGCTTCCTCCGCCCACCCCAGGTAGGCAACTGCAACTGCAGCTGTCTCGGTTTGCCCCCGCCCATCCTCGACCTCCCCGCCGCCGCCACCCACCAATCTTGCTAGGGGAGAGATTTTACCGACGGGGTCTGACATCGGCTGCGATCGCGGTGGAGCGGCGCATGCCTCGGCCACAACGCCTGCGAGACGCATCGGCGGCGGGGAGCCGGGGAGGGTCCCGAACGATTTCACGTCGTCCCGGCCTCGGAGCCGCGAGGGGACCTCGGACGCCCAGCGGGCGCGTGCATGAGGAGGGACCCTCCCCGGGCCCCGGCGCCGGTCACTACAGCTGATGTGAGGACAGTGTGGCTTGAGCCCGAGGGCGATTTCTGCCACTGTGCGCTGGTCCCGGCGTGAGCTGGGGCGGCGCGCGAATTTCGCCCACCTTGGGGGACGCGCCTTAGAAATGTCCCTCTAAGCCGCTGGGAACGTGTTCGGGCTTCGGGTGGGCGGAAAGGCTGGCCGCCGATGCCCAAGGACTCCACTCTGGCCGTGCACGGAGGCGAGGAGCGCCGCAAGGCGTACGACGCCGTCACCACGCCCATCGTCTGCACCGCGACGTACGCCTTCCAGGACACCGCCGAGATCGTGCGCTACTTCGAGGGCGACCTCGAGCGCGAGGAGTACGGGCGCTACGGCAATCCCACTGTCCGCGCCGCGGAGCGGAAGATCGCCGCCCTGGAGGGCGCCGAGGACTGCGCTCTCTTCGCCAGCGGCATGGCGGCGGTCACCACCACGATGTTCGAGCTGCTCAAGGCCGGCGACCACGTCATCCTGACCTCCGACTGCTACCGCCGCACCCGCCAGTTCGTGCGCGCGTTCCTCTCGCGCTTCGGCGTCACGCACACGCTGGTCGAGCCCGGCGACAACGCCGCGCTCGCGGAAGCGGTGCAGCCGGGCAAGACGCGGCTGATCGTCTCCGAGTCGCCCACCAACCCGTACCTGCGCGTGGCCGACCTGCGCGCGCTCGCCGAGGTGCGCGACCGGTTCCGCGGGGTCAACCTGCTCATCGACTCGACCTTCGCGACCCCGATGAACCAGCGGGCGCTCGAGCTGGGCGCCGACCTGTCCATCCAGTCCTGCACCAAGTACCTGGCCGGCCACAACGACGTGCTGGCGGGGGCCATCTCCGGGCGCGCCCCGCTCATCGCCGCCATCCGCGACCTGCGGGGCGTGCTGGGCGGGAACCTCGACCCGCACGCGGCCTATCTCTTGCTGCGGGGCCTCAAGACGCTCTCGCTCCGCGTCGAGCGGCAGAACCGCACCGCTCTCCAGATCTCCCAGTGGCTGGAATCGCAGCGGGGCGTGCGCCGCGTCTTCTACCCCGGGCTCCCGAGCCATCCCGACCACGCGGTCGCGCGCGAGCAGATGAAGGGATTCGGCGGAGTGGTCAGCTTCCAGGTCGAAGGCGGGCTGCGCGAGGCGTCGCGCCTGGTGGACGCCTGCAAGCTGGCCACCATCGCGCCCTCGCTCGGCGCGGTCGAGACACTGATCGAGCAGCCGGCGCTCATGTCCTATTACGAGCTGACCACGCAGGAGCGCGAGGCGATCGGCATCCACGACAACCTGATCCGGCTGGCGGTCGGCATCGAGGACGCGGAGGACCTCATCGCCGACCTCGCGCAGGCGCTCGACGCCGCCTCCGCAGCGCCGCCGCGAGCAGGATGAGGAGCGCCCCCGCGTCGCCCGACGGTTGCCCGCAGCTGCAGCTCCCGACGGGGACGATGGCCAGCGTGCGCTGGAGCGCCGCGAAATCCGCGGCGCACGCCGACTGCACCGCCGGACAGGTGGCGGGTCCCAGGAGCTGGGTGAACGCGAGCAGCTTCTGGAACGACTTCCCCCCGTCGTCGCTGGTGGCCAGGTCGTAGCCGTCCGCGACCGAATCGCCGCACGCGTACACGCGGCCCGCTCGCTCGCCCAGGCAGCGCAGGTGCGGACCCGCCCGGCGCTCGAACCCCGTTGCGCCGGGCGCCCGGACGTAGAAGTCGCCCCCGGCGCTCCCGGCGTACAACGTCCCGTCGGATGCGCGCACGAACCCGCCCAGGATCGTGTTCGGGGCGAGCAGCGGCTGGACGGTCGCTCCGCCGTCCGCCGTCACGCGGATCTCGTCCGCGCCCCCTACGCTGACCAGGAGGTACACCGTATTCGCGTCGGCCGGATCGACCTGGGCGATCTTCACCTGCACCGACGGGCCCACGCCCAGCTCGAAGCGCGTCCAGCTCGCTCCGCCATCGCCGCTGCGCAACAGGGCGGCGCTGCCGGCGGGCGAGGAGGCGCTGGGAAAGGCGAAGGTGGTCGCGTAGATCGCCGGCGCGGAGGCGGCGATCTCGACGCTCACCAGCCGCTCGTCGGCGTGGACCGGCGGCGTGCCGCTCGTCAGCAGCGCCGGGCCGAAGCTCCGGCCCCCGTCCGTCGAAGCGTAGAGGGAGGCGCCCGCGGCGGGAGGCCACGCGATGGCCAGCACCGAGGAGGGATTCGAGGGGTCGATGAACGCGTCGACGACCGACAGCCCGGGCGCCAGGCCCGAAGCGCGCGTCCAGCTGCAGCCTAGGTCGGCGGTGACCGACAGCGCGTCCTGGTGAGCGGCGACGAGCTCGCCGTTGGACGCCGCCTGGTAGATGAGCACGGTGGCGCCGGAGCCCGTCACGTAGGGCTCGCACACGTAGCGAAACGTCGCGCCCGCGTCCTCCGACAGGACCAGGCCGAAGGTGGTTCCCAGCAGGATCCGCTGCGGCGCGCCGGCGGGGAGCAGGACGCTCATTCCCGTGGGAAAGGCGCCGTCCGCGCGGGCGTCGGACGAGACCAGGATCGCGAGCGCGATCGCCGCCCTACGCATCGCCCCGATGTAGCACGCAGCGCCGCGGCCCGGTACAAGGGTCCGATGCTGCAGCGCCTCGCCGCCGCCGCGCTCCTCTGCGCGGCAGCCCCCGTGCTGGCCGAATCCCGCGTCACGTACACCTGTCCCATGCATCCGGACGTCCATTCCGATCATCCGGGCCAATGCCCGAAGTGCGGGATGGAGCTGATGCCGTCGGAGCAGCCTTCCGAGCTCGCGCTCCCGATGACGCGGAATGCGTCCGGCACCAGCTGGCAGCCCGACGCCACGCCCATGCGCGGCGTGCATTTCGGCGCCGGCGGCTGGAGCTTCATGCTGCACGGGGCGGCCTCGGCGGGGTTCGACGATCAGCTCGGCGATCGCGGCGGTCAGCGGTTCCTCTCCACCAACTGGGCGATGGGCATGGCCGAGCACGCGCTGTGGGGAGGGGAGGTGCAGCTCCGCGGGATGTTCTCGGTCGAGCCGCTCACCATCCCCGGCTCGGGGTTCCCGGAGCTCCTGCAGACCGGCGAGACCTACCGCGGCGTGCACCTCCACGACCGGCAGCACCCGCACGATCTCTTCATGGAGGCGTCGGTCACCTACCGGCATCCGCTCTCGGACTGGCTGGGCGCGGAGCTGTACCTGGCGCCGGTGGGCGAGCCGGCGCTGGGGCCGCCGGCCTTCATGCACCGCGCCTCGGCGGAGGGCGACCCGTTTCCGCCGCTCTCGCACCACTGGCAGGACTCGACCCACGTCACCTTCGGCGTCGCCACCGCGGGGCTGTACACCCGGCAGGTGAAGCTCGAGGCATCCTGGTTCAACGGGCGCGAGCCGGACGAGGACCGCTGGAACTTCGACTTCCGCCCTCTCGATTCGTTCTCGGTGCGGCTGTCGGCGAATCCGGTGCAGCCGGTCAGCCTCCAGGTCTCGTACGGCTACCTGGCCAGTCCCGAGCCGCCGGCGACGGTTGGATTCGCGCTGAGCGTCAGCCGGGTCACCGGATCCCTCTCGGTCAGCCTGCCGCTCCCCCAGGTGCAGGTCGACACGACGCTCGCCTGGGGGCGGAACCTCGGGCCCATTCCGACGGACAGCTTTCTCTTCGAGGCCAACTTCGACCTCGACGGGCGCAACGCTCCCTTCCTGCGCCTCGAGGTGGTGCAGAAGACCGCGCACGACCTCGTCGTGCCCGGCTTCTCGGGGCTGCCGGCGTTCGCGCAGTCCTACCTGTTGTCCAGCGCGGTGCTCGGATTCGTGCATTCGTTCCCGGTGCTAGGACCCATCGAGCCGGCCCTCGGCGCGCGCGCGTCGGTCGGCCGGGTGCCGAGCGACCTGGAGGGTTTGTACGGGTCGCAAGTGGTGTTCGGCGGGTACGTGTACCTGCTCGCCCGTGCGCCGCGGCATTGACGGTCGGTTCGTCCACGAGGTAGGTGGGCCGCAATGGTCCGAGGTCCTCGCCGCTGCCGGACGATGGGTGCGCTGCTCGCGTGCGCCGTGTCGTTGCAGGCGACGGGGGCGCTCCCGCTGATCTCGAGCGCCGAGGCGGCAAGCTGCTGCTGTCACCATGACAAGTCGCGCGCGTGCCGCTGCCCGACGTGCACGCACGCACGGGAGCTGGCGTCGGATCAGCGCTTCATCCGCACCTGCGCGGGATCGAACGAGCCCGCGCGCATCCTCATCCAGGTAGCTCCGGCTTTGCCGCCGCCCGACCTGCTGGCGCCTGCGGCCATTCCGACCGCGTTCCCGATCTTCGCCGCACCCCCAGGGCCGCCGTCTCCCGATCGAGAGGTCCCCACACCGCCGCCACTGGCCTGAACCGCAGCTTCGTCTCGCTCGGTTCCGATCATTCTCGCGGTCGTGGAGGGCCTTCATGCGCGTACGCGCACCCGTTGCACTGCCGTTGCTGTTTCTGTTTCTCGTTTCCGTGGCCGCATCGGCCCAGGAGCGCGAGGTGCCCCTCGATGCCGAGGATCCTGGCGCGCTGCACGGGCCGGCGTTCGAGGTTGCCGGAGTCCGGCTGTCTGGGTTCTTCGTCGGCTCGGCGAACTACAACTCGCGCATCCAGATGGTCCCCGAGTTCGCGGGCAGCGCGCCGGTGTCGTCCGAGCCCACCCGGATCGACTTCCGCTTCGACCAGTTCAGCATCGGAGCGTTCAAGACGTTCTCGCCCTGGCTCTTCGCCGGCGCCAGCATCGAAGTCGAGCGCCACGGCCACCGGCACAGCCACGGCTTCGATCCGGCCTTCGGGTGCCCGGGGCTCGTCGTCGGACCCACCGGCACCTGCACGGAGCAATTTGGCACCGAGGCGATCGCGACCGAGGTCAGCCTGCATCGGTTCAACGTCACCGCCGTCGCGCCGATCGGAAACGGGCTGGCGCTCTCCTTCGGGCGCTTCGACGCGCCGTTCGGGTACGAGCGCCACGACGCGGCGCTGAACCTGACTGCCACGACCTCCGAGCTGCAGCGCTTCGGCCGGCCGCAGAGCATGACCGGGCTGCAGGCCGCCTACCAGTTCGCGCCCTGGCTCGACGTGGCGGCGTGGGTCGTCAACCGCTGGGAGAACGAGACGACCGAAGATCCGCCCGAGGACAACAACCGCGCCAAGAGCGTCGGCGGCCGGATCGGCGTGACGCCGATCCCCGGCAGCCGGCTGCTGAACCTGGGGATCGGCGGCTTCTGGGGCCCGGAGCAGGACGACGACAACTCGCACGCCCGCTGGATCGTCGACGCCGACGCGACCTGGTCGCCGGCCTCTCAGCTGCTCTTCGCCGGCGAATTCGTCTACGGCGGCGAGTCGAACGTATCGTTCCGCCGGCGCGGGGTGCCCTTCGCCGCGGATGCGGTCGACGGCGCGGACGTCCACTGGTTCGGCCTGTACGGCCTGGTCCACTACGACCTCTTGCGCTGGCTGGGCATCTCGCTCCGGTACTCGCTCTTCAACGACCTCGACGGCGCGCGGACCGGCGTCGCGCAACTGCTGCAGTCGTTCACCGTCGTCCCCATCGTGCACCTCTCGCGCCTCATCCCGGAGCTCCGGCCGCTCGGCGTGACCTATGCGCGCACGCGGCATCCGGTGGACTGGGTCGATCTGCGGCTCGAATACCGTTTCGGGCTCTCCGACCAGACCATCTTCTCGGACGTGGCCCCCGGGACGCCCATCACGCAGGCGGCGAACACCGCGCACGTGGTGACCGCCCAGTTCGTGGTCAACTACTGAATGTGCGCTGTGAGAACGCAGCGCCGCCCTATCGGCGGCGACTGAGGAGGCCCTCATGAACGGCATCCACCTGTCGCGCTTGCCCCTCAGCGCCAAGGTCTTCTGCACCTTGTTCCTGGTCGGGATCGGCTGCGGAGCGCTCGCCGCGTTCGCCCAGGCCGCGACGGCGGTGGGGGTCTCGCCCGCCGCCGTCCGCGAAAGCCTGGCGCCCGAGCTGCCGATGACCGGGATGCATCACGGCGAGACGAGCGGCGAGAGGGAGATGGACCTGGCCGAGCTGTCGAGGACGGCCAAGGTCTGGATGCGCACTCCGCTCCTCATCCAGACCAGCCACACGCACCTGTTCGGGCAGACGCTGATCGCAGGGCTCCTCGGGCTCATCTTCCTCTTCGTGCCCCTGCGCGAGGGACCCAAGGCGGCGATCGTCGCCCTCCCCTTCGTCGGGACACTGGTGGACATCGGCGGGATGTGGGCCACGCGCTTCGTCTCGCCGTCGCTGAGCGTGCTGGTGATCGCGGGAGGCACGCTCTTTGCGCTCGGCTACGTGCTCATCGCGGCGCTCTCGATGCGCGACCTCTGGCTGCGGAAGGAGACAGCGTGACTCGTCGACTCGCATTCCTGCTCTGCGCCCTGGCCGCCGCGCCTGCGCTCGCGCACATCACTCCGCCCGTCCTGCTCGTCTCCGACCGCGATGCGGTGGCCGGTCTTCTCGCGGGCGCCAAGCGGTACTTCGTGCGCGAGGTGCGCCTGACGCCCGCCGAGCGCCAGGGGATCCAGAAAGACACCGGCTGGGCGCCGGACGAGGACTTCTACCGCTTCTACATCGGCCGGGACGAGGGGCAGCACGACGTCGGCGCCGTCACCTTCCTCACCGAGTACACCATCCACGGCCCGGTGCGCGTGGCGGTGGCGCTGGCGCCGGACGGCAAGGTCAAGGGCGCGGCGGTCGCCGAGGTGAGCGAGGAGACCTATCCCTGGGTCAAGACGCTGATCGACCGCGGGTTCCTCGCATCCTTCGCCGGCCGCGATGCGCACGCCTCGTTCACAGGGGGCGCGGGCGGAGGGAGCTCGATGCCCCGCTTCTACGGCGAGATCATCGGGGGCCTCGTCCAGCGGGCGGCGCTGCTGTACGAGGCGGGCGTGCTGAAGCGGGAGCATCGGTAGACTTCGCCTCGGCTACACAGACTCCCGCGCGGACCACTGACTCTTCAGTCGATGAGACCGATGAAGAGATCGACGAGCACGTCCAGATCCAAGTTTCGGTAGTAGTGGTTCAGCGCTTCATTGTATTCGAGTCTTGGAACCTCAACTGGAATTGGTCGCAACCCGAGTCTTACGAGAAGAATGGCGAGCATCAACCTGCCGGTGCGTCCATTGCCATCTTCAAATGGATGAATCTTGATGAAGTCAGCGTGCCACCTGAGGGCGAGCTTCAGTGCTTCGTACTCATAGTCGTGAGAGAGCTTGCTCGAAACAATGCTGCGCGCGGCGATTTCTCCCCGCTCGCAGAGTTTCTCGATCTCCTTCTTGACATCGTTTCGGTGGCTGGAGCGGTTTGGCCCGAATGTCAGATACTCCTGTCCCCAACCGCGCGCCCGAATCTTGCCAGCATGGTCCCTGACCTCCGTGAATAGCTCCCCATGCAGGCTGCAGATGAACTCTGGACGAACAGCGATATCCGAGTACTTGCCAGCATGTGCCGCCTCTGTCAGCCCACACAGATGTTCGGTGAGCTGACGCTTCTCTTCCGCCGTGAAGGTTCGGAGTGGATCTACTTCGTCGTCGTCGGAAGCCACGGGCGCGCATCCAGGTCTTCAATTCGCTGGCTCGCAACCACGTCTCGCAGAACGAGACGCTTGTCGACTGTCGGTTGGTCGTTCCTCGCCAAACGATCGGAACGCAGTTTGGCGAGGCGAAGCTTTCGTTCCTCGGGCGACAACCGGATGTTTGCGATCGCCCGCGAATAGCCATGGCGCTCGAGCAGGAAGATCGCCTCATCCACCGAGACTCCGATCACGGACGCGACCTCATCTAGAGAGAGGCGTTTTTCGGCGTACGCTACTCCCGCGGTTCGCACCTGTTTCGCTTGTTCCGCACCATGTCGGTACACAAAGGAGCGAAGCCAGTCGTACGCAATTCGGCAACGGTGTCCGAGATGGTGCCGTCCGCAATCAGCAGACACTTCCTCTACGAGTGTGATGCTGCATCCAGAGAGGGCCGATGCACTCAAACGCAGCAAAACCCCCTCAAGGTTTGCCGGCGAAGACGAGGTATTGCCTTGCTCTTCAGCACCGCTTTGCCGGTCGGGTGGAAAAAATCGCTTGCCGCGATCAACGACGTCCGAGGGCTCGAGGCCTGTAAGGGCGCGAACGACACGAATGAGCCTGTCGAGTTCGTCGCGCTCTGGCTTCTTCAGCGATTGGATCGCGAGGCTCTCCGCCGCCTCGAACGACGCGCAAAAGATGACGTGAAGTTCGAGGATGTCGGCGAACTCTCGAAGGACGTTGACTGCTCGCTCGCGTTGCTCAGCCGAATACAGTCGGTTGCTTCCTTCGGGCTGCCCGATCTCCAGCGAACCGAGTTGGATCCTTTTGCCGCCTTCCGCCAAAGCAGCGAGCGAAAGCGACGGGTGCGTCACCCAACTTCCGACTGTAGCCACGTGCTGCATTGTCTAGGTTCCGATCCTGGGACTCTGTGCGTACCGCTGGAACAATGGCCACCAAGGAAGGCGAGTGCGAGCCCTGCCCTTGCGCATTGCGGCACCGTGTCGGATTGTCACCAAGCGCATCATGCGCGCAAGCGATTCGGTCGGTCAATTCCGCCATCTGACGCACGAGTGCTCGGCCTTTGCCTCAGTCCAAGGTACGCGCCTCGCCTCTTGGGCAGAATTCCCTTGGTGGATACGGTTCCTTGGCTATTGTCAGGTCGTCGAAGATATCAGCGCACCACGGACCGCAGTAGCGTACCCAGCACGGGCGCCTCAAGATGCACCGCTTTGCTGGGAAGCCCAAGGAAAAGAGACCTGCAAACGTAGTTTCGATGTGCGATGCAGCCGTCTTCGTTGCCCTCTCGGTGCTTCAACTCCTCATGACTTTCCTGGCGAAGGCATTCAGTGGATCGGGTGCATCAGCAGGAGCGTGGTGGCCCGGCCGCCTGCTGTGCGGCCAGCCGACAGCGCGCCCGCGTCCGCGTTGATCGGACGGGGCTCCGCGCTTATCCTCCGCGCCGCGCTCGAGAGGGGCGCGCTGGAATTTGCCACATCGAGGAGGAGACGATGGTGCGTCCTGTCCGGGTGCTGGTGGCGAAGGCGGGCCTCGACGGGCACGACCGCGGGGCGAAGGTGGTGGCGCGCATCCTGCGCGACGCGGGGATGGAGGTCGTCTACACCGGCCTGCACCGCACTCCGGACCAGATCGTCAGCGCCGCCGTCCAGGAGGACGTCGACGTGGTCGGCATCAGCCTGCTCTCCGGCGCGCACATGTCGCTGGTGCCGCGCATCGTCGAGAAGCTGCGCGCCTCGGGCGCGGGCGACGTGGCGGTGGTGATCGGCGGCGTGATCCCGGACGACGACATCGAGCCGCTCCGCAGCCAGGGCGTCGCCGACATTTTCCCCCAGGACACCCCGCCCGACGTGATCGTCACTCGCATCCGCGCGCTCGCGGCCGCGCGTCCGCTGGAGTGACCGCGTGCCGCTGGACCTCACCCGCATCGCGCGCGAGCGCGGCGCCGACCTGCGCTCCTGGCCGCCCCGCTACGATCCCGCATACCGGCCCGGGTCCGACGAACCGTGCTGGCTGCCCGAGATCGAGCGCGCGGCGCCGGAGCAGCGCGACGAGCTGATCCTGGCCAAGCTCCGCGCCCAGATCCGCTGGGCCTGGGAGAGGAGCCCGTTCTACCGGCGCAAGTGGGACGAAGCGGGCGTCTCGCCCGACTCGCTGCGCACGCTGCGCGATCTCGCGCGCTTTCCCGTGGTGCAGAAGAACGAGCTGCGCGCGGCGCAGGCGGCGCACCCGCCGTTCGGCGACTTCCTGTGCATCGAACCCGCCGACGTGGCGCGGATCCACGGCACCAGCGGCACCACTGGCCGCCCGACGGTGTTCGGCATCGGCCGCGACGACTGGGCGCGGATCGCGGAGGCGCACGCCCGCATCCTCTGGGGGGCCGGCATCCGGCCGCGCGACCGGGTGATGATCTGCTCCTTCTTCAGCCTCTACATGGGCTCCTGGGGCGCGCTGATTGGGGTCGAGCGGCTGGGCGCGACCGCCTTCCCCTTCGGCGCGGGCGTCGCCGGCCAGACACTGATGGGCGTGCAATGGGCGCGCGAGATGAAGCCCACCGCGTTCTACGGGACGCCGTCGTACGCGCTCCACTTCGCCGACACGGCCAGGCGGGAGGGCATCGACCCCCGGTCGTTCGGGTTCCGCGTGCTCTTCTTCTCCGGAGAGCCGGGCGCGGGAATCCCCTCCACCAAGAAGCAGATCGAGGAGACCTTCGGCGCTGCCTGCATCGACATGGGCTCGACCGCCGAGATGTCGCCGTGGATGACGGACGGCGAGTGCGGCGCGCGCGGCGGCATGCACCTGTGGCAGGACATCGTCTACACCGAGGTGTGCGATCCCAAGACGTTCCAGCCGCTGCCCTACGGAGCGGAGGGCACGCCCGTCTACACCCACCTCGAGCGCACCTCGCAGCCGATGATCCGGTTCGTCGCCGGGGACCTGACCCGCTGGACCGACGCGCCCTGCGCCTGCGGGCGCACCTATCCGCGCCTGCCGCAGGGGATCTACGGGCGCATCGACGACATGTTCATCGTGCGTGGCGAGAACATCTATCCCTCGGCGATCGAGGACGTCCTGCGCGCCATCGACGGATTCGGCGGCGAGTTCCGCGTGATCATCTCGCGGCGCGAGGCGATGGACGACCTGCTGGTCCGGGTGGAGGTCGCCCCCGGACGGGACGCCCCGGCGCTCGAGCGCGAGATGCGCGAGCGCCTGCAGGCGCGCGTGGGCGTGCGGCCCCGGCTGGAGTTGGTGGCGCAGGGCAGCTTGCCGCGCACCGAGTTCAAGGCGAAACGCGTGATCGACGATCGCGACCTCTACCGCAAGGGCGTCTCCGGGAGCTGACATGACCGACGAGAAGGAGAAGGCGCGCGCGCAGCGCCTCGAGTGGGAGCAGAACGAGCTGCGCGAGTTCCGCAAGCGCCAGCCCGAGTCGAAGGACCGCTACGAGACGGCCTCGGGCATCCCCGTCCACCGCGTGTACACGCCCGAGGATGCGGTGCCGTTCGAGGAGATCGGACTGCCCGGGCAGTTTCCCTTCACCCGCGGCCCGTACCCGACGATGTATCGCGGGCGCACCTGGACGATGCGGCAGATCGCCGGGTTCGGCACGGGCGAGGACACCAACCGCCGCTTCCGGTACCTGATCGACCAGGGGCAGACGGGGCTCTCGGTCGATTTCGACATGCCCACGCTGATGGGCTACGACTCGGACGATCCGCTCTCCGAAGGCGAGGTGGGCCGCGAGGGCGTGGCCATCGACACGCTCGAGGACATGCGGGCGCTCTTCGCCGGCATCGACCTGGAGAAGATCTCCGTGTCGATGACCATCAACCCGACCGCCTGGATCCTCCTCGCCATGTACGTCGCGCTGGCGCAGGAGCGGGGCTACGACCTGAACAAGCTCTCGGGGACGGTGCAAGCCGACATCTTGAAGGAGTACCAGGCGCAGAAGGAGTGGATCTTCCCCATCCGTCCGTCGATGCGCGTGGTGCGCGATCTGATCGTCTACTCGGCGCGCAACCTGGCCCGCTACAACCCGATCAACATCAGCGGCTACCACATCAGCGAGGCGGGCGCGAACGCCGTGCAGGAGCTGGCCTTCACGATGTGCAACGCGGTGGCCTACCTGCAGGAGGTCACCCAGGCCGGCGTGCAGGTTGACGAGTTCGCCCCGCGGCTCGCCTTCTACTTCGTCGCCCAGCAGGATTTCTTCGAGGAGATCGCCAAGTTCCGCGCCGCGCGCCGCTGCTGGGCGAAGATCGCCCGGCGTTTCGGCGCGAAGAAACCCGAGTCGATGCGGCTGCGGTTCCATTGCCAGACCGCCGCCGCGACGCTCACCAAGCCGCAGCCGATGAACAACGTCGTGCGCACCGCGCTGCAGGCGCTTTCGGCGGTGCTGGGCGGCGCGCAGTCGCTGCACACCAACGGGCTCGACGAGGCGTACGCGATCCCGTCCGAGATGGCGATGAAGGTGGCGCTGCGGACGCAGCAGATCATCGCCGACGAGACGCGGGTGGCGCAGGTGGCCGATCCACTGGGCGGCTGCTGGTACGTCGAGTCGCTCACGAAGCGCATCGAGGACGAGGTGTTCGCCGTCCTCGACAAGGTGGAGACGATGGGCGGCACCGTCCGTGCCGTCGAGCAAGGCTATTTCCAGAAGGAGATCGCCGAGACCGCCTACCGGACGGCGCGG
>DASWGI010000032.1:0-5347 GCA_036393835.1 Myxococcales bacterium | reverse complement strand
CGGCCACAGCGTGATCATCAAGAAGATCTCCATGCCCCGGATGAGCCAGGAGGAGCTGGAGGAGAGCATCCAGTGGGAGGCGGAGCAGTACATCCCCTTCGACGTGAAGGACGTGAACATCGACGTCCAGATCCTCACCCCTGCCGATCAGGACAACGGCACCGGGCAGATGGACGTGCTGCTGGTCGCGGCCAAGAAGGACATGATCAACGACTACACCTCGGTGGTCAGCGAGGCAGGGCTTCTGCCGGTGGTGGTCGACGTCGATGCCTTCGCCGTGCAGAACGCGTTCGAGGTCAACTACGACGCGCCCCGCAACGAGACGGTGGTGCTTGTCAACGCCGGCGCCTCGGTCTGCAACATCAACGTGCTGGCGAACGGCCTCACCACCTTCACCCGCGACGTGACCATGGGCGGCAACCAGTTCACCGAAGAAATCCAGAAGCAGCTGAACGTCAGCTACGACGAGGCCGAAAAGCTGAAGGTGGGCGGCGACGCGGCGCAGGACTCGGACTCGGTGGTCCCCCAGGAGGTGGAGCGCGTGATCCAGGGCGTCGCCGACCAGATGGCCGGCGAGATCCAGCGCTCCCTGGACTTCTACACGGCGACCGCGGCGGACTCGCACATCTCCCGCCTCTACCTCTCCGGCGGCACCGCGAAGATCCCCGCGCTGTTCAAGGTGATCGAACAGCGGGTGGGCGTCCCGGTGGAGATCCTCAACCCGTTCAAGGGCGTGGAGATCGACAACCGGCGCTTCGATCCCAACTACGTGATGGACGTGGCCCCGTCGGCGGCGGTGGCGATCGGACTGGCTCTGCGCCGGTCCAACGAGCGGTAGCCGGAGGAGACGACGATGATCTACATCAACCTCCTCCCCGTCCGCGCCGCCAAGAAGCGCGAGTTCGGCCGCCAGCAGCTGATCCTCTTCGGGCTCATCCTGGTGGGCGGGCTCCTCGGCAACTACACCTGGTGGAAGGCGGAGAAGGACAGCCTGACCACGCTCGAGCAGCGCATCGCCTCCACGCGCACCGAGATCGCCCAGCTGGAGAAAACGATCGGCGAGGTGAAGTCGATCACCCAGGACAAGAAGGCGCTCGAGGACAAGCTGAAGATCCTCGACGCCCTCAAGAAGGGCCGCACCGGGCCAGTGAAGGTGATGGACGAGCTCGCCACCATCATCCCCAACAAGGCCTGGATCACCGAGTACACCGAGCAGAACGGCAACGTGGTGATGCGCGGGTTTGCGGTGACGTACGAGGACCTCTCCGCGTTCGCGCAGCGGCTGAAGACCTCCAAGTACTTCGCCAACGTCACCATCAAGAAGGCGTCGCAGAAGAACCAGGGCGGGTCGGTGGAGTGGGAGATCGACTGCAACGCGAACTACGCGGCTTGAGAGGAAATCGTGGCGCTCACCGGGCAGGACATCCTCAACTCGATCACCAAGGCCCCTCTCTCGCAGAAGGTGGTCGGCCTGGGCCTGATCGTCGGCCTGCTCACGGCGGGCAACTGGTACCTCCTGGTCGATCCGGTCCAGCAGGAGTTCACCCGCCAGCAGGCGGCCCTCCGCCAGCTGGAGGACGAGCTGATCCAGAAGCAATCCATCGCCAACAACCTGGCCCAGTTCAAGCGCGAGAAGGAGATCCTCGAGCGCCGCCTGCAGCAGGCCCTCACCGAGTTGCCCAACGAGGCCAACATCGACGAACTGATCCGCTCGCTGGCCGAGGTGGGCAACAAGAGCGGGCTGGTGATCAACGACATCGCCCCCCAGGTCGAGCAGAAGCAATCGTTCTACGCCTCGATCCCGGTGGTGATGGCGGTGACGGGCAACTACCACGAGGTGGGCGTCTTCCTCGACTCCATCTCCAAGCTCGCGCGCATCGTGAACGTCACGAACATCAAGATGAACACGCCCAAGATGAGCGGCGAGAAGCTGGTCGTCTCCGCCACCTACGTGGCCACCACCTTCCGCTTCCTCCCCGAAGCGCAGGCGCAAGGGCAGGGGCAGAAGCCGCCGGAGGCCGCGAAATGATCCGCTCCCGCGTCCTCGCCGCCGCCGCGCTCGCCTGCGCCGCCTGCGGCGGCAGCAGCCCGCCGCCGCCGCCGCGCCGGCCGGCCCCGCCGCCCGCCGCCATCAAGCCGGCGGAGGAGGAAGCAGCGGCGCCACCGCCGACGACCATGTACGTCTACTCGCCGATCGGCAAGCGCGACCCGTTCCAGAACGTGTTCGCAAACAAGGAAAACAACCCGGTGCGCGTCGAGGGGCGCAAGCCGACCCCCTTGCAGCGCTGGTCGCTCGACCAGCTGCGGCTCTCGATGACGGTGACCGGCACCTCCTCGCCGATGGCGATGCTGGAGGACCCGGAGAACCGGGGGTGGCCGGTGCGGCTGGGCGACTTCGTGGGCAAGAACTGGGGGAAGGTGACCTCCATCCAGCGCGACCAGATCGTGGTCACCGAGACCATCACGGATCTCTCCACGGGCCGCGTCTACCCGCAGAACATCAAGATCATGGTTCCGGAGAGCAAGGACGAGGAGCGCGATCTCCGCGCCCTCAAGGACGGCGAGGAGATGGTGCCGTCGGCGATGAGGGACCGCTAGATGCGCCGCGCCCGACCGAGGAGAACCCGATGACCCCGAAGCTTTGCACCCGAGGCGCAGCGCTCGCGGCGGCGATGCTGGCCGTGGCCGCTCCCGCCGCCCTCGCCGCGGCGCCGAACCGCGTCGCCTCGGTGGAGGTGGACGGGCCGCGCGTCGTCGTGCACGGCAGCGCACGCCCGGACTTCACGGTCTTCAAGCTGGCCGACCCCGCGCGCCTGGTGGTGGACCTCGCCTCCGCCGACGTCACTCAGACCAGCGCGCCGGCCGCCGTGCACAAGGACGGGATCGCGGGCGTGTCGGTCGCGCAGTTCGACGAAGGGGAGAGCCGGGTCGGCCGGGTGATGGTGGCGCTGGAGGGAGACGCGAAGTACGACGCCGTCGCTCGCGGAAACGACCTGGTGGTGACCATCGCGCCGGCGCAGCCCGCCGCGCGCCCCCCGGCACTGTCCGCTTCCGCTCCCGCGCAGTCCCGGCCGGCCGCTCCCGCGGGGCCTTCCGACCCGAACGTGGTCGTCACGCGTGAAGACTCGGTCGAGGTGGCCTCGCCGGCGCGGAAGCTGCGCGCCATCTCGGTCGCCGGTGACGACGAGCAGGCGGTGGTGCGCCTGGAGGCGGACGGCCCGATCGGGAGCTTCGCGCTCACTGAGCTCCGCAACCCAGGGCGCCTGGCGCTCGACCTGCACGGGATGAGGTCGTCGGCGCGCCACAGCACCGAGGGCGCGGGGCCGCTCAAGGGCGTGCGCGTGGCCCGGCGCGACGACGGCGTCCGGGTGGTGCTCGACGCCGAGGGCGACGCGATGCCGAAGTACGACGTGCAGCGCGGCACTTCCGGCCTGCTGGTGCGGGTCGGCGAAGCGAAGGTGGCCCGCGGCGGCACGCCGACCGCCACCGCCGCCGCCCCCAAGCACGAGCTCGACGGGGTGGAGGTGCAGCCGCAGCTCGCGCAGGTAAAGGCGGTCGATCTGCGCACCGACGAGGGCAAGACGCGGGTGCTGGTGGTCCTCGATCAGCCGGTGAAGTTCGAGGTGACCCGCTCTGACCCCGCCACCGCGGTCCTCACCCTCCACGGCGCCGCGCTGCCGGAGCGGCTGGAGCGCAACCTGGACGCCACCGCGCTGGGTGGCCCGGTGACGATGCTCTCCAGCTACCGCTCTCCAGGAGCGCCCGGCGAGGTGAAGATCGTCGCCAGCACCCGCCCGGGGACGCCGGACTCGATCGACGCCGTCAAGGGCGCGCTGACCTGGCGGTTCGGCGGCCCGCAGCCGGTCGCGCAGGGCCAGGCGACGCAGGCCGCGCCCAAGGCGGCCGCCAGCACCGAGCTCGACGACCGCAACTACACGGGCCGCCGCGTGGACTTCAACGTCAAGGACATCGACATCAAGAACCTGCTCGGCGCCGTCGCCGAGATCAGCAAGAAGAACATCATCGTGGCCGACGACGTGAAGGGCTCCGTCACCATCAAGCTGCGCAACGTCCCCTGGGACCAGGCGCTGGACATCATCCTCAAGTCGAAGGGCCTGGGCCGCGAGGAGGTGGGCAACATCATCCGCGTGGCCCCCATCGCCACGCTGCGCGCCGAGCAGAAGGAAGCGGCCGACGCGGCCAAGAACAGCCTGCAGCTGCAGCCCCTGCGCGTGAGGCTGATCCCGGTGAACTACGCCGACGCGAAGAACCTGGTCGACAAGCTCAAGGACACCCTGACGGAGCGCGGCACCGTGTCGGTCGACACGCGCACCAACACGCTGATCGTGAAGGACGTGCAGGAGGCGCTGCTCCGCGCCGAGGGCATCGTGCGCAACCTCGACACGCAGACTCCCGAGGTGCTGATCGAGAGCCGCATCGTGGAAGCGGCGACCAGCTTCTCCCGCCAGGTGGGCATCCAGTGGGGCGGGAACGTCTCGTTCGCGCCCACCACCGGCAACCCGACCGGCCTGGTGTTCCCCAACATCGTGCAGGCGGCCGGCGCGGCGGACGACTCGAGCGCGCCGACCGGCGGCCTGGGCAGCGTCACCACGCCCAACTTCGCCGTCAACATGCCGGCGCCCATCGGCGTAAACAGCGGCGGCGGCATCGGCTTCGTCCTGGGCAGCGCGGGAGGGGCGGCCAACCTGAACCTCCGGCTCTCCGCGGCGGAGAACAGCGGCACCATCAAGACCATCAGCTCGCCGCGCGCGGTCACCCTGGACAACGTGGAGTCCAGCATCGGCCAAGGCGTGTCGATCCCGTTCTCGCAGACCAGCGCCGCCGGCGTGAACACCACCTTCATCGAGGCGCGCCTCGAGCTGCGCGTCACGCCGCACGTGACCCAGGAAGGCTCGATCCAGATGAAGGTGCAGGTCACCAACAACCAGCCGAACCCGCAGCTGACGGGCGCCAACGGACAGCCCTCGATCAGCCGCCGCGAGGCGCGCACGGAAGTGCTGGTCAAGGACGGCGACACGACCGTCATCGGCGGTATCTACACGCGCCGGAACTCGGAGGCGTGGAACGAGGTGCCGCTGCTCTCGCGCATCCCGATCCTCGGCTGGCTGTTCAAGAAGAAGGCGGTCACCGACGACCGCACCGAGTTGCTCATCTTCATCACGCCGCGGATCGTGAACCGGTCCCAGTCGGTCGTCGCCGCCGGGCCTTCCGGGGACGACGCGGCCAACAAGTAGGCGAGGGGCGACGCCATGAAGAAGATCCTCTCCATCGGTCCGCTCGCGGCGCTGCTCCTGTGCGGCTGCGAGGTGACCTACAAGAACAGCGC
>DASWGI010000031.1:0-13592 GCA_036393835.1 Myxococcales bacterium | reverse complement strand
CCGGCGCGCTCCAGGTCTCCGGGTGCTCGGCCTTCCAGCGCATCGCGCTGTAGATGCGCGTGCGCCCGCTCGGGTGATCGTAGAAGACGAACTCCTCGATCGGCCCCGGATCGAGCTTGCGGTACTCGCCGAGCTTGAGCGGGACCTGGGCGAACCCGTCCGGCTGCGCGGAGGCGTTGAGGCCGTACAGGTCCGCCTCGTACTCCTGCACGCGGATGATCGTGTTGAGCACGGGCGTGAGCAGGGTCAGGTACGAGGTGATCAGCAGCGCCGCCAGCGGCAGGCCCGCCACGTCGTCGATCCCGCGCACCTGCCACCTTGGCGCGCGCGCGCAGCCGCTCGAACAGCGCCGCGAGCAGCGCGAACCCCGCCACGATCACGATGCCGAACTGCAGCAGCCCCTTGTGGATGTGATTCAAGACGTAGTGGCCCATCTCGTGCCCCATCACCGCCTGGATCTCGGGGAGCGAGGCGCGGTTGAGCAGGTTGTCGTTGAGCGTGATCCTTTCCGTGCCGAAGAGCCCGCTCACGTTCGCGCTGATCCGCTTGGACTGCTTCGACGCGTCCACCTCCCAGACGTCGTGGGTGCCGATGCCGCTCGCGCGGGCGAGCGAGAGGATCGGCGCCACCACCCGCTGATCGGTGAGCCGTTTGGGGTTGTTGAAGAGCGGCACGACGACGATCGGGACGATCAGCGCGAAGAACGCGTTGAACCCAACGGTTGCCACGGCGCCCCACAGCCACCAGGTGCGCGGGAGCCGCCGCACGACCGCGTAGAGGATCATCATCGCCAGTCCGCCCAGGACGGCGGAGAGGGCGAGGCCCTTGCCCAGCTCCCCGAGCCAGGCCGGGAAGGTCAAGTTCGACAGCCCGTAGCGGTGCTCGCGGACGAACCCCGGTAGACGGTGAGCGGCAGGGTCATCACCGCGACGGCCACCAGGAACTGCACCCAGTAGGCGCCGATCTGCAGGGCCCTGACGCGCGTCAGCCGCTCGGCGAAATCGCGCATGCGCGCCGAGACGCCGGTGTGGAGGAGCACCAGGTACGCCGCCGCCGTCCAGACGAAGCTCCACAGGTCGAGCCAGTATCCTCCCTCGAGTAGGCGTCCGAGCGGGCCTTCTCGGCGCTGGTCTGCCGGGCGAGGTACGCGCGGGTGGCGGCCTCCGGATCGATGGATCCCGACGCGCCGCTCGCCGCGGCCGGCGGCGGGTCGAGCTGCGCGAGCTTGGCGGGAGCGGCCTGGGCGCGGGCGGCGAGGGGAACGGCGGCGAACACGGCGGCGGCGGCGGCGAGCGCGGCGGCGCAGCGGTTCATGACCCCTCCGGGACGTCCTCCGCCGGGTCGATCGGATTGAGCAGAAGGCCCGACGCGAGCTTGGGAAAGAAGTACGTCGACTTCTGGGGCATGATTTCACCGGCGTCGGCGACTGCTCGCAGCTGTGCGACCCCGGTCGGATTCAGCAGGAAGACCGCCTGCACCCCGTCCCGGCGGGCCTCCTCGAACGCCCCGGCCAGATCCTTCACGTATTTCAGATTGGTCTGCCGCTCCTGCGCTTCGCGGTCGATGCCGAGCAGCTCCTCGAGGATGAGCGCGTGGAGCACCGCGACGTCGAGCCGGCGGACCGGCGCGGGACCCGGCACCGCAGCCTCCTGGCCCGGCCGCAGGACGGCGAGGAAGGAGCGGGATCCCGAAACCAGCGCCAAGGCAGGAGAGGTCCGGTCGGCTGCAGCGAGCCGGTCTCGCACTTGCTCGGGAGACGCGCCGCGCAGCTCCTCGACCGCGAAGCGCTCCCGCAGGCGCGCGAGGAAGCCGTCCAGCTCGAACCCCCGGAGCCCGTGCACCACCCGGTGCGTGGGAAGGATCAGGAGGTCCGGGTCCTCCATGCTGGTCAAGAACAGGGAGCCGTACTCGATCGACGAGCGCGGCGAGCGGGCCAGGGGCCGCAGCTCGTCGCGCACCGCCAGCATCGTCTCGTAGCGGTGGTGCCCGTCGGCGATGTACAGCCGGGCGTCCGCGAGCGCCGCCGCCACCCGCCGCTGCGCCGCCGGGTCGGTGAGGCGCCACACGCGGTGCACGGTGCCGTCGTCGGTGCGCCCCTCCAGCTCCGGGGCGGCCGACTCGAGCGCGTCAAACTCCGCGTCCACGCGGCCCTGCGGGTCCGAATAGAGCGCGAACACCTGCGAGAGGTGCGCGCGGGTGGCGCGGGTCAACTCGAGCCGGTCCAGCCGGGGGCCTACGAGCGTCCGTTCGTGCGGCAGCACCACGCGTTCCTCGTAGCGCCGCAGGCGGACCCGTCCCACGACTCCTCTGCGCGTGAAGTCCCGTCCACCGACCGCGAACCGCTGGTGGTAGCGGTAGAGGGCAGGCCGATCGTCGCGGCGCAGGACCCCTTGCTCGAGCCAGCGCGACAGCTCGCGCGCGGCGTTCGCATACTTCTCGCCGCCCTCGCCCTCCGGCAGATCCACGCGGACGAAGTTGTAGGGGCTCTTCGCGGCCAGCCGCGTACGCTCGGCCGGCGAAACCACGTCGTAGGGAGGCGCGAGCAACCGATCCAGCGATCCGGCCCGCGCAGGGTCGTAGACCACTCCGCGGAACGGCGCGATCTCGGCCATGGGCCAGAGCGTATCCCAGAACTCGGCGAGCCACTGCATCGGAGAGCGGGATCGCCCGCCCGACGACCGGACGTAGGCAGGCCTCGACGTCCCCCGCAGCGCGCGCGAGACTGGCCACGACATCCGACCGGAGGGCCGAATGACGTCCGTCCGCCTTGCCCTGACCTGCGCGCTAGTCTCGTCCGCCGCCGCGGCCCAGCCGGCCGCCCCCAGGACGCACCGCCTCGATCCTTCGCCCACGACCGTGGCCTGGGGACACTACGACGCGGCAGCAAAGCCGGCCTTGCGCATCTCGTCCGGGGACACGGTCATCGTGCGGACGTTGATCACCTCCAGCCCGGAGCGATTGGAGAAGGCAGGGGTGGCGCCGGCCGACGTGGAGCCCGCGCTGCGCGACATCCACAAGGCGGTCACCGACAAGGGACCGGGCGGGCACATCCTCACCGGGCCCATCTTCGTGGAGGGCGCCGCGCCGGGCGACGCCCTCGAGGTGCACGTCGACCAGGTCGACCTGGCCATCCCCTACGCCTACAACGGCTTCGGCGTCGGCCGCGGATTCCTGCCCGACGATTTCCCGTACGCGAAGACGCGGATCATCCCGCTCGACGCGCGCCGGATGGTCGCGCGCTTCGCGGAAGGCATCGAGGTCCCTTTGCGGCCGTTCTTCGGCAGCATCGGCGTGGCGCCCCCGCCGTCGATGGGCCGCATCGACAGCGCGCCGCCCGGCCTGCACGGCGGCAACCTCGACAACAAGGACCTGACCGCCGGCAGCGTGCTGTACCTGCCCGTCTACGTGCCGGGAGGGCTCCTCGAGATCGGCGACGGCCACGCCGCCCAGGGCAACGGCGAGGTGGACATCACGGCCATCGAGACGTCCCTGGTCGGCACTTTCCGGGTGATGGTCCGCAAGGACCTGCACCTTACCTGGCCGCGGGCCGAGACCCCCACGCACTGGATCGCGATGGGCATGGATCGGGACCTCTGGTCCGCCGCGAAGATGGCCGTCCGGCAGGCAGTCGACCTGCTCGCCTCCCAGCACGGATTATCGAAGGACGACGCGTACATGCTGGCCAGCGTGGCCTGCGACGTCGAGGTCACGCAGCTGGTGGACGGCAACGTCGGGGTCCACGTGCGGATCCCCAAGTCCATCTTCACCGCGGCGAAGGCGCGGGGCTCCACGCCTTGACGCTCAGATCGCTCGGGACCGTTCGAGGTTGATCCTTCGAGCGTCTCGACGATAGAAAGGGGGGGCTGCACATCGGGGGCTCCTCGTGAAGCACTGGCACGAGACCGCGGCCATCCTCGACCGGGTGACCCACCTGGCTGCCGTGGGCGTACCCGCGGCCATCGCCACCGTGGTGCGCATCTCCGGCTCGGCCTACCGGCGGCCAGGCGCGAAGTTCCTGGTGTCGGAGGACGGAGCGACCTTCGGCGGCGTCAGCGGCGGGTGCCTGGAGACCGACGTCCGCGCCATCGCGCTGGAGGTCATGCGGAAAGGCGCGCCGCGCCTGCTGCACTACGACACCGGTTCCGACGAGGAGACGCTCTGGGGCCTGGGCCTGGGGTGCGAGGGCGCGGTCGACATTTTCGTGCAGCCTGCCGGAGGCGAGCTCGTCTCCGGCGCCGGCCGCCGGGTCCGCGAGTCCATCGAGGCCGGCGCGCCGCTCGCGGTGTGCACGGTGGTGGAAGGAGAGGGCGCGGGCCGCTCCGTGGTGCTCGCTGGCGGCAAGCTGTCGGGCACGACCGGCACGCCGGACGTGGACCGCGCCGCCGCCGAGCGCGCCGCGCAGCTCCTCGAGACCGGCGACAGCCGCCTCGATCAGGTCGCCGGCCGGTCCGTGTTCGTCGACGTGCTCCGCCCGCCGCCTGCCCTGGTGGTGTTCGGCGCGGGCGACGACGCCCGCCCGCTGGCCGCCCTGGCGGCGCAAGCCGGCTTCGAGGTGACGATCGTCGATCACCGGCGCGCCTTCCTGACCCCGGAGCGCTTCCCTCCGCCGGCGCGACTCCTGCTCCGCCGCGCCGCGGACGGGCTCGGCGGGCTTGACCTCGGGCGGCGCCATTTCGCCGTGGTCCAGACGCACGCCTTGCAGCACGACCGCGATTGGCTGAGCGCGCTCCTCGGCCAGCCGCTCGCCTACCTGGGCCTGCTCGGGCCGCGCACGCGGAAGGAGCAGATCCTGCGTCAGCTCGGCACGACCGAGCCCGAGAAGCTGTTCGCGCCGGTGGGCCTCGACCTCGGCGCCGACGGTCCGGAGCAGGTCGCGGTCAGCATCGTCGCGGAGATGCTCGCCGTGAACGCGGGCCGCGAGCCCGGGCACCTGCGCGCGAAGCGGGGAGGCATCCATGAAGGATGACCGCTCCGGCCGCGTCGCGGGCGTGGTGCTCGCCGCCGGCACCTCCAGCCGGATGGGCCGCAACAAGCTCTTCCTGCGGCTGGGCGGCACCAGCGTGTTGCGCCGGGCCGTCGCGGCCGCGCGCGAGGCCGGGCTCGACCCCGTGCTCGTCGTCCTCGGGCACGAGAGCGACCGCGCGCTCGCGGAGCTCCAGGGCCTTTTGTGCACGCCCGTGCTCAATCAGGAATACGCGAGCGGCATGAACACCTCGGTCCGGGCCGGCGTCTCCGCCGTGCCGGCCGATGCATCGGGCGCGGTGCTGATGCTGGCGGACATGCCGTTCGTCACCGCCGGCATGCTGCGGTCGCTCGTCGACAGGTATCGCGCCGACGAGGCGCCGCTGGTCGTGTCGACCTACGGCGAGGTGCTGGCGCCGCCGATCCTCTACGGGCGTCCGCTCTTCAACGAGCTGGGCGCCCTCGACGGCGACGGATGCGGCAAGCGGGTGGTGAAGGCGCACCGCTCGGAAGCCGTCGAGATGGCCTGGCCAGCCTCGGCGCTCGCCGACCTGGACGTGCCCGAGGACCTCGACCGCGTGCGGACGCGGATCGAAGGAGGGCAGGCGCGATGAGGGCCGAGTTGCTCGAGCTGGCTGCCGATCTCGCCCGGCGCGGCGAGCCGTTCGTGCTCGCCACGGTCGTGCGCCGCGAGTCGTACAGCTCGGCGCACCAGGGCGACATGGCGGTGATCACCGCGGACGGCGGCTACCACGGCTGGCTGGGCGGCAACTGCACGCAGCCGATCGTGAAGAGCGAAGCAGCCCGCGCGCTCCTCGACGGCCAGCCGCGGCTGGTGTCACTGTCGCCCGAGCCGGATCGCGAGCTGCGCCCGGGAGTCGTGGCGCTGCCGATGCGGTGCCACAGCGGAGGGACGGTGGACATCTACCTGGAGCCGATGCTCCCCGCGCCGCGGCTGCTCCTGTACGGCGAATCGCCGGCCGCGCGCGCCCTCGCGCAACTCGGCAAGGCGATGGGGTACCGGGTGGAGGCGGCCGGCGCGGACGCGCCTGCCCCGGCCCGCGGGAGCGAGCGCCTGTTCGCGGTGGTCGCGACCATGGGCGAGAGCGACGAGGACGCCGTCGCCTCCGCGCTCGCCGCCAGGCCCGCGTACCTGGCCGTGGTGGCGAGCCGCAAGCGGTTCGCGCAGCTCCGCGAGACGTTGCTCGCGCGCGGCGTCTCGAGCCAGGCGCTGGACGCGATCAAGAACCCCGCCGGGCTGGACATCGGCGCGCGCCTCCCGGAAGAGGTGGCTCTGAGCATCCTGGCGGAGATCGTCCAGTTGCGCCGGGCCCAGGCCGAGGCGGTCGCGCCCGAGCCCGTGCCCGCAGCCCGCCCGGAGATCGACCCCGTCTGCGGTATGACCGTCACGGTGGCGAACGCGCGCCACCGCGCCGAGCAGGGCGGCCGCGCCTTCTACTTCTGCAACTCCCGTTGCCGGGAGAAGTTCATCGCCGACCCGCAGCGCTATCTCGCGCCCGCGGCGGCGGGAGCGTGACCGATGGCCATCGAGATCACCAAGAGGTTCGTGGTCAAGGCGCCGCCCGCCGCGGTGTGGGGGTTCCTCACCGATCCGCAGCGCGTCGCCCACTGCATGCCGGGCGCCGCCATCACCGACCGGATCGACGAGAAGACGTTCGCGGGGACGATGGCCGTGAAGGTCGGCCCGGTCTCCACCAGCTACAAGGGCAAGGTGGTCTTCGAGCGCCTCGACGAAGGGACGCGCACCGCCGAGATCGTCGCCACCGGCCAGGACATCCGCGGCCGCGGGGGGGCGGACCTGCGCCTGACCAGCTCCATCAAGGAGGTCTCGCCCGGCGAAACCGAGGTCACCGCCGCGTCCAAGGTGAACATCACCGGCATCCTGGCGCAGATGGGCCGCGGCATGGTCCAGGACGTGAGCGACCACCTCTTCCAGGTCTTCTCGCAGTGCATGCGCGCCGAGCTGGAGACCGCCGCTGCCGCGCCGGCTCCGGCTCCCGCCGCCACGGCGCCCGCGACTTCCGCCGCGCCGGTCGCCGCCGCGGCCGGTTCCCGGGGAGCGGCGCCCGAGGCGCTCGACCTGGGCTCGCTCGGGGCGAAGGTCGCCGGCCTCGCCGCGGGCCGCGCCATCCGACGTCCCGCGTTCTGGGTGGCCGTCGCCGCCGCCGCAGTCTTGCTCTACCTGCTGTTCCGCTGATCGCCGCAAAGGAGGGTCACATGATCCCTGCTGGCTTCGATTACCACGCGCCCGCCACGCTGTCGGAGGCGGTGGCGCTGCTCTCCCGGTACGGCGAGGGCGCCAAGGTCCTCTCCGGCGGCCAGAGCCTGTTGCCGTTGCTCAAGCTCCGGCTGGGACACGCGGAGCACCTGGTGGACATCGGACGCATCCCGGGCCTCGAGTACATCAAGGAAGAGGGCGGCATGCTCCGCATCGGCGGCCGCACGCGCGAGTCGGCGTTGGAGCAGTCCGAGCTGATCCGCGGGCGCTATCCGATCCTCTACGACACCGTGCGCGTCATCGCCGATCCGCTGGTGCGCAACCTGGCGACCGTGGGCGGGAACCTGGCGCACGGAGATCCCGGCAACGACCATCCAGCGACCATGCTCGCCCTGGGCGCGCAGGTGGTCGCGGTCGGTCCGTCGGGCGAGCGCGTCATTCCCATCGACAAGTTCTTCCTCGGCCTGTTCACCACCGCGCTGCAGCCGGACGAGATCCTCACCGAGATCCGCGTGCCCTCCCCACCTCCGCGCAGCGGGGGCGCCTACGTGAAGCTCGAGCGCAAGGTCGGCGACTACGCCACGGCGGCGGCCGCCGCGCAGGTGACCCTCGGCGCCAACGGCGTGTTCGACCACGTCGGCCTGGCGTTGACCAACGTCGGTCCCACGCCGGTCCGCTCGCAGGACGCGGAAGACGCGCTGATCGGGAAGAGGCCGACCGACGCGGTGATCGCGGAGGCGGCGCGGCGCGCCGCGGACGCAAGCTCGCCCACGCCCGACCGGCGAGGCTCGGTCGAGTACAAGCGCGACATGGCGCGCGTGCTGGCGGGGCGGGCCCTGAAGCAGGCAGTCCAGCGCGCGGGAGGTCAGTGACATGGCGACGCACAAGATCACGGTGACGGTGAACGGCGCGGCGCGCGAGGCGGACGTCGAGTCGCGGCTCCTGCTGGTGCACCTGTTGCGGGAGAGCTTCCGGCTCACGGGTACGCACATCGGCTGCGACACCACCCACTGCGGGGCGTGCACCGTGCTGCTCGACGGGCAGCCGGTGAAGTCGTGCACGGTGCTGGCGGTGCAGGCCGACGGCCGCGAAGTGTCGACCGTCGAGGGACTCGAGCGCGACGGCAAGCTGCACCCCGTCCAGGAAGGCTTCTGGGAGAAGCATGGCCTGCAGTGCGGTTACTGCACGCCGGGCATGCTGATGACCGGCTGCGCGCTCCTGGCGCGCACCAAGGAACCCAGCGAGCAGGACATCCGCGAGGCGATCTCCGGGAACCTGTGCCGCTGCACCGGGTACGTGAACATCGTCCAGGCCATCCAGTACGCAGCCGCGAAGCTGCGCGAGCGATAGGAGAATCCCATGGAACCCAAGACGAGCGCGCAGGTCTGCGGGATGGGCCACTCGATGAAGCGCAAGGAGGACCCGCGCTTCATCCGCGGCAGGGGCAACTACGTCGACGACATCCAGCTCCCCGGCATGCTGCACATGGACATCGTGCGCAGCCCGTTCGCGCACGCGAAGATCAAGTCCATCAACGCCGACAAGGCGCTGAAAGTCCCCGGAGTGCTGGCGGTGATCACCGGCGAGACGCTGGCCAAGTACAACTTGCACTGGATGCCGACCTTGATGTCGGACACCCAGATGGTGCTGCCCACCGAGAAGGTCATGTACCAGGCGCAGGAGGTGGCCGCCGTGATCGCCACCGACCGCTACATCGCGGCGGACGGCGTCGAGGCGGTGGAGGTCGACTACGATCCGCTGCCGGTGGTGGTCGATCCCTTCCAGGCGCTGCTGCCGGGAGCGCCGGTCCTGCGCACCGACAAGAAGGACAAGAAGGACAACCGCATCTTCCATTGGGAGGCAGGCGACCGCGCCGCGACCGACCAGGCCTTCGCGCAGGCCGACGTGGTGGTGAAGCAGGACATGTACATCCCCCGCATCCACGTCGCGTCGATCGAGACCTGCGGCTGCGTGGCCGACTTCGACCGCGTGACCGGGAAGCTCACCGTCTACATGACCACCCAGGCGCCGCACGCCATCCGCACGGTGTTCGCGCTGGTGGCCGGCCACGTCGGCCTCTCCGAGGAGAAGATCCGCATCGTCTCCCCGGACATCGGCGGCGGGTTCGGTGGCAAGGTGCCCGTCTATCCCGGGTACGTCATCGCGGTGGCCGCCTCGGTCGTCATCGGCAAGCCGGTGAAGTGGGTCGAGGACCGGATGGAGAACCTGCAGGCGGACTCGTTCGCGCGCGACTACCACATCCACGCGGAGCTGGCGGCGAAGAAGGACGGCACGATGACGGCGCTGAAGATCAAGACCGTCGCGGACCACGGCTACACCGACGCCGCGGCCAACCCGTCCAAGTTCCCGGCCGGCCTGTTCTCGATCTGCACGGGGTCGTACGACCTCAAGCGCGCATTCGCCGAGGTGGACGGCGTCTACACCAACAAGCCGCCCGGCGGCATCGCCTACCGCTGCTCGTTCCGTGTCACCGAGGCGGCGCACTGCATCGAGCGCATCACCGACGTGCTCGCGCAGGAATTGAAGATGGATCCGGCCGAGCTGCGCATGAAGAACTTCATCCCCAAGGAGAAGTTCCCCTACAAGTCGGCGCTGGGCTGGGAGTACGACAGCGGCGACTACCCGGCGGCGCTGCAGAAGGCGATGGACAAGATCGGCTATGCCGAGCTGCGCAAGGAGCAGGCGGAGAAGCGCGCGCGCGGCGAGCTGATGGGCATCGGCATCTCCAGCTTCACCGAGATCGTCGGCGCGGGGCCGAGCAAGCAGTTCGACATCCTGGGCATCAAGATGTTCGACTCCGCCGAGATCCGCGTGCACCCGACCGGCAAGGTCATCGCGCGCTTCGGCACCAAGTCGCAGGGCCAGGGGCACGAGACGACGTACGCGCAGATCGTCGCCGAGGAGCTGGGCATCCCGGCGGCGCACGTGCAGGTGGAGGAAGGCGACACCGACACCGCGCCCTACGGGCTCGGCACGTACGCCAGCCGCTCCACGCCAACCGCGGGCGCGGCGGGCGCGATGGCGGCCCGGAAGATCCGCGACAAGGCGAAGAAGATCGCCGCGCACCTGCTCGAGTGCGCCGAAGACGACCTGGTCTGGGAGACGGGCAAGTTCTCCGTGAAGGGCTCGCCGCAGCGGTCGAAGACCATCCAGGACATCGCGCTGGCCGCCTACACCAACCACCCGCAGGGGATGGAGGCAGGCCTGGAGGCCGTGTCTTATTACGACCCGCCGAACCTCACCTTCCCCTTCGGCAGCTACATCTGCGTGGTGGACATCGACCGCGGCACGGGGATGGTGAAGATCCGCCGCTTCGTGGCCGTGGACGACTGCGGGAACATCATCAACCCGATGATCGTCGACGGCCAGGTGCACGGCGGGCTGACCATGGGCATGGCGCCGGCGCTCCTGGAGGAGATCAGCTACGACGAGGACGGCAACATCCAGGGCGGGAGCTTCATGGACTACCTCGTGCCCACCGCGATGGAGACGCCGGCCTGGGAGCTGGACAAGACGGTGACGCCCTCGCCCCACCACCCGCTGGGCGCCAAGGGCGTCGGCGAGTCGGCCACGGTCGGAGCGCCACCCGCCATCGTCAACGCGGTGGTAGATGCGCTCGCCCACCTCGGCGTCAGGCACGTGGACATCCCCATCACGCCCGAGAAGGTGTGGAAGATCCTGAAGGAGAAAGGCGCTGCGGAGTAGCCGATGAGCGCGCCTGCACTCCAGGCGCTGGGACCGCGGCGCGGGCGCGTCGCGGTCCCGCTCGCGCTCGCCGGGGTGGTGGCGGCCGGCTGGGCGGGAACGCTGCGCCTGGGCGCGGCCATGGAGGGTCACGCCGCGCACCACGCCGGGCTCGCCGCGCTGTTCGCCATGTGGGCGGCGATGGCCGTGGCCATGATGGTGCCCGCCGAGGCGGCCTCGGTCTTGCGGCTCGCCCGCGGCCTCCGCGATACCGGGGCGTTCCTTTCGGGGTATCTCCTGCCCTGGCTGGCGTTCAGCCTGGGCGCGGCGGGTCTTCAGCAAAGCCTGCACGCCGCCGGCTGGATGGACGCGGGCATGGCGACGAGCAGCCGCTGGCTCGCGGCCGCGCTGCTCGTCGCGGCCGGGCTCGCGCAGCTCTCGCCCCTCCGCGAGGCGTGCCTTTCGCGCTGCCGCGCGGCGTCCCTGACCGCCGCCGGCACGGGCGGCCTTTCCGGCGGGTTCCGCGCCAGCCTCTCCTCGATCGCCTGCTGCGGGCTGCTCATGCTGGTCCCATTCGCGACGGGCGTGATGAGCGTTTCCTGGATGGCCGCGCTGACGGTCCTGCTCGTGGTCGAGAGAGAGGTCCCGCGCGCCGCGCGCGTCGGCGCGATCGCGGGCGTCCTGCTGCTCGTGTTGGGCGCGTGGAAGTTGGTCGCCTGAAAGCGGACAGGGCGGCGTCCCCGGGCTAGTCTGTGCGCGGGCCAATGCTCGCTGCGTTCGCGCTCGCCGCCGCCGTCGCAGCCCCGGTCGACTGGCTGGCGCTTCCGATCGCGAGCTACAACTCTGACGACGGCCTGGCGGGCGGAGTCGTGGTGCAGGCGCAGTGGCTCGGCCGCGTGGCGCCCTACAAGGCGGCGCTCGGGGCGCAGGTGCTCTTCAGCACCGCGGGCGTGCAGAGCCATTACCTGCGCCTGGACGTCCCCCGCCTCTTCGGCACCCCGCTGCGCCTCTGGGTGGGCGCCGAGTACCACCGCGAGCTGAACGCTCCCTACTACGGGCTGGGAAACGACAGCTCGAGCAACGTCGCCGATCACCCCGGCGTCTTCGGCGAGCACCCGTTCAGCTACCTGCGGCGGTACCCGCAAGGAAGCATCGCCTTCACCCTCCCCTTCAGCAACTCGGGGGTCCGCCTCTCCGCCTTCGCCCGATACCTCCGCCTGCACGTCGAGGCGTACGACGGCTCGCTGCTCGCGCTGGAGCGGCCCCCCGGCAGCGAGGGCGGCGAGGAGCTGTCGTTCGGCTTCGGCGTCCTGCTCGACCGCCGCAAGGGCGAGGCGATGCCCACGGAGGGATACCTGCTGGAGGCGGCGCTGCGCGGCGCGCAGCAGGGCATGGCCTCCGAGCACACCTATCTGGGCGGCACCGCGCGGGCGATGGGGTTCGTCCCCATCGGGAGCCGCATCGTGCTCGCCGCCCGTATCGTGGGCGACGCGCTCACGCCCGGCACTCCGCTCTTCGAGCTGGCGCGCTTCGGCGGCGTCGATCCGCTCGAAGGCGTCGGAGGAGAGCGGAGCGTCCGCGGCATCCCGAAAGCCCGCTTCATCGGGCGGGTGAAGGCGCTGGGCACGGCCGAAATGCGCGTCCGGCTGGCCGACGCGCGACTGCTGGACCGCCGCGTGACGTTCGGGGCGGTCGCGTTCATCGACACCGGCCGCGTCTGGCAGCTCCAGGGGAACGACGGGCGGTTCTTCGACTTGCACACCGGAGCCGGCGGCGGCCTGCGCGCGTACCACCGCGAGTTCGTGCTGCGGCTCGACGTCGGCACCTCGTCGGAGCGCTCCGCGAGCTTCTACATCACCTTCGGGAGCTTCTTCTGACCCAGCCGGTCAGAAGAGGCGCTTCTCCAGCGCCTTCAGCACCGCCCGCGTCCGATCGCGCACGCCCAGCTTGGCCAGGATGCTCGAGACGTGGTTCTTCACGGTGCGCTCCGCGACGCCCAGGGCGCTGCCGATCTCGCGATTCGAATAGCCGCCGGCCATCATGCGCACCACCTCGCGCTCGCGCTGCGTGAGCGGCTCGTCCGCGTGCTCGCGCGCCGGCCGCCCGTCGTGCACCGAGCCAAGGCCGCGCAAGACGCCCTCGGTCAGCGACGGCTTGAACCAGGTCCCGCCGGCGGCCAGGCAGCGGATCGCCTTGCCCAGCTCCTCCGCGGTCACGTCCTTGAGCAGGTACCCCTTCGCTCCGGCGCGGGCGGCGGCCAGCAGGGCGTCCGCGTCGTCGAAGGTGGTCAACACCAGGCAAGGAGGAGCGGAGGGTTCGCCGTCCAGCTCCTCCAGCACGCGCAGGCCGCCTCCGCGCGGCATGCACATGTCGAGCAGCACCACGTCGGGCCGGGCCGCGTGCACGGCCGAGAGCGCTTGCTCCGCATCGCACGCTTCGCCCGCGACCTCCAGCTCCGGGTCCAGCTCGAGCACGCGCCGCAACCCCTCGCGCACCAGCGCCTCGTTCTCCACGATGCAGACGCGGATCACGAGGCGGCTCCGGGGAGCGGCAGCGTGGCGCGGACGCTGAAGCCCGCGCCCGGGCTCGTCTCGACCGTGAGGGCCCCGCCGGCGCGCTCCACGCGCTCGCGCAGGCCGCGCAGCCCGTTGCCGGCGCGCACCTCGTCCGCGCCGCGCCCATCGTC
>DASWGI010000030.1:0-3974 GCA_036393835.1 Myxococcales bacterium | reverse complement strand
TGTCGGGAATTGCGCGGTGCTGTCGGTCGAGGAGTGTGCATCGGCGCCGGAGACCGGGTACCATGCGAAACTTTCCGGGGGGTTTCCCATGCAGGACGGTCGCGTGCTCGAGGTCGATCCGATTCTCGCCGTCGAAGCGCTGCCGGCCATCGCCTCGCCGGCCGGCGTCCTGGGCGCACGGCCGGTCGACTCGCCGCTCGCCGCGGACCCTCTGCGCCTCGCTGACGCGCGCCCGTTCCACATCGACCTGGGCCATGGCGCGGCCATCGCCGACGACGAGCCGGCGCTCGAGCAGGGCAAGCGGCGCGGATAGCCGCCGCGGTATTCGGCGGCGCTACTCATTCCCAGCGCGAACGGCGCGGGATGCCCTCCGGGGCGGACGGGTGCCGTGCGCCTTGCGGGCGCACGTTTTCCCAGATAGACCGAGGCGCTTCCGGATGCCTCGCACATGATCAACCTGCTCCTCTCCCTGGCCGCGGCGCTCCTCACCTTCTGCGCCTTCTTCTTCAGCGGGCTCGCCCACGCGCTGGGCAGCATCTTCCCGGCGGTGGTGGCGGGGATCGTCGCGTACATCCTGCTGGCCCGCCGGACGGTGAAGCAGCTCGAGGGGCTGATGGCGCAGGTGCAGAAGGAGCTGGCCGGGCGTCGCATCGAGAAGGCCATCGCGCTGCTCGAGGCCTCGTTCCCCATGGCGCGCTGGCAGTTCCTGGTCGCCTCGCAGCTGCACGGGCAGATCGGGTCGCTGCTCTACATCCAGAAGAAGTTCGACGAGGCCGAGCCGCATCTGAAGAAGTCGTTTGTGAAGATGTGGCCCGCCCGCGCGATGCTCGCCGCGCAACACTTCAGGCGCAAGGAGTGGAAGGAGATGGAGGACGTCTTCGACGCCGCCATCCGCGCCAACAAGGGCGAGTCGCTGCTGTACGCCGTCTACGCCTGGTGCGAGGACAAGCGGGGCGAGCGCAAGAAGGCGATCGAGGTGCTGCAGCGGGGCGCCGGGCAGGTGAAGTCCGACGACCGCCTCAAGACCCTCCTCACCCGGCTGCAGAACGACAAGCGGCTCAAGCTCGAGTCGTTCGGCGAGCAGTGGTGGCAGTTCTGGCTGGAGACGCCGCCGATGATGCAGGGTCCGGGCGGCGCGTTCGGTGCGCGACAGGTGAAATGGGGGCGCAGGTAGGCGCTCGCCCGACCTCTCGAAACGCCCTGCACTTTTCCGCGGGGCCTCGCGTCGCTACCTTGCCGGGGGGTCGTCAGGCCGGTACAGGTCCGTCCAGGGAGCGGTGGCGTGAACGTCCGGGTGGTGGGGGCGGGGGAGATCGCAGACGCCCTGCGCGAGGCGCTCGCGCGGGCAGGTCTGCACGAGCGGGCAGGAACGCCCGCCGCGTTCGTGTGCACGGCTGACGACCTGCCGCGCGCCATCGCCATGCGCGAGCTGGCCCAGGCGACCGGCCCGCTGGTGGTGATGACGGCGGATCCCGCCGGAGCCATCGAGGCCGGCGCCGACGACGCCGGAGGCGACCCCGACGAGGTGGCGCAGCGCGTGGCCGCGCGCCTGCGGGCGCCGCGCACCGTGCGCGGCAAGGTCGACCCCCCAGCCGGCGAGGAGGCGCCCGAGCCCCCGCTGGCGGGATCGGGCAAGCGGCAGCGACCGCTGGTGCTGGTGGTCGAGGACGACGAGGACGCGCGCGAGGTGCTGCAGGAGCTGCTCCGGGACCAGTACGACGTGGAGGCGGTCGGCGACGGCGAGAGCGCGGTGAAGCGCGCCAAGGAGCTGCTGCCCGACCTGGTGCTGCTCGACCTCTTCCTCCCGGGGCTGGACGGATTCGGCGCGCTCACCGGCTTGCGGCGCGACCCGAAGACCACCGAGGTGCCGGTCATCTTCCTCTCGGCGCAGGGCGACGCGGAGACGAAGAGCCAGGGCCTGTCGCTGGGCGCCGCCGACTACCTGGCCAAGCCGTTCAGCGCGCAGGAGCTGATGGCGCGCGTCGACCGCACGCTCAAGCTGACGGCGCAGAAGGAGCACTTCCGCGCTCTCGCGCAGACCGACGGGCTCACCGGGCTGCCCAACTTCCGCAGCTTCCACGCGCGGCTCGAGGAGGAGGTCGCGCGCGCCGACCGCTACGCGCACCCGCTCTCGTGCACGATGGTGGACCTCGACGGCCTCAAGGAGATCAACGACCGGCTCGGCCACGCCGCCGGGAACCGCGCCATCCTGGCCCTCGCCGACGCGGTCCGCGAGGAGCTGCGCGATACGGACTTCGCCGCGCGCTATGGCGGCGACGAGTTCGTCGTCCTGCTCCCGCAGACCACCGCGGCCGCCGCGGGGCTCTTCGCCGAGCGCCTCCGGAGAAGGCTCCTGGAGGTCTCGCAGGCGGCGGGCCTGCCGGTGCGGGCGTCGATCGGCGTGGCGGCGCTGTCCCCGGACGAGGTGGGCGCGAGCGACGCCGCCGAGGACCTGCTCCGCCGCGCCGACGAAGCGCTCTACAAGGCGAAGCGTTCCGGCCGCGACCGGGTGGAAGTGGCGCACGTGCACCACTGAGGCGGCCGGTGATCTTCAGTCGCCGCCGCTAGGGCGGCGCTGCGCCTTTCACCAGCGCGGGCATCGTGGGATGCCGTCAGGCCGCGCCGGTAGCCTTCGCCTCCGGCGGCCGCTCGTCATCGCAGTCGTCGTCGTACGCGTCGTCCTTCGGGCGCGGCCCCTTGCCGGAGTAGCGATACAGCTTGTTGTAGAGCGTCTTCTCGCTGATCCCCAGGGCCTGCGCCGTGCGAGCCTTGTTGTTCTGCATCCGGCCCAGGCTGGAGAGGATGTACTCCTTCTCGACCTCGCGCAGGGGAAGCCCGAAGGGGACCTTGAGATAGGCGCTCTCCCCTCCTCCGACGGCCATCTCGGCCGGGAGGTGCTCGACGTCGATGGCGGCGCTGCCGCAGAGGATGACCGCGCGCTCCAGCGTGTTCCGCAGCTCGCGGATGTTGCCGGGCCAGGCGTATTCGGACAGCACCTTCGTCGCCTGGGGCGTGAGCCCGGCGAGCTTCTTGCCGCCTTCGCGGCCGAACCGATCGATGAAGTGCTGCACCAGCAGCGGGATGTCCTCGCGCCTCTCCTTGAGGGGCGAGAGCGGGATGTGGAACACGTTGAGGCGGAAGTAGAGGTCCTCGCGGAATCGGCCCGACTTGATCTCTTCCTTGAGGTCCCGGTTGCTGGCGCTGATCACGCGCACGTCGACGGTGATCTCGCTCTTGCCGCCCAGCCGCCGCAGCCGCTCCTCCTCGAGCACGCGCAGGAACTTCGCCTGCAGCTCGATGGGGATCTCGCCCACCTCGTCGAGGAACAGCGTACCGCCGTCGGCCAGTTCCCAGGCGCCCAGCCGGCGCTGGTCGGCGCCGGTGAACGCGCCCCGCTCGTGGCCGAACATCTCGCTCTCCATCAGCCCGGCGGGGATGGCGGAACAGTTGATGGCGATGAACGGCTTGTCGCGGCGCGGGGAAAGCTGGTGGACGGCGCGCGCGATCATCTCCTTGCCGGTGCCGGATTGCCCGGTGATCACCACGCTCGCCTTGCTCGGCGCGACCTTCTCCACCAGGTCCATCACCTTGCGCATCGCGGGAGACTGGCCGACCAGGCCGACGCCGGAGTCCACCTGCCCGAGGCGGCGGCGCAGCACCTGCATCTCGTGCTCGGTCTGCCGCTTCTCCAGCGCGCGCTGGAGGATCACCTTGAGCCGCGCCGGATCGAGCGGCTTCTCGACGAAGTCGAACACGCCCTCGCGCACCGCCTCGACGGCCGCGTCGATGGTGCCCTTGCCGGTGATGATGATCACTGGCGTGTCCGGAGATTCCTCGCGGAGCGCGCGAGTGAGCGCCAGCCCGTCCAGCTTGGGCATCACCAGGTCGCTGATGATCACGTCGGGATGGCGCTCGGTGATGAGCTTCAGGGCGTCGTGGCCGTCGCCCGTCTGCTCGACGTCGTAGCCCCAGCG
>DASWGI010000029.1:0-17196 GCA_036393835.1 Myxococcales bacterium | reverse complement strand
GGAGGTGGTCCGGCAGTCGATCGGCGAGGGACTCCATCGTCTTGAGCGCGAACGGCACCGCGTCGCGGACCAGGTCGGGATCGTCGTCGCGCGCCAGCGCGCTGCCTTCGCCCGTGGACGAAATCGCGTCCGCGACCTGCCGCAGCGCGTAGGTCTTGGGAGAGCAGGCCGCCAGCGCGAGGGCCAGCAGGGGCGAAAACTTTGCAGGGCGCAAGATTTCCGAGAGTGATAATGACGGCCGCTGGGATGTCAACCGTCCCCTCGCGGCCTGGCCGGGAACCGGCCGCCGCGCCGGAGGGAGGCCGAGTGCTGCAGGAGCAGACCGCGGTGGCGGGGCCGCGGGAAGGCGGCGCGGAGCAGGCGGGCGGCACGCGCGTCGAGCGGTGGCTGCTGGTCGCGATCGTCCTCACCATGATCCTCCTCCCCACCCTCGAGGCGGTGCTGCGCCGCGCGATCGGCGGGGGTCTTCCCGACGCGATCCCGTACACCACGCACCTGACGCTCTGGGTCGGTTTCGTGGGTGCGATGCTCGCCACCGCGACCGAGCGGCATCTGGCGCTTTCGACGGTGGAGATGCTCCCGCAGCGACTGCGCACCGCGGCGCGCAGCTACGGCCACGTGGTCGGGGCCCTGGTGATGGCGGTGCTCGCCTATGCTTCGGTGAAGATGATCGTGGCCGACCACGGCCGGGTGGACACGCTGGCCGGCGGCGTTCCGGAGTGGTGGTTCGAGACCATCATGCCGGTGGGGTTCGCGGTGATGGCGCTGCGCTCCGCGGCGAAGGCGCCGACGCTGCGCGCGCGGATCGCCGGCTACCTGCTCTGCGCGGCGGTGGTGCCGTTCATCGCCTCGGAGATCCTCGCCATGCGCGGGCACGGCTTCCTCGCCGCGCCGGACGGACCCACGCTGCTGCACGGGCACACCGCCGCGGTCGGGTGGCCCGCCGCACTGGCCCTCTTCGTCGCCTTCCTTCTCGGCACGCCTGTGTTCGTGGTGATGGCCGGCTACGCGCTCCTGCTCTTCTTCCTCGCCGGCACGCCGGTGGCCGCCGTCCCGGCGGAGACGTTCCGGCTGGTGATCCAGCCCACCTTGCCCGCCATCCCCCTGCTCACGGTTGCAGGTTTCGTCCTGGCGGAAGGCGGCGCCTCCGCGCGGCTGGTGCGCGCGGCGCAGTCGCTCTTCGGCTGGATGCCCGGCGGGCTGGCGGTGATGGCCGCCTCGGTCTGCGCGCTCTTCACCACCTTCACCGGCGCATCGGGGGTGACCATCCTGGCGCTCGGCGGGATCATCCTCCCGGCCCTGATCCGGGAAGGCTACCCGGAAGGCTTCTCGCTCGGGCTGGTCACCGCCTCCGGCAGCCTGGGCCTCCTCTTCCCGCCGTCGCTCCCGGTGATCCTCTACGGAGTCGTGGCGGGCGTCGCCATCGACCACCTCTACATCGGCGGGCTGGTGCCGGGGCTCTTGATGATCGTGCTGGTCGCCGCCTACGGCGTCCTGGTCGGGGTGCGCAGCAAGGCGCCGCGACCGCGGTTCGAGCCGCGCGAGGCGGCCCGCGCCGTCTGGGGCGCCAAGTGGGACATCGGCCTGCCGCTCCTCATCATCGTCGCGGTGAGCACCGGGTTCGCCACCATCGTGGAATCCGCCGCGCTGGGCGCCGCGTACGCGATCATCGTCGAGGTGACGGTGTTCCGCGACGTGCACCCGACCCGCGATCTTCCGCGCGTGCTGGTGCACGCCTCGACGCTGGTCGGCAGCGTGGTCATCTTGCTGGGCGTCGCGCTGGGCCTCACCAGCTACTTCGTCGACGCCGAGGTGCCCACCCGGCTGCTCGCCTGGGTGCAGGCCCACATCCATTCCCAGTGGGCGTTCCTCCTCACGCTCAACCTCCTCCTGCTGGTCCTGGGCAGCGTGCTGGAGATCTATTCGGCCATCGTGGTGCTCGCCCCGCTCGTCGCGCCCCTCGGCATCGCCTTCGGCGTCGATCCGGTGCACCTGGGCGTGGTGTTCCTCGCCAACCTGGAGCTGGGGTTCCTCTTCCCGCCGATGGGGCTCAACCTGTTCCTCAGCGCCAGCCGCTTCGGCAAGCCGCTCCCTCTCGTCTATCGGAAGGCGCTGCCGTTCCTCATCATCATGGCGGTCGGCGTGCTGCTCATCACCTACGTGCCGGCCATCACCACCGGAGTCGTGGCTGCCATCAAGCCCGAGTAGGCGCGGGTGGGCCCCGGCCCGGTTGCGGCCCACATCGCGCTCGCTGCTACCGTGCCGGAATGGCGGGGTGGATGCAGTTCTCGCTCCTGTGGTGGATCACCGGCAATCCGCTGGCCGCCGCGGCCCTGCTGCTCCTCGGTTACGCGGTGGCGGACTGGTATTCTTTTGGACTCCTCCGCGGCCTGGCGCGCGCGCTGCGCAACCTGCGCCGGGCCCCCCGCCTCGCCCGCCAGATCGCGGTGAACCCCCACGACCGCCGCGCGCGCGTCGAGCTGGGGGAGATCCTGGTCGAGCAGGGCCGGTTCGCCCGCGCCATCGACGTGCTGCGCCCGGCCGCGCAGCACGATCCGCATGACCTGTCGGCGCTGTACCCGCTGGGCATCGCCTGCCTCCGGAGCGGCCGTTTCGAGGAAGGCGAGCTGTTCCTGCGCGAGCTGCACGGCGCGGGTCCGGAGTTCCGCCTCGGCCGCGCGCCGCTGGAGATCGGAGCGGACCGGCTGCGCCGGGGCGACGCCAAGGGCGCCGTCGGGCCCCTCTTGGAATACGTGGCCGCGCATCCGCACCGCGTCGAAGGGCACTACCTGCTGTCGCGCGCTTTGCGCCGCTCGGGCGACGCGGAGGGCGCCGCGCGAGCGCGCCGGCGCGCATGGGAGGAGTACGACACCGCGCTTCCCTACCAGCGGCGCATCGAGCGGCGCTGGGCGTGGCGTGCGCGACCGTCGCGCCCGCTGCTCTACGGCGCCGCCGCCTGCGCGGCCATGCTGCTGTTCGCGACGGTGATGAAGCGCGTTCCCCCGCCCGCCGTCCCGCAGCCGGCGACCATCACGCGCGGCGCCGCCGCAAACGCGCGCGAGTAATCAGTCGCCGCCCGTCGGTCGGCGCTGCGCTTTTCACAGCGCGGACGTATGGGATCCGCTTCAGGCCCGCCTCTCCAGGGGCACGTAGTGCGTCTCGGTGGGCCCCGTGTAGACCTGCCGGGGCCGCGCGATCTTGGTGTTCGGGTCCTCGATCATTTCCTTCCAGTGCGCGATCCAGCCCGGAAGGCGGCCGAGGGCGAACATCACCGTGAACATCTGCGTGGGGATGCCCAGCGCCCGATAGATGATGCCCGAGTAGAAGTCGACGTTGGGGTACAGCTTGCGTTCCACGAAGTACGGATCGCGCAGCGCCGCGTCCTCCAGCTCCTTGGCGAGGTCGAGCATCGGATCGCGGATCCCGAGCTTCTGCAGCACCTCGTCGCACGACTTCTTGATGATCTTCGCGCGCGGATCGAAGTTCTTGTACACGCGGTGGCCGAAGCCCATCAGCCGGAGCCCGCTCTTCTTGTCCTTTACCTGGTCGATGAACTGGCGGGCGGTGAGCCCCCTCTTGCGGATGTCCTCCAGCATCTCGACCACTTCCTGGTTCGCGCCGCCGTGCAGCGGCCCCCACAGGGCGCAGATCCCCGCGCTGATGGATGCGAACAGGTTGGTCTGCGCGCTCCCCACCATGCGAACCGTGCTGGTGGAACAGTTCTGCTCGTGGTCGGCGTGCAGGATGAGGAGCAGGTTGAGCGCGCGCACCGCCACCGGATCCGGACGGTAGGGCTCGGCCGGAACCGCGAACATCATGTGCAGGAAGTTCGCGCAGTACTCGAGGTCGTTGCGCGGGTAGATGAACGGGTGCCCGATGTTCTTCTTGTAGGAGAACGCGGCGATGGTGGGCAGCTTGCCCATCAGGCGCGCGATGGTGATGTCGCGGTACTCGTCGGACTTCGCGTTGAGCGCGTACGGGTAGTAGGACGAGAGCGAGGTCACCATCGCCGAGAGGATCGCCATCGGGTGCGCCGTGATCGGGTACCCGTCGAAGAACCGGCGCATGTCCTCGTGGATCATCGAGTGCCGGGTGAGCTGCTGGGAGAACTTCTCCAGCTCGGAGCGGTTGGGCAGGTTGCCGTAGATGAGCAGGTAGGCCGTCTCGACGAAGCTGCTCCGCTCGCCCAGCTCCTCGATGGGGATGCCGCGGTAGCGCAGGATCCCTTTCTCGCCGTCGAGGAAGGTGACCGCGCTCTCCGTGGAAGCCGTGTTCATGAACGCGGGATCGAGCGTCACCACGCCGGTCTTCGCGCGGAGGTTCTGGATGTCGATGCCCTTCTCGCCCTCGGTGCCGGTGACGACCGGGAACTCGAGCTCCTTGCCGTCGACGGTGATGCGAGCGTTCTCTCCCACGGCCGTTTGCCTCCCGATCCCGCGAAAGCGCGCCCCTCTCTCGCCCGCAGCGGCGAAAGAGTCAAGACCCGTGCCCGAAGTGTCGCCGGGCCTCGAAGCGCGCGCCACGCAAAAAGGGCGCCGCTCGGGCGGTGGCCGTCCTGCAGGCAGGCGGGCGCTGATCGGCCCGAGTCGTCCGCGGCTACGCCTTCCGGAGCAACGCCGCGACGTCAGCGGCCGTTTCGCACAGATGGTCCGGCGAGGCAGCCGACAGCGCCTCCTGGCTGCCCAGACCCCAGGTGACCGCGCAAACCCTCACGCCCGCCGCACGGCCGGTGGCAACGTCCACCGTGCTGTCGCCCACCAGGAGCGTCTCGGCCGGGGCGGCCTCGAGCGTCCGGCAGAGCGCCAGCAGGCCTTCGGGCGCGGGCTTGCGCGGCGCCTCGTCGCCGCCGACGACTGCCCGGAACGAGCCGAGCATCCCCAGCCCCTGCAGGATCTCCCGCGCGAATCCGCCGGGCTTGTTGGTCAGGACGCCCCGCGCTTCCGGAGGCACGGCAAGCAGCTCCGCGATGCCCGGATAGGGCACCGTCTTCACCAGCAGGCGCCGGGCGTATTCGGCTCGCCAGCTCTTCAGGCCGTCCGCGAGCCTGTCCTCGTGCTCCGGGCCGAGCGACCGGCGCACCAGCCGTTCCGCTCCTTCGCCTATGAAAGTCCAGATGATTTCATCCGGCCGGCGGGGCAGCCCCAGGGCCTGCAGCATGGCGTTCACCGAGTCGGCGAGGTCGCCCCGCGAGTCCACCAGCGTCCCGTCGAGATCGTACACGACCGCTTTCAGCGGCATGTCGGCTCCTGGACGTCCGGCGGGGGATTAACCCGGCGCGCCCCTGCCGGGTCCGCCGGCCGGACGCAACGGGTTCCCACCTGGAGGAGCGAAGTCATGAAGAGGATCCTATCCCTGGCGGCGGTGGTTGCGGCGGCGGCGTGCGGCGGGCCGGCGCAGGATGACTTCGCCAAGGCCACTCCCGCGTTCGATGCCGTGGCCCTGGACATCAGCGCCGCCGACGCGGTCCCGGAGAACTTCGACGCTTCGGCAAGCAGCTCGCAGGCGCTCGCAGCGGCCGTCGACGCGCAGGCGGCCGTCGACGACCCATGCCATCCGCATCTCTTCCTGCGCACCCACGCGGTGGTCGCGGCCACCAATGGCGGCATCTGGCGGGTGCTGCGGCCCATCCGCAAGATCATCCCCTTCTCGCCCCGGCGGCGCGACGGCGGAACGCACGTCTGGGAGAGGGTGGTCGACGGGTTCGACTACAAGTACTCGATCGTGAAGACCGGCGATCACTCCTTCACCGCGAAACTGGAGGTCAAGAAGGTGGCCGACCCGGACACCTCGTTCGTCACCGTCTACGACGCGAGCGTGCAGCGTGACCCGTCCAATCACGACGGCTCGGGGACCGCGACGCTCGATCTCGACAAGCTCGCCTCCGTCACCGGTGAGAACGTGTCCGGGCAGCTCACGCTCGATTTCAACGTGACGCCCGCGGAGAAGAAGGTCGTGGTGACGATGACGAACTTCAAGGTGAACTCGGACCTGCCGCGCAACGGCCACTTCGTGTTCTTCAAGGAGACCGGCAAGGGCGGGAGCCTGAAGTTCATCGACGACATGGTGCTGCGCTGCACCGGCGAGACGCCGCCGGCCTCGGGCACCACGCCGGTGACCACCGTGGCGCGCTGGCTGGTGACGACCGACGGCATTCACTTCCGCGGGGATGCGGGAGCGACGGGCGGGCAGATCCCCGCCAACCGGAAGTGGGAAGGCGTCACCTGCGCGCAGGGCCGGGATCCCCGCGAGACCTTCTGGATGATGAAGCTCGAGGACACCACCACCGGGATGACGGTCAGCGCGCGCTCGTCGCAGAACACCGTCGCCACGGCGGCGGCCTGCGACCCGGCCTTCGGTCCGGTGCCCTCGATCGACGACGCCACCAACGACTACAATTTCAGCAAGGTCGACTTCACGTCGGACGACCCTCTACCCTTCCCGTAGGGATCGTCAGGCGCGGCAGTCGGGGGGCGCCCTGCGCGAGCGGGGCGCCCTCTGGTATTTGCGAGGGCGTGAGCTCCGTTCCCCCGGTGCTGGAGGACCCCGCAGCGCCGCTCGAGGAGCGCGTCGCCGCTGCCCGCGCGCTCGGCGACCGCGATCCGCGCCCCGGCACCTTCCTGCGCGTGCCCGCGGGGGAGTTCTGGCGCGGCAGCGATCCGCCGGAAGGAGAGCCGCCCGAGCAGCCGCGGCTGCGGGCCCGCACCGCCGCGTTCGAGATCGGGCTGGTGCCGGTCACGGTGGGCGAGTTCGCGGACTTCGTGAGGCGCGGATACCTCGACCGGGCGGTGTGGAGCGAGGCGGGCTGGGATTGGCGGGAGCGGAGCCGCGTCGACCGGCCGCGCTTCTGGGAGGACGAAGCCTGGCAAGCGTACCAGGCCCCGAACCAGCCGCTGGTCGGCGCGAGCTGGTACGAGGCCGATGCGTACGCCCGGTTCGCCGGCGCGCGGCTCCCCACCGAAGCGGAGTGGGAGCGCGCGGCGCGCGGCGAGGACGGGCGCCGGTATCCCTGGGGGGAAGACTGGGATCCGGCTCGCGCCGCTGCGCGCGGGGGTCCCCGGCACACGCTGCCGGTCGGCTGCTTTCCCTCGGGACGGAGCCCGCACGGGCTGCTCGATGCGGCAGGGAACGTGTGGGAATGGGTCGCGGATCCCTTCGATCCCGATCTCCATCGCAAGCTGCGGGGGCTTTCCGTTCGCCAGCCGGCCCCCGCGCCCGGGCTCCGCGTCGCGCGCGGCGGCGCCTGGAACGCGCATCCTCCGCAGCTCCGCTGCGCCAACCGCAACGCCTGGCCGCCCGACGCACGCTACTCGAACATCGGCCTCCGTCTGGCCCGGTGACGGCTTGCGGCGCGTTGCCGGATGGGGCAGCTTGTGAGGCGACCGGGGGGTCCATGTTCGCCTTCGCGACCAGCGAGCGCTTCGAGAAGCTCGATCGCAAGGAGCGCGACCGCCTCGAGGCGCTGTCCAAGCTCGACCAGTTCTCCCAGGGCGACGAGATCCTCGTCGCCGGACACCATTCCGAGTGCCTCTATTTGATCGCCTCGGGAGGCGTGGACCTCCGGGCCAAGACGAAGTCCGGCGACGTGACGGTCGCCCAGCTCGGACCGGGCGACCTGTTCGGGGAGGTGGAGCCGTTCGCGGAGATGCCCGAAGGCGTCCGCCACGTCGCCCGGGCGGACACGATCGTGCGCGCCATCCAGAAGAACCCGCTGCGGCACGAGCTCCTGGCCCACCGCGAGCTGGCCACCGCGCTGCTCGCGGTCTACGCGCGGTCGATGAGCGAGAAGCTGCGCGCCGCCAACGACGTCGCCGTCCGCCTCGCTCCGCGGCCCGGGATCAGCCGCCCTCCTCCACCGGGCGCGGGCCGCGCGCCGCACCTGTCGCAGGAGGAGGCGGCGTGGCTCGCGGTGCTGGGCCAGGAGCTGGAAGTGGCGCAGGGCGAGACGGTGGTCAAGGAAGGCGAGAAGACCCGCAGCTTCTACGTGGTCCAGCGGGGAGAGCTGGACGTGCGCAGGCACCTGGGCCCCGGCGAGGACCGCACGCTCGCGCACCTGGGCCCTCGCGATCTGTTCGGCTTCATGGCGTTCGTGGACGGCAAGCCCCGCTCGGCGTCGGTGGTGAGCGTGACACCCTCGCACCTGGCGCGCGTCGAGGCCGACGCGCTGGACAAGGCCCTCCACGTGAACTTCACCGTCGCCTTCAAGTTCCTCGGCACCCTCTGCGGCGTCCTTGGACGCACGTACCGCGACACGCTCTTGAACGTGATCGCCTCCGCCTGACTTCGAGTTTCAGAGCGCTCTCAGGAGCTCGCGCGCGGCGCGGGCGCCGGTTTCGAGCGCGCCGTCGACAGTGCCGCCCCGGCCGGTGAGGCTGAACGCTTCGCCGGCGAAGAAGAGCGTGCCCTCCTCGGGGGCGGCGAGGCGCGGAAGGAGGTCGGGCGGGGCACCGGCGAGCTCGTAGGCGTACGCGCCGCGGGCGAACGGGTCCTCGCTCCAGTCGATGATGCGAGCGCCGTCGAGCGACGAATCGACCTCGCGGCGCGAGCGGCCGAACAGGCGCGAGACCGAGTCCACCGCCAGCGCCAGCCGATCCTCGCGCCCCAGGCGCTCCGCGGCAGGTCCGCCTGCCCAACCGGTCAACAGCGGCACCTCTCGCGGCGAGCCGCGCCACCAGGTGGGAAACGGCGCGCCCGGGGCATGGAAGAAGTCCACCTTGCGAAGCGCGCGCGTCAGCCAGAACGGCTCGCGGAAGCGCAGCAGGGCCTTGACCACGGCGCCCGTCCGCACCCAGGCCAGCGCCTCGCGCTTGCGCCGAAGCGGCGGGTCGAAGCGCACCCCGTCGAGCGCGGCGAGCACGCTCACCGGCAGCGCGACCACCAGCCGTTCCGCCTCGAGCTCCTCGGCGGCGCCGGTCAGGGTCCGGGCCCGGACTTCCACCCGCCCTTTTCGCCAGCGCACTGTCTCCACCGTGAGCCCGAGGCGCAGCGCGTCGCCCCTGCGAAGCGCATCCGCGTGGCCGCGCAGTGCCCGGTCGTACCCGCCGATCACGCGGCGCGTGCGCATCCCCTGGTCGTTGGCTACGCCCTCGATCCCCACGAACGCCGCGGGCGCCGCGAAGAAGCCCTCGATATAGTGCCGCGCCAGCTCGCGCTCGGCGCGATCGAGCCGCGCGGTCGCCAGCCAGCTCAGCGCCGTTCCGGCGCCGCGCGCCTCCGCCAGCTTGCGCAGCATGGAGCGGAACTGGCGCGTGACGTCGCGCAGCTCGCCGCCGAGCAAAGCCATCTGCCGCCCGTCCATCTCCTCCAGCTTCAGCTTCGCCCGCTTGATCTCGCGGTACGGCCGCCCGTGCACGAACTCGGCCCCCAGCTCGACCACGCGCCCCAGCTCGCGGTCCTCGATGCTGTGCACGCGGCCGCCGATGCGGTCGCGCGCCTCCACCACCAGGACCCTCACGCGCTTGCGCAACAGCTCGGCGCCCGCGCGGAGGCCGGCGGCCCCTGCGCCGAGGACGAGCGCCTCGATCATGGCTGCCCGGAAGTGCCGCGCAGCTCCTGCTGCGCGCGGCGCAGCTCGGCGAAGATCCGCTCCGCGTCCGGCACGCTGCGCATCGCCAGGCCGCAGGCCGGCGTGAGCAGGCAGCGCGCCAGCGCCTCGCGGGGGAGCCGTTCCCGCGCGTGCCGCAGGACGGGGTCCAGGTCGTCCGGCGCGCTGAGGTCCGTCGGCACCACCCCGAGCGAGAGTATGCCGCCGGCCGCCTGGAACCTCTCGAACGCCCCGCCGGTGGCCAGCACGGCCTCCAGGGAGAGCCGCGCGTCGATCGACACCACGTCCCATCCCAGGCCGAGGAGCGGCGCCCACTCGGTGTTGCCGCAGCAGTGGACGCCGACGACGGCGCCCTCGCGCCGGAGCGCCAGCACCACCACGCGCAATTCTTGAAGACTGACCAGGTGCTGCGGGTCGCGCCGGTCGAAGGCGTAGAGGCCGGGCTCGTCGAGGAACACCACCGGCCGGGCACCGGTCTCGCGCAGCCGCCGCGCCAGGGCCAGCGCGCGCGCCAGCACCAGGCGGAAGATCTGCCGCTCGATCGCTTTCCCCTCGGGGGCCGCGGCGAGAGGCTCTCCCTGGGTGGTGCGCAGCGCCCACCGCAAGGTGAACGGCCCGGCGATCTGCACCTTGGCGAAGGGCGGCCTCCGCTGCTCCACCTCCCACAGGAACGGCCGCAACGCCTGCCAGGCGCCGGCGGAGGGCAGGAAGCGCTGCACGCCGTCGTCGTGCTCGAGAGCGCGATCGAGGCGCGCATCGAGCGTGGCCGCGCCGCGGCGCCAGTCGCCCAGATCGAGGTCGGCGTTGCCCTCGGCGTCCGCGCGCAGCCCGTGCAGCCCCTCGAGGGCCTGCGGCACCATGTACTCGGCGGCGTCGCGGCGCGGCAGCTGCGGCGCGGCCGGGATGTCGAGGAGCAGCGCCTGCTGCAGCGCCAGCTCCAGCTGCGTGTGCGGCAGGCTGCCGATGCCGCTGGTGGCGAGCGCCGGGAGCACCGGATCAGCAACCCGCCCCGCCCGCGACGCTGAAGTAGGTCGCGTCCGGGTGGTGGAAGACGACCGCGGAGACGCTCGCCTCCGGATCCATCATGCAGCCGTCGGTCAGCTCGACCCCGATGTCCTCGGGGCGCAGCACGCGGAAGAGGATCTGCTGGTCCTCGAGGCGCGGACACGCGGGATAGCCGAACGAGAACCGCTTGCCCCGGTAGTTCGCCTTGAAGCGATCGATCATCGTCGTCTCGAGCGGATCCGGGAAACCCCACTGGCTGCGCAGCTTCGCGTGCAGGAGCTCCGCATAGCCCTCCGCCGTCTCCAGCGCGAGCGCCTGGAGGAGGTGGCTCTTGAGGAAGTCGCCGTTCTTCTTGTACGCCTCGGCGCGCCCCCGGATGCCGGCGCCGGCGGTGGTCAGGAATAGCGCCACCGCGTCGTCCGCGCCCACGTAGTCGGAGAGGCAGAGACCGTCCGCGCCCTCCTGCCGGGGGAAGGTGAAGCGGGCCACCTCCGCGCCGCGCGGGTCGAGCAGGGCCAGGTCGTCGCCCTCTCCGCGCGCGCGGAAGAACTGGTAGACGGCGCGCGCCTGCATCGCGCCGCCGCGGCATTCGGCCTTCAGATCGTCGAGCGCCGCCTTGAGCTGCAGCGCCTTGCGCCCCGCCTCGCTCTTCTCCAACTCGGCGCGGTTCCCCGCCTCCACCTCCTTCACCACGCTGCTCTTCAGCCCCATGTGGCGGCCGTAGATCATCACCGGGTTGATGAACCTCCAGATGTGGTCGAGCGGCGTGTTGGCGAGCGCGTGCCGCTCGAGATCGGGCGGGCGCGGCGGATCGGCCACCTGCGTCACCTTGCGCAAGCGCCGGACGGTGCCCGCGCGCACCGGCGCCGGCCGCGCCGAGTCGACCGCGGCGAGCTGGGTGCGCCGATCTTGCAGCTCGCGGCGGAGGTGCTCGTGCTTGTCCGTCTCCGTCACCCGCTTGGCGAGGTCCAGCCCGCTCATCGCGTCCTGCGCGTAGGCGACGGTGCCGCCATACGCGGGCGCGATCTGCCGGTCGACGAAGTTCCGGGACAGGGCCGCGCCTCCGACCAGCAGGGGCAGGTCCACGCCCGCGGCCTTGAGATCGGTGGCGGTCGCGACCATCTGCTGCGCCGACTTGACCAGGAGGCCCGAGAGACCCACCACGTCGGGCCGGTGCTCGCGCACCGCCTCGATGAGCTTCTCCGGGGGAACCTTGATGCCGAGGTTCACCACCTCGAAGCCATTGTTGGAGAGGATGATGTCCACCAGGTTCTTGCCGATGTCGTGGACGTCGCCCTTCACCGTGGCGAGCAGCACCTTCCCGCGCGCGGCGCTGCTCACCTTGTCCATGTGCGGCTCGAGGAAGGAGACAGCCGCCTTCATCGACTCGGCGCTCTGCAGGACCTCGGCGACGATCAGCTGGTTGGCGTTGAAGAGCCGGCCCACCTCGTCCATGCCGCGCATCAGCGGACCGTTGATCACGTCCAGCGGCTTCGCGCCCTGGCGAAGCTTCTCGGCCAGGTCGTCGAACAGGCCGTCGCGCGATCCCTCCACGATGTAGCGCGCGAGGCGCTCGTCGAGCGGCAGCTCGCTGCGTGCGGGACCCGCGGGCTTCTTCTCGCGGAAGTGGGCGACGAAGGCCGCCACGACCTCCTGCAGCCCCGACTGCTCGCGGCAGAAGAGCACTCCCTCGGCGAGCTTGCGCTCGTGCTCGGGGATGGACGGGTACCGTTCCAGCTTCTCCGCGTTCACCAGCGCCAGGTCGAGGCCGGCCTGCACGCACTGGTACAGGAAGACCGAGTTCACCACCTCGCGGCCGGCGGCGGGCAGGCCGAACGACACGTTGGAGATGCCGAGCACCGTCTTGCAGGCCGGCAGGGCGGACTTGATGGCCCGGACCGCCTCGATGGTCTCCACCGCGCTCCCGGTGTACGCCGCGTCGCCGGAGGCGCAGGGGAACACCAGCGGATCGAAGTACAGGTCCTCCTCGGCGAGGCCGTACTTGCGCGTGAGCAGCTCGTGGCTCCGGCGCGCCACCTCCAGCTTGTCCCCGGCCTTGATCGCCTGCCCGCGCTCGTCGATGCAGCCGACCACCAGCGCCGCGCCATACTTTCGCGCGAGCGGCACGATCTTTTCGAAGCGCTTCTCCCCGTCCTCGAGGTTGACGGAGTTGATGATCGCCTTTCCCTGCGAGTAGGTCAGGCCCACCTCGACGGCCTTCTCGTTGGTCGAGTCGATCATCAGCGGCACGCGGACTTTCTTGATCAGCACCTCGAGGAAGCGGCGCAGATCGGCCAGCTCCTCCCGGTCGGTCTGCTGGGTCGAGACGTCCACCAGGTGCGCGCCCCGCTTCACCTGCGCACGCGCGATCTCCGCGGCGTCGTCCCACTTCTCCAGAGCGATCAGGTCGCGGAACTTCTTCGAGCCCAGGACGTTGGTGCGCTCGCCGACGATGACCGGCCGCACGTCGTCGCCGATCTCCAGCGGATCCACGCCGGACAGGGCGCTGCGGCGCCGGGTGGGGATGACCCGCGGCGCAAGGCGCGGCGCGACTTCCGCCAGCCTGGCGATGTGCCCGCGATGGGTGCCGCAGCATCCGCCCATCAGGTTCAGCCACCCGTTCTCGCCGAAGCGCGAGAGCGTCCTCGCCAGCATCTCCGGCGTCTCCAGGTACCGGCCGTTCTCGTCGGGCAGGCCTGCGTTGGGCACGCAGGCGACGCGCGTCCGGGCGAGCTGGGCGAGGGTGCGGACGTGGTCGGTCATGAACTCCGGCCCGGTGGCGCAGTTCAGCCCCAGGTAGAGGAGGTCCCTGTGCTCCAGGGAGATGGCGAGGGCGTCGACGGACTGGCCGGCCAGCATGGTGCCCATCGCTTCGATGGTGCCGCTCACGGCCACCGGAAGCCGCTCCTCGGGCGGAAGCGATTCCTGGAAGCGATCGATCCCGATCAGGCCCGCCTTGACGTTGCGCGTGTCCTGCGACGTCTCGAGGAGGAAGTAGTCGACGCCGCCTTCGTGCAGCCCGCGCGCCTGCGCCTGGTAGTGCTCGATCAGCTGCTCGAAGGTCACCCCGCCCGTCACCGAGATCGCCTTGGTGGTGGGCCCCATCGACCCGGCGACGAAGCGCGGCCGCTCGTCCGTCGAGAAGGCGTCGGCCTCCGCGCGGGCCAGGGCCGCGGCGGCGCGGTTGATCTCCACCGCCTTCTCCTGGAGCCCGTACTCGGCGAGCACCAGCGGCGTCCCGCCGAACGTATTCGTCTCCAGGACGTCCGCGCCGGCCTCGAGGTATCCGCGGTGGACGCCGCGGACCACGTCCGGCCGGGTGAGGTTCAAGGACTCGTTGCACCCCTCCAGCTCCGGCCCGCCGAAGTCCTGCGCCGACAGACGCAAATCTTGAAGAGCGGTGCCCATCGCGCCGTCGAGGACCAGCACGCGCCGGTCGAGCTCCGCCCGGAGCCTCGCCACCCGCCCGGCGCGCGTCATTCCGGCACCTCGGCGCAGAGCAGGAACGGCCGGAACGCCGCCGCGCCTCCGGGCAGCATCTCGGTGTTGATGCTGCCGAACCCCTCCGCCTCCAGTGCGGCGGCCAGCTGCGCCGGCTCGAACCCGAGCCAGCGGTGGCCGAGCCGGTCGCGCACCCACTCCTCGCCGTGGGGCAAGAGCTCCAGCACCAGCAGGCGGCCGCCCTTCTTGAGCAGCTTGCGCGCTTGCGACAGGACCCGCGGCGGATCGTCGACGAAATGCAGGCTTTGCGAGGCGACCACCAGATCGAAGCGGCGGCGCAGGTCGAGCTTGTGCAGGTCGCCGGAGACGAACTCGACGTTGCGGGCGCCTTCGCGCCCGGCGCGCGCCCGCGCCGCCTCCAGCGCGTCGCGGCTCTTGTCGATGGCGAGCACCGAGCGGGCCCAGCGCGCCATCTCGACGCTCAGCGCGCCCGTGCCGCAGCCCAGGTCTGCCACGTCGAGGCGGGGCAAGAGCCGCCCCAGGGCGCGCGACCAGAGCTGGAAGGACTGCCCCGGCTCGAGCAGCCGCTCGTTCAACGCCTGGCGGTCCTCCCGCCGCCGGAGCAGCTCCGTCAGGCGCGAGAGGTCGCCGTCGCCGTCGGTCCTGTCCTCGATCGCCACCTTGACCAGCGGCCAGCGGGCGTCGTCCTTGTCCAGGTCGAGCGCGTAGTACGTGAACCCGTTCTGCCGCTCCTCGACGAGGAGCTTCATCGCCTTGAGCTTGCCGAGGTGGTGCGAGACGCTGGGCTGGGCGATGCCCACCAGCGAGACCAGCTCGCTGACGTTCAAGGGCGTCTGCGCGATGAGCCGCAGGATGCGGAGCCGGGTCGCGTCGCCTAGCGCGCGATAGGCCTGGGACAGGGCCTCCATATCAACGCATTCGCATATCTCGATTCCATCTCCCACGCAAGCTAGACCCGGGCGGCGCGGCACGGGCCTCAGCGGGAGCGGAACCAGGCGGCCGTCCGGCGCAGCCCCTCGTCGAGGGCCACGCGCGGCTCCCAGCCCAGCTGCGCGCGCGCGGCGCGCGGATCGACCGAGCTGCGCCGCTGCTCGCCTGGCGCGGCGGGCCCGTGCGCGATGGGTTTGCGGTAGCCAGCGGCGCCCGCGAGGATGCGCGCCAGCTCGTTGACCGACGTCTCCACTCCCGTTCCGACGTTGAGCGCGCCTTGCGCTTCCGAGGTCAGCGCGAGCAGGTTCGCGCGCGCCACGTCCTCCACGTAGACGAAGTCGCGCGTCTGCCCGCCGTCGCCGTTGATGACCGGATCGCCCCCCTGCAGCATCTTGTGCAGGAAGATCGCCACCACGCCGGCTTCCCCCAGTGGATCCTGGCCGGGCCCGTACACGTTCGCGTAGCGCAGGGACATCGTCGGCAGCCCGTCCCGCCGCGCCAGCTCGGCGTACTCCTCGCCGCACAGCTTCGAGACGCCGTAGGGGCTCGCGGGCCGGCGGGCGTGCTGCTCGGAAGCGGGGAACGCGTCCTGCTCGCCGTACACGGCGCCGCCCGAGGAAGCGAAGACGAACCGGCGGGCGCCGGCCCGCCGCGCAGCGGCCAGCGCGTTCACGGTGCCGAGCACGTTCACGGAGGCGTCGTGCAGGGGGTCGGCGACCGAGCGGCGCACGTCCATCTGGGCGGCCAGGTGCAGCACCGCGTCGGGTCGCAGCCGCGGGAGCTCCGCCGCGAGCTGCGGCGATCGCACGTCCATCACCAGGAGGTCGGCTCCCGGGGGCACCGCCTCGCGCTTGCCGTGGCTGAGATCGTCCAGCGCCGTGACGGCATGGCCCGCTTCGAGCAGCGCCCGGCAGCTGTGCGCCCCGATGAACCCCGCCCCTCCCGTGACCACCACGCGCATCTGGGGGAATCTACCCCACAGCGCGGCGGCGCAGGTGCGGAAAGGTGGCGCGGCGCGCACCCGAGATCAGGGACGGAGCCTTGTCTCCGACCCGCCGGAGCATCGCAGTGTGATGGCAATGCTGAAGCCGCGCGAGAATCGCCGCCTGCGCGTCCTGATCGTCGACGACTACCCCATCGCGCGCCGGATGTTCACCACCGGGCTGGCCAGCTACGGCGTGGATACCTGCGAGGCCGGCGACGCCGCGGAAGCGATCGCGGTGGCTACGGAGCAGTCGCCCGACGTGGTCGTCGTCGATCTGTTCCTCGCGGGCAGCTCCGGCCTGGAGGTGGCGCGCGAGCTGCGCGCCCGCAACGGCGGCGAGCGCGTCGCCATCATCGCCTTGTCCGGACACGCCGGGGAGGACTACCGCGCGCGCGCCGCGGAGGCGGGCTGCGATCTCTACCTGGTGAAGCCCTGCACGACCGATCAGCTGGTCGAGGCGATCGAGGCGATCCTTCCCAGCCGGACCGCGGCGTAGGCCCGGGTGCGCCGCGCGGGGCGCGGGTCGCACGCGCTGCGCTTGATTCCTCAGCTGGTTCCCTTCGTACGGTGGGGCGCAACCATTCGAACGGAGGGGGAATCCATGAACCGCATTCGCACTGCAGCGATCGCGCTGTTCCTCGCGGTCTGCGCCACACCGGCCCTGGCCGAGCAGGACCGGAGCGCGAGCAACTCGGTCTTCCTCGAGGGCGGCGGCCCCGGCCTCGCCTACTCGCTGAACTACGAGCGCATCTTCGAGAACGACTTCGGCCTGCGCGTCGGCTTCAGCTATCTGTCGGTCTCGGCCACCGCGGGCAGCAGTAGCGGGTCCGCCACGATGTGGACGGTCCCGGTGCTGGCGAACTACCTGGGCCTCAGCTCGGGCAACCACTCGCTGGAACTGGGCGGCGGGGCCACGATCGTGGGCCTGAGCGGCGCGTCGAGCAGCGTGGGGCTGGCGACCTCCGGATCGGGACCCTGGTGCTCGGGACGGCCATCCTCGGCTACCGCCGCCAGCCGCCCACCGGCGGGTTCCAGTTCCGCATCGGCCTCGAGGCGCTGGTCGGCAAGGGCCTCTCGCTCAGCGAGACCGGGCGCAACCCGGACCAGATCGGCGTCTTGCCCTGGATGTACATGAGCCTCGGCTTCTCGATCTGATCGCGCCACTCCGAGGGGCCGGGCGGCCACGCCTTGCCCCTTCCTGAGCCTGCGCCGCACGGCAGTCGACCGGGCAACGGTCGGTGCGGAAGTGCTTTGAGCACCAACGACACGTCTG
>DASWGI010000028.1:0-2151 GCA_036393835.1 Myxococcales bacterium | reverse complement strand
GGCTCCGCGACGCCTGCCGAGGCCCAGGCCCTGCTTCGCCGGCCGAAGGACCTGCGCGAGCATGAGTGGGTGGTCGAGCACATCGTCGCCTCCCTGCGCGGCATCTCCGAGACGGTCGAGGTGCCCGCCTCGCCCGCGGTGCGCGAGCTGGCGACCGTCGCCCACCTCCACACGCCCATCTCGGCCCGCTTGCGCGCCGGGGCGGGTCTCGCCGAGGTCGTCGCCGCGCTGCACCCGACCCCGGCCGTCGGCGGCGTCCCTTCGGCCGCCGCGGTGCGCTTCCTCGGCGAGCACGAGAACCTCGACCGCGGGCTCTACGCCGGGCTGATCGGCCTGGTGGGACCTTCGCGCGCGGAGCTGGCGGTCGCGCTCCGGTGCGCCAGGATCGCGGGCGGCACCGCGCGCCTCTTCCTGGGCGCCGGAATCGTGGAAGGATCGTCCGCCGAGTCGGAATGGATGGAGACGCAGCTCAAGGCGCGCGCCCTGCTGGATGCGCTGGAGAGCGCCGCGTGACGGCCCACCTGAACGAAGCCTGGGCCCGCGCGCTCGTCGACGAGCTGTGCGCGGCCGGCGCCTCGCAAGCGGTGGTCTGCCCCGGCTCGCGGTCGACGCCGCTCGCGCTGGCCTGCGCCGCCGAGCCGCGGCTGACCGTCCGGTCGGTGGTGGACGAGCGCAGCGGCGCGTTCTTCGCGCTGGGGGCCGCGAAGGCGACCGGGAAGCTCGCGCTGGTGATCGCTACCTCGGGGACCGCCGGCGCACACTTCTACCCGGCGATCCTCGAAGCGGAAGCGAGCCGCGTGCCCCTGGTCGCGCTCACGGCGGATCGACCGCCCGAGCTGCACGGGTTCGGCGCTCCGCAGACCCTCGATCAGCAGCACCTCTTCGGGACGCACGTGCGCTTCTTCGCCGACCTGGGCGTGCCCGAGGCCCCGCCGGAGGCGCTGCGCCACCTTCGCGCCGTTGCGGCGGCCGCGGCCGCGCGTGCCCTGGGAACCCCGCGGGGTCCCGTTCACCTGAACGCGCCGTTCCGCGAGCCACTCACCCCGGCGTTGCCTCCGGGTCCCGCGCCGGGCGGGCCAAGCGCGGTGCGCATCGCGCCGGGCAAGCTCGAGCCCGACGAGGCGGCGCTGGAGATCGCCGCGCGCGAGCTGTCGCGGCGCCCTCGAGGCGTGATCGTCTGCGGTCCGCGCGACGCCTGGGACGACCTGCCTCGGGCGGTGCGTTCCCTGTCGGAGTCGCTCGGCTACCCCGTCCTCGCCGAAGCGGCTTCGCAGGTGCGGTTCCGCCTGCCGGAGGCGCTCGCGCACTACGACTCGCTCCTCAAGCACCAGCCGCTCGCCGGCGCGGTCCGCCCCGAGGCGGTGGTGCGCATCGGCGGCGGGCTCACCTCCAAGACGCTGCAGCAGTGGATCGATGCGAGCGGCGCCTGGACGCTCTGCCTCTCCGACGACGGCGCGTTCTTCGACCCCGGGCACTCGGCGTCGATGGCCATCTGCGGCGATGCGGTGCGCGCGTGCGCGGAGCTCGCCCGGCGCGTGCAGCGACGCGAGCCGCGCCCCGCCTCACCGCTGGTCGACGCGGAGCAGCGCGCGCGAGCCGCGCTCGAAGAAACGTTCGCGGCGGAGACGCAGCTCTCGGAGCCGGGGACGGCGCGCGAGCTGGCTGCTTCGTTGCCCCCGGACGCGCTGCTGTTCGTCTCGAGCAGCATGCCGGTGCGCGACCTGGACGCCTGGGCGGCGGCCGGCGAGGCGCGCGTGCTGGCGAACCGCGGAGCGAACGGCATTGACGGCATCGTGTCGAGCGCCCTGGGAGCGGCCGCGGCCACCGGGCAGCCGGCGGCGGTGCTGCTGGGCGATCTCGCGCTGCTGCACGACCTGTCCGGCCTGCTCGCCGCGCGCCGGCTCGGCGTGCCGCTGCTCCTGGTCGTGGTCAACAACGACGGGGGCGGCATCTTCGACTTCCTGCCGGTGGCGCAGGCGACCGAGCACTTCGAGGAGCTGTTCGCCACGCCCCACGGCCTGGACCTGGCCCACCTGGCCGCTCTCTGCGGCACGCGTCTCGCGCGTCCACGCACGGCGGCCGAGCTGCGCACGTGCGTGCGCGAGGGCCTGGGGAACGGGCTGCAGATGGTCGAGGTGCGCACCGAGCGGG
>DASWGI010000027.1:0-4346 GCA_036393835.1 Myxococcales bacterium | reverse complement strand
GTGGGGCGTCCGCTCCCGGAGCACGTCGCGTTCCTGATCGACGCGCTCAAGCCCATCGCGGACGAAATCGGGCTCTAACTCGGGGTCGAGGTCGGCTTGTCCTGCTGCTCCTCCAGCCTCTTCTTCGCCCGCTCGAGCGCGTCGATCACTCCGTTCGCGCCCTTCTTCGGGAGCAGCTTGTTGACCTGCTCCCGGTACGTGTCGACCAGCGACACGCCTTCGGTGATCACGTCGACCGCCTTCCAGCCCTTCTTCGTGCGCACCATCACGTAGTCGACCTCGGCGGTGTCCTTGCCGCTGACCACGCGGGTCTTCACGAGCACCTTGTCGCCCTGCCTGGTCTCTCCCAGGATCTCGTTGCGTACCTTGGACATGTCCACCTGTCCTTGCTGCATCTTGGACAGGTAGTTCGCCTCCATCGCGCCGCGCAGCGCGTTGGTGTAGCGGACCCTCTGCTCGGCGGTGAGCTGCGCCCAGTGCTTGCCCATCGTGGCTTGGGCGATCGCCTGGAAATCCAGCAGCGCCCCGACAGCCTGGCGCGCCCCGGCGCGCGCTTTCTCCTTGGCCGGGCCCGGCGGCGCCTTGAAATAGCGGTCCAGCGCGGCGCGCACGCGGTCGTTGGCGGCCTGCACTGCCGCGGAAGCGCTGCCGGGCGCGGGAGCGGCGACGGCGGGAAGCGAGAGCGAGAGCAGCAAGGCGAGCAGGCGCACGGGGCCTCCAGAGATACTTTGGACGCGCGGAAATGCCACGCTCTTCAAGCGTGCGCAACGGTCAGGTGCAGCGCACGCCGTTCACAGCCCGCCCGTCGCCTTCTGCAACGCGGCCCAGGCGATCTGCGCGTCGAAGAGCGCCTTGAACTTCTCGCCGTCCGCCCGGGACCAGAGGAGCACGTCCTCCAGCAGCTCGCGCGCCTCGCCCAGCCCCGAGTCGAAGGCGAGCCCCGCCTGCACGGCGAGCTGCTTGCCGATGTTCGACTGGCTCGTGTAGCGCAGCACGCGCTGCCGCGCCTCGTCTAGATCGCCGAGCGCCTGCCGCACGTCCAGCCGGACCAGGCTCTCGGCCCCGCGCTGCTGCGCCATGGCGTCGTGCAGATCCGCCTCCGCCTGGCGGATGCGCGCGAGCTTCTGGGGAATGTCGAACGTCACCAGGAGCCCCAGCGCGACGTACGCGCTGCGCTGGTTGTACGGGTTGTAGGCGAACGGTGTGCGCGGGTCGTCGGCGCTGCTCGTATAGTTGAAGGTCGCCCCGCCCACGAGCGCGAGGTCCGGGTACAGCTTGGCGCGCTCCACGTCGAGCGCCGCGCGCCGCGCCGCCACCTGTTCCGCGGCGGCGCGCGCCTCGGGCCGCCGCTCCAGCGCCCGCCGGAGCACCTCGTCCTCGTGGGGCTGCGGCGGAGGCTGGGGCAGCTCCTGCTGGGCGATGTCCAGCGGCTCCTGGGGGCCCTTGCCGACGAGCAGCCGGATGCCGGTGATCGCGAGCGCCGCGTTCTTGTTCGCCTCGGCGGTGCGCGCCTCGATTTCCTCCGCCAGGTAGTCGATCTTCATCAGGTCGGACTTGGAGATCTGGTCGCTCTGCTCGGCGAGCAGCTTCTGCCCGCGCTGCCGCGCCTCGGCGATGCGCGAGCGCACCTGCACCACCGTCTCGCGCGCCCCGCGGGCGGTCTGGTACCCCCAGTAGGCGCGCGTCACGTCGAAGGTGGCCTGGTCGTATGCGCGCTGCAGGAGGGCGGACATGGCGCCCACCAGATGGTCGGTGGCCGCCTTGCCGGCGGTGTACTTCCCGAAGGTGTAGATGGGCAGGACCATGTTGACGTTGGCCCCGACCCCGATGCCGAGGTCTCCGCAGAACCAGCACCCCTCCGTGACGTCGGTCAGCGATCTGGGCGGCGGCTTGGTGAAACGCGCCTCGGGCGTCGGGCCCGCCACCGCGACCTGCGTCTCGAATTTCGGGAACAGCGACCAGCGGACCTCGTCGCGCTTGCCCTGCGCGTTCTCCACCTGGGCGCGCGCCATCGCGGTGCGCGGGTCGTTCTGCCGCGCCAGCTCTTGCAGCTGCGGAAGGGTGAGCGGGCCGGAGGCCTGCGGCGGCTGCTGCGCCTGCGCGAAGGTCAAGGCTGGCGCGCAGAGGAGTAACGCCGTGACCGCCGCTCGCAAACCGCCCCCTCGCGCTACTCGTTGGTGTAGTCCGAGCCGAGGTAGTTGATCAGCTCTTCGCCCATCAGATACCGCAGGTTGTTCTCCAGCCGTACTTTCTGGACGAAGAGATCGTGCTCCGGGTACACGCTGGCCGCGTGCTGGGGGCTCTTGAAGTAGAAGCTGAGCCATTCCTGGATGCCCTTCATCCCCGAGCGCGCCGCCAGGTCGCCGAACAGAGCCAGATCGAGCACGATGGGCGCCGCGAGGATCGAGTCGCGGCAGAGGAAGTTCACCTTGATCTGCATCGGGTAACCCATCCACCCGACGATGTCGATGTTGTCCCAGCCTTCCTTGTTGTCGCCGCGCGGCTTGTAATAGTGGATGGATACCTTGTGCTGCAGGTCCTTGTAGAGCTCGGGGTACCGCTCGGGCTCGAGGATCTGCTCCAGGACGGACAGCTTCGAGACCTCCTTGGTCTTGAAGTTGGCCGGGTCGTCCAGCACCTCGCCGTCCCGGTTGCCCAGGATGTTGGTGGAAAACCAGCCCTCCATCCCCAGCATGCGCGCCTTGAGCCCCGGCGCGATGATGGTCTTCATCAGGGTCTGTCCGGTCTTGAAGTCCTTGCCGCCGATGGCGACGCCCTTCTTCTCCGCCAGCTCGATCATCGCAGGGAAGTCCGCGGACAGGTTCGGCGCGCCGTTCAGGTACGGCACGCCCGAGCTGATCGCCGCGTACGCATAGATCTGCGACGGCGCGATGGACGGATCGTTCGCGTCGAGCGCCTTCTCGAACGCGGCCAGCGACTGGTGCGCGGGGCCCGGCTCCTGGTACGCCTCCGTCGAGGCGCACCAGACCATCACCGCGCGCGAGCAATTGTTCTTGTCCATGAAAGCGCGGATGTCCTGCACCAGCTGGCTCACCAGCTCGCGCTTGGCGCCGGTCTTCACGTTGCGCCCCTCGAGGCGCTTGACCCAGGCGTGGTCGAAGACCGCCGGCATGGGCTTGATGCCGGAGAGGAATTCCTTGAGCGGGGCGAGCAGCTCGGGCCCCAGGACCCGGGCCTTGGCGGCGGCGGTATAGGCATCGTCCGGGATCGGGTCCCAGCCGCCGAAGACGAGGTCCGTCAGGCGGGCGAGGGGCACGAAATCCTTGATCTTCTGCCAGCGCTTCTCGCTGCGCCTTCCCAGGCGGATGTGCGCCATCTGGGTGAGCGACCCTATCGGCTTGCCCAGGCCGCGGCGCGCCGCCTCCACGCCGGCGATGAAGGTGGTGGCGACCGCGCCCAGGCCGGGCAGCAGCACGGCCAGCTTCCCTTCCGCGGGGGCGACCTTGGTTTCCTTGAACTCGTTCATGTCGAACATTCCCTTCGCGCTGCGTCGCGCACACGGAAAGCTAGGGTCCGCCGTCCGGCGGCGCGGCGCACTCTAAGCGCACCGCCCGGTAGGTCAAGCGCTTTCTCGGCCGCCGCCCGAGCCACTGGACCACGACCGACGCAGCGCGCCGACGGCCACGGAAAAGTCGCCGGCGGGTCAGGCCCGGCAGCAAAGAATTGACGCTGCCCCGCCTTTCATGCGCTCCTAGGACAGCGAGGGCCGGCGCATGGCCAAGACAGGCGATCCGAGAGCGCGCACGTCCGTCACGGTGCCTTCCGCGGCGCCTGGCGACCTGCCGAAGAACTCGTTCATGCTGGTCCTCACGGGGACGCGCTTCGGCGAGCTCTACAAGCTCCCCCCGGGGCGCGTGGTCCGCATCGGCCGCGGCGAGGAAGCGGACATCCGCCTGGATGACGAAGGCATCTCGCGGCTCCACTGCAGCCTCGAGGCGCGCGGTCCGGAGGCGGTGCTGCGCGACCTGGGGAGCCAGAACGGGACGTACGTCGGCGGCGAGCGCACGCAGGAGAAGGTGCTGGGCGACGGCGACCGGGTCCAGATCGGGGCAGCCACCACCTTCAAGGTCGCCTACGCCGACGAGGTGGAGGTGAACTACCAACGCCGCCTGGCGGAGATCGCCCTGCGCGACCCGCTCACCGGCGTGTACAACCGGCGCCACTTCGGCGAGCGGCTGACCTCGGAGTTCGCCGCCTCGCGCCGGTACGGCCGTTCGCTCTCGCTGGTGCTCCTCGACGTCGACCATCTGAACCGGGTCAACGAGGCCCACGGCCGGCCCGCCGGCGACGAGGTGCTGCGGGGCGTCGCGCAGGTGCTGCAAGGG
>DASWGI010000026.1:0-5127 GCA_036393835.1 Myxococcales bacterium | reverse complement strand
ATCGAGGAGTACCGCATCGAGGAGCCGGGCTGATGCTCTTCGCCGTGGTCATCTTCCCCGGCTCGAACTGCGACCACGACGTCTATCACGTCGCCAAGCACGTGCTGGGGCGCGCCGCGCGCTACATCTGGCACAAGGACCGCGACCTGCGCGGCGCCGACGTGGTGGTGCTCCCCGGCGGCTTCTCCTACGGCGACTACCTGCGCACCGGAGCCATCGCCCGCTTCTCCCCGGTGATGGAGGAGGTGCGCAAGTTCGCCCGGCGGGGCGGCCACGTGCTGGGCATCTGCAACGGCTTCCAGATCCTGCTCGAGGCGGGGATGCTCCCGGGGGCGGTGCGGCGCAACGACTCCTTGAAGTACGTCTGCCGGGACGTGCACCTCAAGGTGGAGAACGCGATGACGCCCTGGACGCGCAAGTACGCGCGGGGCGAGGTCATCCGCGTGCCCATCGGCCACGGCGACGGCAACTACTACATCGATCCGGAAGGGCTGAAGCGGCTGGAGGGCGAAGGCCAGATCGCCTTCCGCTATTGCGACCCGCACGGAGCGCGCGGCGCGCCGGGCGCGAACCCGAACGGCTCGCTCGCCGACATCGCCGGCATCTCCAACGCGCGCGGCAACGTCATTGGCATGATGCCGCACCCGGAGCGGCTCAGCGAGGCCGTGCTGGGCGGCGAGGACGGGCGCAGGTTGTTCGAGAGCATCGTCGAAGCGGTCGAGTGAGGCCCGCCGGCGCTCCCGCCCTTCAGAGCGTCGCGCTGCCGTCCCCGAGCATCGCCCGCCGGATGATCTTCACCGGGGGGAAGCCTTGCCGCAGGAACGCGTCGTGGAAGTCCTGCAGGCGGAAAGCGTCGCCCGTCTTCTTCCGGTAGTCATCCCGCAGCTTCAAGATCGGCAGCTTGCCGAGCGTATACACCAGGTAGGTCGGGTCGCGGGTGCCGCGCTTGGTCTCCCGCACCGCGTTGGCGTGCGATTGGTACCCTTCCTTCTGGAAGAACTCCACGCCCTGGTCGAAGGTCATATCGGCGGTGTGCATCCGGATGCCGACCACGTAGCGGGCATTCCGCAGCAGCGCGTCCTGCAGCTGCCCGAGGCGCAGCTTGAGGAACGCGGCGTCCTTCTCCTCGGGGACACCGGGCGCGCGGCCGTATCCTTCGTCCAGCATCATCTGCTCGGTGTAGTGCGCCCATCCCTCGGCATTCGTTCCGCAGCCGAGCAGCTGGCGTACCTTGTTCGGCGCGCGCTGCACCCAGAGGAACTGCACGTAGTGCCCGGGGTACGCCTCGTGGATCGCGGTGCTGATCACCGTGCCCCGGTTGAACCCGGCCATGTGCTCCTCGACCTCCTTCGGCGTCCAGCCCGGCTCGGGCAAGGTGACGTTGAAGAACGCCTCCTTGGCGCGCTTCTCGAACGGGCCCGGGATGTCCATCGAGGCGAACGTGAGCGCGCGCATGAACGGTGGAGTCTCCTCCACGACCGGCGGCACGGGAGACGGAATGGTCACGATGCGGCGGCCAGCGATGAACCCGCGCAGGTCGCCGAAGGTGTTGCGGAACGCCTGCAGCAGCTCCGCGGGCGGCGGGTGGTCGGCGCCGAGGTCCTGGAGGACCTGCTCCGGCGAGCGGTCCGGGGCGAGCTTCTTGGCCACGCGCTGGAACTCGCGCTGGTTGCGGCGCAGGTCGGCCATGCCGATCTCCAGCAGCCGGTCGAGCGGAGATCGACCGCCTCTTCCCAGAGCAGCTTCTTGCGGTACGTCTCCGCCCCGATGCGGTAGTCGCCGCCGGACCTGGGCAACAGATCGGTCTGGAGGAACTGCTGGTAGGCGCGCAACGCGGAGACGACCTGCCCGTTCCACTGGGCGAACTCGCGCAGGGTGGCCTCGTCCTTCGCGTCCTTGAAGGCGGCGGGGACGTCCTTCTCGAAGAAGGACAGGATGCCGGGCAGCTGCTCGAGGGCGATCTCGGTGTACCGCAGCGGCGGGGCCTTGAGATTTTGCCGGGCGATCTCGAGCATCGCGGGCATCTGCTTCTCGCGCGCGACCAGGGAGCGGAGCCTCTCGTCGGGCGGCGCGAAATTGCGGCTCATGATGACGAAAGCGCTGGCGGTGATGCCGCCGGAGTAGAGGTCCGGATCCTTCTCCCATCTCCGGATGGTCGTCAGCTCCAGCAGGTTGGAGCGGATGTCCGAGAGGAGCAGCTCGCGATCCGCCTCGGCGTCCGGCGAGCCCGGCGGCACCTGGAGGTCTGCGAACCGGGTCTCGAAGTCCTTCAACGCGGCGACCTGCGCGTCGATCGCCGCCGGCGAGAAGTCCTCGAGCCGGGTGTCGTACTCGTGCAGCCCCGCGCGCGTCGCCCGGGTGGGCGAGTACTTGAAGAACACCTCGTCGAAGTACCGGTCGGCCAAGGCGGCCACCTCGCCCTCCCCGGCGCCGCGCCTCGGCTGCGCGCCGGAGCACGCGGTCAAGAGGAGCCCGGCCGCGACCGCGGTCTCAATCGTGAAGGCGTTCGCCATGGTGCGCGAAGCTACCGCACCCCGCGCCTCGAGTCAGGCAGGAATCGGCAGCGGGGCCGGCTGCGGCGGCTGCTGCTCCTCGCGCGCCTCCGCCATGCCGTTCTTCCAGTACCTGAGCTCCGCGACGCCGTCCTCGACCACCACGTGCGGGAACCCGATGCGGGCGTTGGTCCACGAGCCGAGGTTCAGGTAGCGCGCCCCGCTGCCGATGGGCTCGTCCACCACGCGGTGGCTGTGGCCCATCACCACGTACTTCACGTCGAAGAGCTGCGCGATGCGCCGCGCCGCCTGCTGCAGCATGGGATGCGCGTCGGTCCTGCGCAGCCCGGCGAGCACCGCGTTGAGCGCCGCGAACCCGATGCCGGTGGCCACCGCCGCGGCGAGCTTGGCCCACAGCCCGTGCGCGGCCCCGACGGCGAGGAACGCTCCCACGAGCCCCAGCACGGCGAGCACGGCCCGGTCCAGGTAGAAGAGCTGCATCGAGTCGAACAGGCTCTCCTCGGCCGGGCGCGAGGCGATGGCGAGGAGCTGGCGTGCCTGCGCCTCGGTGCCGGAGAAACGCGCAAGCGCGTGCGCCGAGGACGCGTGCGGGTCCACCCGCGAGATCGCCTTGTCCGCGGCGCGCGCGAACCTGCGCCACACCTTCAGCGACTGCACGAAGACGGGATACGTCACCCGCCACACCATCACGAAGTAGTCGGCGGCGATGCGCAGCGGGTTGCCGGCCTTGAGCACCCAGTCGATGTACTCGGGCACTCCCCAGGTATCGACCTCGTCCAGGTCGGTCTGCTCCGCGTACCGGTTGGCGAAGTAGCGCAGCACCTTGGAGGAGATCGGCAGGTCGAGCGCGTGGCTCACGCTGGCCGGATCGAAGAACCCGCTCTGCACCGAGTACCGGTCGTGGGCGTTGCCGTGCTCGGCGTAGAAGAAGCCGGGCTCCAGGTAGAACCAGGGGTGGAAGCGGATGCGCTGCTCTACCCTTCGCCGCGCGCTGCCCGTCAGCTCGAGCCGGGCGGCGAGTTGGGTCTTGAGCTCCTGCTGCACCGCGGGCCAGTGGAACTCGCCGTCGTGGTTCCCGCGGACGATGTGAACGAAGTTTCCTTTCTGGAGAAAACGGGCGAGCGCGTCAAAGACTTCCGGGTGCCGCGCGAAGGTCTGGCGAAGCTTCCAGACGCACTTCGCCTCCTCGGAGCCGAGGCCAAACTGTCGTTCCTCTTCGCTGATCTCGAACCCCGCTTCCCCCGGCCCGGGCGTCACCGTGATGGCGACGAAGTCGACGATGTCGCCGTCCAGGATCAGCCGCCAGGGCTTGCCGTTCGTGCGGTTGGACCCGTGGTAGTCGAGAAACCCCGCGAGCTGGGCGTCGAAGCCGCGCCGCGCCGGCCTGGCGCCGGGCTTCAGGTCGCAGCCGAGATGCAGATCGGAGATGGCCAGGAGGTTGTGCGGGCGCTCCCCGAAGGTCCCTCGCACGCGTTTCCAGACACCGCCCAGGCCCATGCAACCCTCGCTCGGCTGCCCCCGGAGGGAAAGCTGAGCAATCGCCGTGCCCACCGCGCCGCGGCAGAGGGAGCGGCCCCTTGTCGCGCGCCGGTCCGCGTGGGAGCGTGGCCGGCATGAAGTTCGAGAAGTCGCCGCCCTGGTTGGTGGAGCTGTTCGGCGATGCGCTCGCAGGGACGCCCGGAGAGCGCCGGCAGATGTTCGGCTACCCGTGCGGGTTCCTGAACGGCCAGCTCTTCTGCGGGCTGTTCGCTTCCTCGATGTTCGTGCGGCTCGGCGAGGCCGACCGGGCCGAGCTCCTGGCGGTCGAAGGCGCGCGCGTCTTCGACCCGATGGGCGGCCGGCCGATGCGCGAGTACGTGGTGCTGCCGCCCGCGCTGCTCGACGATGCCGGCGAGTTGCGCAACTGGCTGTCGCGCGCGTCGGCATACGCGTCGGCGCTGCCGCCGAAGAAAAGCGCTGCCAGGAAGCGGGCTTCGCCGAAGAAAGGCCCGCCCGCGAAAAAGCGCGCCGGACGTTAGGCCCCCCGGGCGTGCGGCGCGGGGCGCGCAGGGGTAGCATGGCTGCGAGGCTTCAGGAGGCGGCCATGGCGATCGATCCTGCCGAGCTGATCGAGGCGCCGAGCGGCGACGACCGGTTGCGGAGCTCTCTGGAACGCGAGGCGATCAGCGCGTTGCAGCTCGGGCCGGCCATCGCGGTGCCGGAGAGCGCGTCCCTCAAGGAAGCGGTGGAGAACCTCCAGCAGCATCACATCGGCTGCCTGCTGGTCTCCGGACCCGACGGCACCCTGCGGGGCATCTTCACCGAGCGCGACCTGCTCAACCGCGTGGCGGGTCGGAAGCTCGACTGGTCGCAGTGCCGCGTGGCGGACTTCATGACGCGCGATCCGGAGACCCTGCGGCGGGAGGACCGCATCGTCTGGGCGCTGAACTTGATGCACATGGGCGGCTACCGGCACGTGCCGCTGGTCGACGAATCCAACCGGCCGGTCGGGGTCATCTCGGTCAAGGACATCGTCGAGTTCATCGTCGAGCTGATGCCCGGCGCCGTGCTGAACCTGCCGCCGGATCCGCACCGCGCGCCCTCGAATGACGAAGACCCGGGCGGCACCGACTAG
>DASWGI010000025.1:0-3536 GCA_036393835.1 Myxococcales bacterium | reverse complement strand
CAACGCCGCCTCCCGGGTCGAGCACCTCAACAACACGCTGGGCACCGACCTCCTCTTCACCGAGGAAGTGCGCATCCGCCTGCCTCCGGAGCTGGTCGCGCTCGCCCGGGACGCCGGGGAGCACCCGGTCAAGGGGCGCGGACAGCCCGTGCACGTGTTCACGATGCGGCCCGAATGACGCGGAGCCGCACCTCAGCGCGGACGCACGACCGGGTTCGTCTCGACGCCGTCGATCCCGGGCATGCGCGCGACAGCCAGGGCGTCGACGAGCTCGTAGGTCCAGGCCGAGTCCACCGCCGCGCCGGCGCGCTCGAAGACGACCCGGCAGGTCCCCAGGAGGCAGTGCACTTCCTTGACGATGAAGTCATCCCGGCCCGTGGCAGCCGAGAGCCTCTCGGTCGTGAGGAGCGCTGCGTTCGCCGTATGGACGAGGGCCTCGCCCAGGACGATCTCGGGGCGGGGCCGGGGCGGCGGCTGCGGCGCGCAGGCAACGATCGCAATGACGGCGGCGATTGACCGGAGTGGGTTCATGATCTCCTCGGGAGCCGCGGCAATCTGGGAGGTCGCGGCCCGTGGCGCACGGCGCCCTGCACGGGCGCGTATGCCAGCTCGTCGCCGCTACGCGCGCTCCGGAGCAGCAGGCCGCCGCGGCTCATGTCGCCGCGGCCGACGAAGGAGGGCGGGAAGAGGAGCCGCTCGCCGAACACTCCGAGCAGCGGGTCGACGTACTTGGCCGAGGCGATGCTGCCGAGCAGCACGATCTCGCTGTGCGGCGGAAGCGCGCGGAGCACCAGTCGGGCGGTGTCCTCCAGGGGGACGCGAAAGCGCCGATCCGCCGCGTCGACCGGCACCTTGCCCAGCCGCAGAAGCTGGGCAGCGTCGACCGGCGCCTCGGCGGGGACCAGGCCCGCGCCCGGCGCGATCACCAGCGCACCGGGCACGCCGCCCGGCGCCCGCGCGAAGGTGCGCGCGTAGAGCAGCTTGCCGCGGAAATAGAGCCCGCTGGTGAACTCGAACGCCTCGCCGAGGGTCGCCTGTCCGGCGCGCAGCCGCTGGGCGAGGTCGAATTGCGCCGCCGGACGCAGAAGCATCTGCATGCGCTCGCCCGAGGCGTTCGCGGGAGACAGCAGGAAGACCCGGTGATATTCACTCGGCGCCATGTCCACCCGCGACAGCGATCATTTCGAGACGCTCGCCATCCACGCCGGGCAGCGGCCCGACCCGACCACCGGCGCGGTGATGACGCCGGTGTACCTCACCTCCACGTATGCGCAGGAAGGCCCCGGGGAGCATAAAGGCTTCGAGTATTCGCGCACGCGGAATCCCACGCGCGACGCCCTGCAGGGCTGCCTGGCCGCGCTGGAAGGCGGCAAGCACGCCCTCGCCTTCGCGAGCGGGCTCGCGGCGACCGACGCGGTGCTGCACCTGTGCAACGCGGGCGATCACGTGGTGCTCGGCGACGACCTGTACGGCGGGACCTTCCGCATCGCCGACAAGGTCTTCAAGCGGCTCGGGATCGACTTGTCCTTCGTGGACATGACCGACCCCCGCAAGGTGGAGCGGGCCATCACTCCCAAGACGCGCCTGCTCTGGACCGAGACGCCCACCAACCCGATGCTGAAGATCGTCGATCTCGCCGCGGTGGCGGAGATCTGCCGCAAGCGCGGCATCGTCTCGGTCTGCGACAACACGTTCGCCACGCCGTTCTTCCAGCGGCCGCTCGAGCTGGGGTTCGACGTCGTCGCGCACAGCATGACCAAGTACCTCAACGGGCACAGCGACGTGGTGGCCGGCGCGCTGGTCCTGCGCCGCGACGACCTGCACGAGAAGCTCGCTTTCCTCCAGAACGCGGTGGGCGCGGTGCCCGGCCCGCTGGACTGCTTCCTGGTGCTGCGCGGCCTCAAGACCCTGCACGTCCGCATGGAGCGCCACGACCAGAACGCGCGGCTGGTGGCGCAGGCGCTGCAGCGGCACCCGAAGATCGAGAAGGTGACCTGGCCCGGGCTGCCGGAGCACCCGCAGCACGCGCTCGCCGCCAAGCAGATGAGCGGCTTCGGCGGCATGCTCACCTGCGTGGTGCGCGGCGGCCTGCCGGCGGCGCGCAGCGTGCTGAAGGCGGTGCGCCTCTTCACCTGCGCTGAATCCCTCGGCGGCGTCGAGTCCCTCATCGAGCACCCGGCCATCATGACGCACGCCTCGGTTCCGCCGGAGACGCGCAGGCAACTCGGCATCGACGACGGATTCATCCGCCTGTCGGTCGGCATCGAGAACGGGCAGGACCTGGTCGACGACCTGAGCCAGGCGCTGGATCGCGCCTAGCTTGTGGCCAGGAGGATTCCGGACCCGTCCACCTGAGCATGATCGGGTTGCTCGCCTCGTCGATCGTCGGCCTCAGCGCTTCCGCCGGCTTTGGCAGCCCGTACGACTACGCTGGTGTCAGGCTGGACCTGCACGTCTGGCACGTTGCCGCCAGCGTCGCGCTCGGCTTGTCCGGGGTGGGCCTGCACGACGATGCCACTTATGGCGTTCGCAACGTCCACCTCGCGCCTGCGCTCGGCGTTAGTGCGTACAGCGGCGACGGGGATGGATTCGTCGCCGCGGTGACCTGGGCCGGGCATCGCTACGAGCGGTCGTACGACGAGCGATACCTCTTCGACCCGACTGCGCGGATGGACATCTTCACGCTGACGGCGGGTTGGCGCTTCCGGTGGAGCTCGGGCTTGTTCCTCGAGGCCGCCGGCGGAGGAGGCATGGTGATCCAGAGCGGTCACCCGTCGGTGACCGGCTTCGACTCGATTCCTGGCCCGTTCCGCCGCAGGAGGTGGCGCATCGTCGACGTCGTGTTCGGGGTCGGGTACCAGTTCTGAGGATGGACGCACCGACTGATGCATTTCGACCATCGACGCGGTCACGGAGGGCGATGTAGACACCGCATCGATGCGGGCGGCCATCAGCAACCGATTCGCCGCTGCCGTCGGCGGACTGCCGGGCGTCTTCTGGACGATGTGGTGGGGCCTCATCGTCAATCGGCTCGCGAGCTTCGTGATCGCGTTCCTTTCGCTCTACCTGGTGCGAGAGCGGGGCCTGGGCCCGGCCGAGGCCGGACGGATCCTCGCCCTGTACGGCGTGGGCTTCACGATTGCCGGACCGTTGGGCGGGCTCCTCGCCGACCGGATCGGCCGGCGGGCCACCATGGTCGCCGGGCTCGTGCTGGGGGCATGCTCGGTGGGCGCCCTCGCCTTCGCCCGCGCCCCTGCCCTGCTTGCGCTGTTTGCCTTCCTCGCCGCCGCCACCGGCGACCTCTACCGCCCGGCCATGAGCGCGGCAGTGGCCGACGTGATCCCCCCCGCCGACCGCCCCCGCGCGTACGGACTCGTGTACTGGGCAGTCAACCTCGCCCTCTCGGTCGGCCTCGCCCTGGGCGGGCTCGTCGCAGAGCGGAGCTTCGTCGCGCTGTTCCTCGCCGACGCCGGCACCTCGCTGGTCGCTGCGGCCATCGTCCTCTTCCGGGTCCCCGAAACGCGCCCGCAGGGCGT
>DASWGI010000024.1:0-7602 GCA_036393835.1 Myxococcales bacterium | reverse complement strand
CAAAGCGGAACATTTAACGATTGCGTGAATCACTGCAATGACGGCGTGGCAGCAGAGGCCGTTCTGCCTTCGTGCTGCCACCCGGATTTCCCCCTCTGGCGGAGGCAGCAGAGGCAGCAGAGGCAGCAACTTCTTTACTATGGGTAGAGAAGAAGAAAGAGCAGTACAGCAGCTGGCCGGCGGAGAGCGCGGAAGCCGTGCACGGTGGAGAGTTGGGACGGCCTAGGTGGCGGCCCAAGAAGAGTCAAAACGGCAGGGGCGAGACGGAAAACGAGGTACCCCACAGAGGTTTCTACCGGATCGTCTACTCCGCGGCTGCCACTCCGTAGCGCTGGCGAGCGCTCGGGAGCAGTAGACGCAGCGCGCTATCGACGGACGAGCGCTCTACTGAGCTACCGCGCGCTACCGACAGCTACCTATTCTCGAATTTGAAGACCGGGCCCCGCACCAGTCAGGGACGCGCTACCGCGGAGGAAGCTAGCAGGTTTCGTTTCGGCGGCCAGTGGAAAAAGGCGGGGTCGCTAGAGGGAGCGGCCGCGGAACTCCCAGAAGGAGCGGGGCTTGCCTGAGAAGCCCAGCTTCTTCGCCAAGGTGGTGGGGAGCGCGCGGGCCGTCTCGATTGGCACTGGGGTTCCGGAGAGCGCGAGGCCGGCGTCGAAGCAGCGGCGCTCGAGGGCGGGCGCGTCGGAATGGAGCTCGAGGACGAAACGCACATCTGCGCCGCGCCGGCAGATCGCTCGCAGGCGCGCGAGGCCTTCCGGCTCGGCGAGCGCCACCGCGCGCAGCAGGGAGCCCCAAGGAAAGAGGACGGTCAGCCGATCCGCGAACCCGGCCAGCTCGCCGGGGGCGTCCTCCAGCGCCAGCCGCCCGAAGACGCAGTTCGGACCCGCGCGGCGAGAGGTGTCGCGCAGGTTGTCGGCGATGGCGTCGACGCCGACGAACAGGACGCGCGGCTCGACCTTCGCCGTGCGGCGGACGAAGGTTCCGTCACCGGTGCCGAAGTCGACGTGGACCGCCTCGAATCGACGGGCCAGATCGGCCAGTCATCAACGGTCTACCCAGCGCTCTTTCTTGCCTTCGACGAGGTACATGCCGTCAGGGTAACACCGGCGCGGATCAGCGGCTGCGCAGCCGCTGCGGATCCGCTTCGGCGGGCGCGTCCGCCGAAGAAGGCGGCGGCTCCAGCAGCGACATGCGCTCCTTCAACGACGTCGGGGAGGGGCCCCGCGCCAGCGCCCCCAGGGCCGTTTCCAGCGTGCCCAGCCGGGCTTCGATGGCAGCGAGGCGGGCCTGCGTCTGCTTGCCGTGCAGCTCGGCCTCCAGGTCCAACTCGCGGTGGCGGAGCTTGAAATGCTTCACGGTGAAGACGATCGCCACCGGCGCGCCGAGGCAGACCAGCGCCCCGAGGACGGGGGCGAGCCCGTTCATCAGGACGGCGAGCGCGGCGGTCGACGCGGGATCCATGCGCTCTACCTATCCGGCCGAGGGGGCTGGGAGCAAGCCGGGCCGCTACCAGACCGCGCATTTCTTCTCGGGGTTCATCGCGGAGCCTGCCTTGCAGGAGAACGTCCTGGCGAAGTCCGCGTTGTCAGACACGGGGCCGTTGACCCGCCACTGCGCCGTCGAGTGCGGATTGACCTGCGCCTGCAGGCGGGCCGCCTCGGGGCGGTAGTTCGTGCACCACGCTTGCGCGAAGGAGACGAAGAAGTCCCGCTCCGTGCGCGGATCGCTCCGCCCCTGCTTCTCGCGCAGCGCGGAGAGCGCCATCTTCAGCCCGCCGATGTCGGCGATGTTCTCGCCGAGCGTCAGCTTGCCGTTGAGGTGCACGTCGTCCACCGCGACGTACCGGTCGTACTTGTCGGCCACGCAGGCCGCGCGCTGCTCGAATGCCTTGGTCACCTCGGGCGACCACCACTCGTGCAGGTTGCCGTCGCCGTCGAACTGGCGGCCTTCGTCGTCGAAACCGTGGGTCAGCTCGTGGCCCATCACCATGCCCAGGCCGCCGTGGTTCGTGACCACCGGAGCGTCCGTCTTGAAGAAGGGCGTCTGCATGATCCCGGCGGGGAACACCATCTCGTTCATCGACGGGTTGTAGTAGGCGTTCACCTCGGGCGGCGTCATGCCCCACTCGTTCCGGTCGACGGGCTTGCCGATCTTGGCGAGGTCGCGCCGCGTCTCGAACCGGGCCGCCTCGTCGACGTTCGCGAGGAGGCTCTCGCGGCCGATCTTCATGGTCGAGTAGTCGCGCCACTTTTCCGGGTAGCCGATCTTGTTGTCGATCTTTCGCAGCTTGTCGCGCGAGGCGGCGCGGGCGGCGTCGTCCATCCACGAGACCTGCAAGAGGTTGCGCTCGAACGCTCCCTCGATGCCCTGGACCATCTCCTTGGCGATCCTCTTCCCGTCCTCCCCGATGGTGGTCACCACGAAGGAGCGGCCCAGCGCCTCGCCGAGGGCGCTGTCGGTCATCTGCACGCAGCGCTTCCAGCGCGGCAGGATGGCCTTGGTGCCGGTGAGCGCCTGAGTGAGCCGGAACCGCTCCTCGACGAAGTTCTGCCCCAGCGCCGGGGCCGCCGCGGAGATCGCGGTCCAGCGAAGATACGTCTTCACGTCATTCAGCTTGCCCTTCGCCGCGAGGAGCTTGTCCATGCCGGCGAAGAAGTCGGGCGAGAGCACGTTGATCGCCTGCACGGAAGGCGCGCCGATCTCCTCGAAGAACGCGTCCCACAGGAAGTGCGGCGCAGTCTTCTTCAGGCCCGCGCGCTCGAGGCGATGGTAGATCTTGTTGGGGTCGCGCCGCTCCACCTTGTCCATCGAGACACGCGCGAGCGCCGTCTCGATGTCCATCACGGTCCTGGCCTGTTTCTTCGCGTCCGCGTCGGTCGCGCCGGCGAGCGCCAGCATCTTCTCGACGTGGTCCTGGTACAGCGCGCGCAGGTCGCGCATGCGCTGGTCGTCGTTGAGGTAGTAGTCGCGGTCGGGGAGGCCCAGGCCGCCCTGATCGGCGCCGCCGATGACCTGCGTCGCGTCCTTGAAGTCCTGCTGCGACGAGAACCCGAAGAGCGCCCGCGCGTCCGTCGCCTGCAGCCGCGCGACTTCCCGCGCGAGCGCCTTGGCGTCACGGACGGCGTCGATCCGTTGCAGATCGTCCTGCAACGCCGCGAACGAGGCCGTCTCCGCTTTGTGCTCGTCCATGCAGGTTGCATAGAAGGCGCCCACCTTGCCCGCGAACGGGTCGGCCGGATCGGGCTCGCCCTTCGCGTCCTTCTCCAGGATCTGGCGCAGCAGGGCCTCGTTGCGCTGGAAGATCTCCGAGAACCCGCGGCTCCAGACGGGGCGGTCCTCCGGGATGGGCGTCGTCTTCAGCCAGCTTCCGCAAGCGTACTGGTAGAAGTCGGTGCAGGGGTCGGCGGACTTGTCCATGGCCGACTCGTCGATGGGCGGCGGCTCGGGCCTGGCCCGCGCGGGAGGCGTCTGCGCGGGAGACGTCTTCGCGACCGGGGCCGTCTCCGGCACCTGCGGCCGGGTCTGCGGCGCGGAGCTGCAGGCGGCGGCGAGGAAGGCGGGGACGAGCAGTCGCTTCATGGTGTCTCCCTGGATGGCTCGCGCGGCGTGCGCTCGAGGGCGCACCATCAGCAGCGGCCGCGTCGCGTTGTCAAGCGCTAGTCGCCCGCCGGATTCGGCAGCGCTACGTGTTTCCGGGAAAGCCCGTCAGCGGAATTCCCGCGCGCGGAATGCCGCCGTAGGGGGAAGCCGCGCGATCGGGTCCTGCTCCTGCGGCGGGAAGGCGTCGACCCGCTGCCAGCGGAGGTTGCGCACGATGAACGGCCCGTCCATCCCCGCGTCGCGGATGATGGCGCCGCCGAAGACGAGCGCGAGCGGACGGACACCGGAACCGAGCCTCTCGAATCGCTCGCGCGCGAACGCAATGGGTTCCGTCCCCTCCGCGCCGCCCCACAGCTCCGCCCAGGCCCAGTACGTGCCCGGCCGCTCGACCCGCGCGTCGAAGAGCAGCGCCAGATCGCCCCCGCGCCGTTCGGCGTGGGCGGTCGCGGGGTCGACGCCTCCACCCGGCGAATGGACCAGGAAGCCTGCCGCGGCCGTGCGCACGTAGGGCTCACCCTGCCAGGTGCCGCGCGCCTGCACGGTGTAATCGAACGCGGCCGGAGCCGGATCGGCGGTGCCCGGATCGGCATCCGGCGCCCTCAAGCGAAGCTCGAAATGGTGCGTCGAGCCGGGAGGCGCGGCGACCAAGGGCAGCTCGGCCGAGGCGGGTCCTCCCCGGCGCGCGAGCGAGGCGACGATGGACTGCGGCGCGACCGGCGCGCCGCTCTCATCGAGCAGCGCCGCGTGCAGCACGACCTCGCGCCCAGCCTGCACGCGGATGGTCGGGACCCAGACCACCAGCGTGGGCGGGTCGCCCGGCGACTCGACCCGCGTGGTCGGATCGGCGCCTTCGGGCCGGGCAGACGGGGAGAGACGGCCTGATCGCCCGTCGTAGCGGTCGATCCACCGCCCGGGTCCAGGATCGTCGGCGCCCGGCGGCGGCGCTGCTGGGGAGTGCTCGGACCGGGGTGGCGGCTTCACGGAGACGGGTGCGCGTTGCGCCGCGGCAGTCGAGGCGCGGTCCGCGGCGCCCGATGGCGGATCGCTGCGCGCCGTGGCCGGGTCAGTGTGCCGTGCCGGGTACACCGGCGCGGCGCCAGCGACGGAGGCGACCGGGGCCCCCTCGGCGGGCGCCCTTGTCGAGGCGCGCCACGCCGATCCCAGTGCTCCGGCAACCAGCGCCGCGCCGGCAATCGAAATGCGGGCCCGCACGGCTACTGGAGCGCCAGGCCGAACGAGCCGAGGTAGGATCCGGGGAAGTAGCTCGTGTTGACCCCGCGCACGTTGTCGCGCAGGGGCAGCGACTGGTCGTCGAGCCGGGCATGGTGGTGGTCGTGGTCCATCCGGACCCAGTCGCGCCGCGCGCCCTGCACCCACTGCCCGTTCGACCAGCTGCGCCCGCCGAAGGCCGCGGTGGTCGCGCTGCCCGACTCGCTGTACTGGCCCGCGCCGCCCGTCTCGAACACCAGCCCGTCGCCCGGGACGGTCGCGCGCCACGGCGTGTACCAGTGCGAGACGAAGCCGAGGCATTCCCACGACCCGGCGAGCAGGTAGTCTTCGCTGTCCCCGGTTCCCGAGTCCCAGCGTCGCGTCGCGATCGTGTACATCGTGCGGGAGCGCCCGGCGTCGCCCATCCAGCTTCCGCTCGCGGAGGCGTACTCGAGCTGGAAGGTGCGCAGCCAGTACGTCGCGTCGGTGCGCTCTCCCAGCCAGCCGGCGAGCGGGCCGACGAAGTTCCCGCAGAGGGTGTCGCTCGTCCCGTACACCGCGTCGGCGTCGGGCGAACCCAGGTGCGGCGTGGCGACCGTGATGACCGTCTTCGTCTTGCGCGCCATGGCGGCGTAGTCGCCGTTGTAGTTGTAGTAGGCGGCGCCGCCGACGCCGTTGTTGACGATCCAGCGCGCCACCAACCCGCCCATGGAATGGCCGACGAGCACCAGCTGGGCGTCCGGGACCGCGTTCTGCGCGACGAAGGCGTTGATCTGCTGCGCCACCGCGCCGGCGGCGGCCGCGTCCCAGAACGCCGCCGTGCCGTCGTAACCGGTGACGAGCACCGCGCAACCGCGGGCGATCCCGGAGTACAGGACGAAGTCGCCGTACGTGTCGCTTGGCCCGTGGCGCCAGTAGTTCCGGCGGTCGGTGTCGGTGGCGCCGGACCCGGGGGCGAGGTTGCTCCGCCCAGAGCCGGGACTCGAGCTGAGCTTGCCGTGAACGTACGCGACGTAGCAGGGCGCGGCGCGCGCCGCCTCGGGGCACAGGACCGCGAGGGCAGCGAAGAGCAGGATTCCCTTCTGCATTGACCAGCCTTTTGGAAGGTGGGGTGACGGCGCGTAAGGGCGCATTCAACCCGGAACCCGGTGCACTCCACCATCGGATCATTGACCGACCCGTCAGCCGTCGCGGTCCTCGCGGTCCTCGCCGTCCTCACGGTCGTCGCGGTCGTCACGATCCGCGACACGCACTTCGGCGAAGACGCCGGCGTGGTCGCTGGGCCACAGCCCGCCCACTCGCGTGGACGGGTCGGCGCCGAGGACCAATGCCTTCCGCGGCTCGAAGGGCCCGCGCGTGAGCACGTAATCGATGCGCTCCGAGAGCGCGGCGCTCTGGGTCTTGGTCAGGTCCTCGAGGAAGCAGCAGGTGAAGCCCGGGTCGGGGTGGAGCGCGGGCCAGCCGTCCTCGAATCCGGCGCCGGCGAGGATTGCCTCGCCCTCCGTTCCCGGGTGCGAGTTGAGATCGCCGACCAGGATCACCGGGCGCGCGTCGCCCGCGAGCACGGTGGCGAGCTCCGCGGCCTGCAGCTGCCGGAAGACCGGATGAAAGGACTCCAGGTGCGTGGAGACGAAGCACAACGACTCGCCGCGGTACTTCACGTCGACGGTCATGTATCCACGCTTCACGAGCAGCGGCGTTCCGAGGATGCTCAGCGGCAGCAGGTTCTGGTCGCTGAAGGCCTTGCCGACCGCATTGGATGTGCGCACGTCCTCGCGCGCCAGGATCGCGCCGTGGTCCGTCGTCCGTACGTCGAAGCCGAAGGCGGTCGGCGCCTGGAACTGGAGCAGCTCGACCTGCGCGGCCAGCCGGTACCCGAGGCCGCGTTCCGCCAGCGCCGCGAGGAGCTCCGGAACGTAGTCGTAGACCACGGTCGCCTTCCCGTCGACGCGCGACACCGTGTGCCAGGTGAACGCTTCCTGCAAACCGACCAGGGCGGGACGCCGTTTCGCGATCTCAGCGGCGATCGCGTGGACGCGGGTATGGAAGTCGTTCTTCTGGACCATCGCCCATGCGGCGCTCGTCGCCGCGACGAACTGCGAGAGGTTCTGCGCGGCGATCACCGGGCCGAGGTCCGCGCCGAGGTACAGGTTGCGGCTCATCACGCCGATGACCTTGTTCCCGCCGGCCATGCTGTCGCGGGAGGCGGCGCTCCTCAGCTCCGTGCTCCCAGCCGCGGATCGATCTCCCGATCCGCAGGCCGCGGTGAACAGGGCGAAAGGCAGGACCACGGCAGCCGACCAGGTCGGGCGCATATCCACCTCGAGATTTGTGAGGAACCCTCCGGCCGGCGAGTGTGCTCGCCGCAAGAAGCCCCATCCGACTAATGTAGGATGCCTCAGCGGGGGCATCCTGTCGAGGGCGGGCCTCGGTGAGTGACGGTCAGCCCGGCAGCTGCGGTTGACGGCTCACCACACCACGCACTTGTTCACCGGGTTCATGTTCGTCCCCGCCTTGCACGAGAACACCTTCCCGAAGTCCTCGTTGTCGGAGACGGGCCCGTTCACACGCCAGCGGCCGGGCGAGTGCGGATCGGTCACCGCGCGCAGCCTCCTCTCTTGAGGGGTGGCGTTCTGGCACCACACCTGCCCGAAGGAGAGGAAGAGCTGCTGCTCGGGCGTGAACTTCGAGCTCCCGGGCCGCGGCTGCCCGTTCGCGCGCAGCGCCGCCAGCGCGAGCTTCAGCCCGCCGATGTCCGCGATGTTCTCGCCCAGGGTCAGCTTGCCGTTC
>DASWGI010000023.1:0-13254 GCA_036393835.1 Myxococcales bacterium | reverse complement strand
TGGCGGCCCGGAGACGTGACCGTCTCGTGGCTGCCGCTCTACCACGACATGGGGCTCATCGGGATGGTGCTGTGCCCGATCGTGGTGCACATGCCGGCCGTGTACATCCCGACCATCTCGTTCATCAAGAACGCGACGCTGTGGATAGAGACGATGCACAAGCACAGGGGGTCGCTGACCTTCGCGCCCAACTTCGCGTACGCGCTGGTGACCCGGCGCGCGCGGGCCGAGCAGATCGCGCGCTGGGACCTTTCGCGGATGCGTGTGCTGGGATGCGGCGCCGAGCCCATCCACCCCGACACCATGCGCGCCTTCCTCGCGGCCTTCGAGCCGGCCGGGCTGCGGCCGACCGCGATCCTCCCTTCCTACGGGATGGCGGAAGCGACCCTGGCGATGTCGTTCACGCGGCTCGGCGACCCGTTCAAGACCGACCGCATCGACCAGGAGCGCTACCACGCCGACCGCAAGGCGGCGCCCTCGGCGAACGGCACCGCCACCATGGAAGTGGTCTGCTGCGGACGCGCATTCCCCGGCCACGAGCTGTCGGTCCAGGACGAGGACGGGCGCATCCTGCCCGACCGCAGCGTGGGCGAGATCTGCTTCCGCGGGCCGTCAGTGACCGCCGGCTACTGGAACAACGCCGAGGCGACGCGGGCGTCCGGCCTGGGGCGCGCCGGCGGATGGCTGCGGACCGGCGACCTCGGGTACATGGTGGACGGCGAGGTGTACGTCTCAGGGCGGCTCAAGGACATCCTGATCGTCAACGGGCGCAACTACTACCCGCAGCGCATCGAATGGGCGGTGGAGGAGCTGCGCGGCGTGCGCCGGGGATCCACGGTCGTGTTCTCGCGGCCCGGCAAGGCGTCCGAGGAGGTCGTGGTCGCGGTCGAGACGCGCGAGCGCGACCCCGAGAAGCTGCGCGCCGCCATCGTGGGCAAGGTGAGCGAGGACCTGCAGCTCGCGGTGGCCGACGTCGCTCTGGTGCCGCCCGGAAGCATCCCCAAGACCAGCTCGGGCAAGCTGCAGCGCCGCAAGACCCGCGAGATGTACCTGCGGGGCACCCTGGGAAGAGAAGGCGGGCGCGCGGCCGGCGCCATGGGCAACCGCTTGCTGGCGGCGAAGCACCTGGCCTACTCACTCGTCGGTCGCGCGCGTCACGAGGCGCGCGGGCTGATGCGCAAGCTGACCGGAGCGTAGACCCGACATGGCGCAGACCATCGACATCCTCGACATGTTCAAGCAGGCCGCGCTCGACGTGGACAACCGCAAGCTGCCCCAGCTCACGCGCGACACCGTCATCGCGACGCTGGGGATGGACTCGGTGGCCGTCATGGAGCTGGTCAGCTACTTCGAGGAAAAGCTCGGCGTCCGCATCCCCGACGAGGAGCTGGCCCGCATCCGCACGGTCGGCGACCTGCGCGACACCGTCGCCCGCCTCCTCCCCCCTGGCACCCAGGTCGCCGCCTAACCAGCTGCTTCCGCCGCCTCGAATTCCCTCGGTTCCTTCGCGCGGCGCTCCTCCGCCTCGCGCCGGAGCCGCTCTTCGAGAGCCCGTTTGCCTTCCTGCCAGAACCGCTCCGCCTCGGCGTACTTGTCGGGCTCCGGCGGCAGCTCGCGCAGCCTCCTCAGGTCCTTGATTGAGATCAAAGCGCACAGCATCTGCCCGCGACGGCACACCACGACACGACCGCCCTCGTACGCCGCCGTGTTCAATATGTCCGCGAACCTCTTCCGCGCTTCCGTGACCTCGATTTCGTACTCCTTCAGCGCAAGCGCGGCCCGAGCACGGCACTCTAACGCGGTGCGTCCCGTCCCGGGGCTCACGATTGATCACATCTTCCTCGTCGCGAGGCGGTAGCCAGCGACCATCATGAGCAGGTCCTGGTAGCCGCGACCGAGGACCGCCCAGCCTGGGTCCCCGTTGCTGCGCAGGTGGCCACCGAGTCGCGCGATCGCCAGCATCGCGTCCCGCGCGGTTAGTGGGGTCGGGAGTGGAATCTCGGAGGCTTTCCGCAGCACGACGATCTGGTCGGGATCGAGGACCACGCTCGCAGGAATGCTTTCGTCCGAGCGCGCAGCGGTGCGGAGGCGGAGCAGGTTCCACGCGATGGGGACGAAGAGAGCGAGCGCATTGAGAAGAGTCTGCCGACTCTCGAGCTGGCGCTTCTCGAATGCGCAGCCGGTCTTCAGAGCCTTGAAGAGTTCCTCGATTCGCCAGCGGCCGCGGTAGCAGTCGACGATTTTGAGAAGGTTTTTTTCGCCGTCGATGGGTTCGGTCGTGATGAGGAGCCACTCCACCGCCTCCTCGTCAGTTGGTGGGTCGATTTCGCGGACCGAGACGATGTTGACGGCCAGCGTCTGTGCGCCGTCCGCGCAATATCTCGGGCGCTGGAATGTGACCGCAGAGGCGCTGATCGCCAGCGTGGCAACTCGCTGCTCTCGCGCCGCTGCGCGCTTCCTTTGCGTACCCCCCGGCTGACGCTCACGCCGCGACAGATGCACAGTCCTCTTGCACAGCACCTCGCGCTGGGCGACCACTTCCTTCGTCTTGGCGGGCTGACCCGCGATCGTGAGGGTGCGATCGTGGCAGAGGCGAATCACCCAACGGTGGCGCGCCTTGACGAGCTTGCTCATCAGGTCGTAGTCGTCGGCCTCGCTGTCCATCACGTGAATGAGGCTCGTGATGCCGGCGACAGCTGCCTCGGCTGCTTCGATGCTGCGCCACCAGCGGTCTTGCTCGTTGGGCAAGCCCATCGCCTCGGCCTGGCTGAGTATTCGCTGCTTCCTGAGAGCCGTCGGCGTCGACTCGTGGCGGGTCCAGGTCTGGAGCGCGATCGTCCCTAGAGGATCACGTGCCGCGTCGAGCGTCACCGCGAGGGTGAAGTGTCCGAGAAACCCGTGGCCGGATTTCGTCAGGCGGCCAAGCTCCTCGCGGGAGCCTCCGAAGCGGAACTCGCTCGTGTCGTGCACGGCGAGCACCTCGACATGCGCGGCCAGGCGGCTCACCGTGGCTTGAACGTGAGGCTTGAGCACAGCCTCGGCGGTGACGGCCTCGTTGCCGACGAAGCGATAGAACCCCTCGAGATCTGCCCCTGTCTCGAGCGCACGAGGGAAGGCCACGTCGGGCGCCGCCGCCAGTCGCTCAGCGATCGCCGTCAACCGGCGTCCGAGCCGCGCATCGCCTAGCTCGGCTCCAACAAACTCCCTGGCGATCGCGGACTCGGTCTCGACCTTCGGGGGTTTGATCATCTCGACCTTAGATCACGGAACGACCACCAGTGGAAGGAGATGTGATGGATCGTTAGTCCCGGGGCGGGACGCGGTGCGTCAGAAACCAAGCCCCTCGCGCCAGCGCCTCCGCCTCCAGCCCCGGGGGGACACCCCCGGAACCGACATGTACCAGCTGTACAGAACGGGGCCGGGGATCTCCCCACCCCGCCGGCCCGACGGCGGACGGCGCGTCGCCAGCGGGGAGCGGGGTCTGCAACGCGGGCAGCTCGCTCTCCGAGTCGGTGCGCCGGTGAACGCGCCCGGCTAGAGCCAGCCGGACTGGCGGTACCAGGCGACGGCCTTGGAGACGCCCTCGGCCCAGGAAGTGCGCGGGTGCCAGCCGAGGTCGCGGCGGGCGCCGGAGCCCTCGCACACCCAGTGGCGCTGCTTGAGCTCGTTGACCTTGTCGAGCGTCAGCATCTGGGCGGTGTGGGTCACCTTTCCGTAGAGCTGCGTGGCGGCCGCCGCCACCTGCACCACCGGCATCGGGAGCCCGAGCCGGAAGAACGCCCGCTTGCCCACCGCCTTCTCCACGTCGGCGAGCGCGTCGCGCCACACGTAGACCGAGCCGTCGTCGACGAAGTAGGCGCGCCCGCTCGGCCCGTCCGACAGCGCGGCGCGGACGATGGCCGCCGCGCAATCTTCTCCGTAGATGACACTCAATGTATTCAGGCCGTCCCCGAGCACCGGCAGGACCCCGTTCTTCACCGAGGTGAAGAAGGCCAGCGTCTCGCGGTCGCGCGGGCCGTAGATGAGAGGGGGCCGGATGACCGTGACCGGCAGCCGGTCCTTCGCCCCCAGGACCGCTTGCTCGGCCGCCAGCTTGCTGCGGCCGTAGTGCGTCACCGGGCGCGGGGAGGCCTCGTCGGGCACCGGCTTGCCGTCGGGGCTGGGCCCCACCGCGGCCAGGGACGAGACGTACACGAACCGCCGGAGCCCGGGCGCGTGCGCTTCGGCCGCCGCGAGCAGGTTCTTGGTTCCTTCCGCATTGACCTGGAAGAACTCCTCCGGCCGCCGCGCCTTCACCAGCCCGGCGACGTGCACCACCGCGTCGACCCCCCGGACCGCGGCGTCCAGCGACGGGCGATCCTCGATGGCTCCCGGCGCGAATTCGACATTATTCAACGTTTTCAGTAACTTGGAATCCGAGCGCGGGCGCACCAAGGCGCGGACCGTGTGGCCGAGCGCCGCCAGCTGCTCCGCCACGTACGAGCCGACGAACCCCGATCCGCCCGTCAGGAGCACCCGCATGGGGCGCGGACTGTACCCGAGAAGCCGGGGCCGCGCTGGCGCATCTGAAATTGTGGCCTCGAGCACACTTCGCGGGTCGGGATCTAGGTATTCCGCGACCTTGACGTGAAGCGGCAAAAGCCGCTAAGCACGCGGCGGCCAGACCGGAGGCACTGCTTTTTGGACATCGCGATCGTCGGACTGGGTTGCAGGTTCCCGCAGGCGCGCGACCCCCTGTCCTACTGGGATCTGATCCGGAGCGGGGCAGTCGCGTTCCGCGACGTCCCCCCATCTCGCTGGAACCACGCTCGGGTCTTCCTCGACGACTCGCTGCGGACGCCCGACAAGGCCTACATCGGCCGGGGCGCCTACTTGGAGGACGCCGAGATCCGCGAGTTCGGGGCGCTGCACTTCGGCTTGGCGCCGCGCCGCGTGCAGGTGACCGACCCGCAGCACCGGCTCCTGCTCGACGTGGTGCGCTGCGCGCTGCAGGACGCCGGCTGGGAGCGCAAGCCGTTCCCGCGCCGCCGCGCGGGCGTGTTCGTCGGCGCCTCGGTCAGCGAGTACAAGGAGATGCACCTCAGCCGACTGCGCGCGCTGCAGATGCTCGACGGGCAGTTCGGGCGCAAGCCCGACCCCGACGCCGCGCGCGCGCTCGAGGCGCTGGTGCAGGACGTCACCCCGGTGCGCGCGTTCAGCATGCCGGGAAACCTGCTCAACATGACCGCGGCGACCGTGGCGCAGCAGTTCGACCTCGGCGGCCCGGCGCTCTCAGTGGACGCGGCGTGCTCGTCCGCGCTGGTCGCGACGCACCAGGCGGTGCTGAACCTGCGCGCCGGCCAGATCGACGTGGCGGTCGCCGGCGGCGTCTACCTCAACCTGCTGCCCGACAACCTGGTCAGCTTCTCGCGCATCGGCGCGATCTCCCGCACGGGCGAGTGCCGGCCGTTCGACGCCAAGGCGGACGGGTTCGTGATGGGCGAAGGAGTCGGCGCGGTCATCCTCAAGCGGCGCGAGGACGCCGAGCGCGACGGCGACCGCATCTATGCGCTGATCCGGGGATCGGCGTGCAACAACGACGGCCGCAGCGAAGGCCCGATGACGCCCCGGCAGGGCGGCCAGCTCGAGGCGCTCCGCCTGGCCTACGAGGACGCCGGCGTCCCGCCGCAGTCGGTCGGCTACGTCGAGGCGCACGGGACGGCCACCACCGTGGGCGACGTCGTCGAGGTGGGCGCGCTGGCGGAGCTGTTCCGCGAGCAGGGCTGGACGCCCCGCGACGGCGCGCGCACCGCGCTCGGCTCGGTGAAGGCGAACATCGGCCACACCATGTCCGCCGCCGGCATGGCCGGGCTGATCAAGGCCTCCCTGGCCCTGCACCACCGCACGCTTCCGCCGCAGCCCTCGGTGACCGAGCAGAACCCGAAGCTGGGGCTGGGCGACGGTCCGTTCTTCCTGCCGCGCTCCGCGACCCCCTGGGAAGCGCGCGACGGCCATCCCCGCCGCGCGGCGGTCAGCTCGTTCGGATTCGGCGGGACCAACGCGCACATGGTGCTGGAGGAGGCCCCGCGCCCGGAGCAGGTGCTCGCCCGGCGCACACGGCCGGCGCAGCGCCGCGCCGAGCTGTTCCTCGTCGCGGCTTCGCGGCCGGGGCTGGTCGCGCGACATGCGCGCGAGCTGGCAGGGGCGCTCGCGCGGCTCGAGCAGGAAGGCGCGACCGCCGCGGACGTGGCGCGCACGCTCGCCGCTCGCGCCCACGGCGCCGCGCGCCTGGCCGTCACGGCGGAGTCGTTCGCGCAGCTCCGCGACCGCCTCGAGGCGGCCGCGCCCGCGCTCGAAGCGCGGGAGGCGGAGATGCCCCCGCCCACGCCCGACGCCGAGCCCGAGGCGCACGGGCCCGTGCACATCGCGCCGGGCGTCGCGTTCGCCCAGGGGCCGTTCGCCCAGCGCGGGCTGGCGCTGCTCTTCCCGGGGCAAGGCGCCCAGAAGGTCGGGTTGCTGCGCGAGCTGTACGAGCAGATCCCGGCTTTCCGCGAGGCCTTGGACCGCCTCGACGAGGCCCTCGGCGCGGAGCTGCACGCCGCGCTGGGCGGCACGCTCCGTTCGTATTTGTATCCGGCAAGCGGCGGCCCCGAGGCCGAGCGCAGGCTCATGCAGACGCAGGTCTGCCAGCCCGCCATGGCCGCCGTCGGGCTCGCCCTGCACGCGGTCCTCCGCCGCATGGGCGTGGCCCCGGACGTGGTGCTCGGGCACAGCCTGGGCGAGTTCGCCGCGGCGGCCGCGGCCGGAGTCCTGTCCGACGAGGACTGCCTGCGCCTGGTCGCGCGCCGCGGCCTGGCGATGGTCGGCCTGCGGCTCGCCGATCCAGGCGTCATGGCCAGTGCCGCCGCCGATCCGGGCACCGTCCGCGAGGCGCTCCGCGGGATCGACGGCGCGGTGGTCGCCAACCTGAATCATCCCGGGCAGACGGTCGTCTCCGGCACCACCGAGGCCGTCCGCCGTGCGTCGGCGGCCCTGGAGGCGCGGGGCGTGAAGGTCACGCCGCTCGAGGTATCGCGCGCGTTCCACTCGCCGCTCCTGGCGGACGTGGCCGGGGCGATGCGCGAGCTGGTGGCCCAGGTCCCGGTGCGCGCGCCCGAAGTCCCGGTGATCAGCGGCATCACGGCCGCGCCCTACCCCACGGGCCCGGAGGAGATCCGGCGCATCTGGGTCGAGCACGCCGCCGCCCCGGTCGACTTCGTCGAGGCGCTCCAGCGCGCGGCCGCCGAAGGCGGGCGCGTGTGGCTGAACGTCGGCTCCGGGACCACGCTCTCCGCCTTCGCCAAGGCCAGCCTCCCGCCCGAGCAGCGCATCGCGCAGCTCGGCCTGGCTGGACGCGACGACGACGGCCTGGCCGGATTCGCGCAGGCCATAGGGCTCCTCTGGACCCTCGGCATCCCTCTCGAGCCGCTGGCGCTGTTCGAGGGCCGCGATGCGCAGCTCGTCACGCTGCCGCCGACGCCGATCGAGACCCAGCCGTACTGGGCGGTCGAGCGGCAGCCCTCCTCGTCCGAGCCGCTGGCCCTCGCGGCCCCCGTCCCGCTGCAGAATGGAGCCGACATGGACCCGCTGGTCGCGCTGTTCCGCGAGCAGATCGCGCTGCTGCAGACGCAGGCCAAGGTGCTGCAGCAGCAAGCCGAAGCCCTGGCGCAGCGAGGGGTGGCGGTTCCCGCGGAAGTGCGGAGCGCCATCGCGGCGACCGCGATCCCGACCTCGAACGCGACCTCGAACGCGACCTCGACCGGGACCTCGACCGCGACCTCGACTACGACCGCGACCTCGACCCCTTCCTTCGACCGCGAGCCGCAGACCGACACCTCCGACATCGCCCGCCAGATCCTCGGCTTCGTCTCCCGCATCAGCGCCTTCCCCGTCGAGGCGCTCAAGACCTCGCAGACGCTCGCCGGCGAGCTGGGCTTCGACTCCCTCATGACGGTCGAGCTGGACGGGGACATCCAGAAAGCGTGGCCTGGCATCGGCGGCTTGCCGCGCACGCTCCTCGGCCCGGAGACGACGGTGCAGCACCTGATCGACCACGTCGCCTCCGCGCTTGCCGGCCCGCGCTCCGCTCCCGCCGAGCCGATGCTGTCCGCGGCGCTCGGCGCGCTGGCCGACGCAGGACCGGAGCTGCTGTGCTTCGCGCCGCTCGCCGCGGAGGCCCCGCTCGCCAGCGCCGCGCCCGCGGAGGACCCGCTGCCCGAGCGCGTGCTGATCACCCGCGACCAGCTGGGCGTGGCGGACGCCCTGTCCCGTCGCCTGACCCGGCTGGGGCACTCGGTCGTCATCGCCGACCTCGCGGCGCCGGCCGCCGCGCCCGTCGCCGGGATCGGCGCGGTCATCCACCTCGCGGGCCTCGTGCCCGGCCCGTCGCTGGACGGAGCGGGCTCGTGGGAGCCGCTCCTCTGGTCCCAGCGGCTGGCGCGCACGTATCCGGGCGCTTTCGTGGTGGCGACGGCGCAGGACGGAAAGCTCGGGACCGCGGCCGGCACCCTGCTCGGCGCCGCGCTGGCGGGGCACGCCAAGGCGCTCGCGCGCGAACGGACGGACGAGCTGATCAAGGCCGTCGATCTCGATCCCGCCGACGGGGCCGAAGCGATGGCCGAGGCCCTCGCCGCCGAGCTGCGATCCGGCAACGCTACGCCGGAAGTGGGCCTGCGCGGCGGCCGCCGGTACGAACCGGACTTCGCACCCGCGCAGCCGGGAGAGCCGCTTTCTTTTAGCTCGGACGACGTGGTCCTGGTGACGGGCGGCGCGCGCGGCGTCGGCGCCAGGCTCGCCACCGCGCTGGCCGGCTCGGGATGCGCGTTCGCGCTGGTCGGGCGCAGGGCGCCCGACGCGAAGGTCGAGGCGACCCTCTCGTCGGTGCGCGCCGCCGGCGGCCGCGCCGTCTACGTGCAGTGGGACGTGACCGCTCCCGCCGGCGCCGCGCTCGACGCGGCGCGTGCCGAGCTGGGCGCTTTCACGGCGCTGGTGCACGCGGCCGGCGTGGCCGAGGACGGGCCCGCCGCCGCGAAGGACGACGACGCCGTCCTGCGCGTGCTCGCACCCAAGCTGACGGGCCTCTCCAACGTGCTCGCCGCGACCGCCCGGGATCCGCTGCGGGCGGCGGTGCTGGTCTCCTCGTGGGCGGGCCGATTCGGGAACGCCGGGCAGGTGGACTACTCCGCGGCGAACGCGGCGCTCTCGCGCGCCGCTCAGCTCCTGCCTTCGCTGCGGCCCGGACTGCGCGCGCTGGCGCTGGAGTACCCGCCTTGGTCAGGCACCGCGATGGTCGCGCGCATCCCGGGATTCGCCCGGGCAGCGCTCGCGGAGCAGGGCGTCCCGTTCATCGACGACCGCACCGGAGAGCAGGCGCTGCTCTCCGCGCTGCAGGCGGGCGCCTCCGGCCCGGTGCTCCTCGCGACGGCCCGGCCCGAGCGCCGCACCGCGCACCGCGTGCGCATGGCCGTGACGCGGAGCGACCACGTCTACCTCGACGACCACCAGCTCGCCGGGCAGCCCGTCCTGCCTCTCGCCTCGGCGCTGGACGCGGTGGCGGCGGCGGCGCTGGAAGCGACCGGCGGGGCCGGATCGCCCATCCTGGTCCGCGATTTCCAGCTCAAGCAGCCGGTGCGCATCGTGACCGCCGCGCAGCTCGCGGTGACGGTGCGCGGCGACGCGCGGCCGCAGGCGGAGCTGGCGGTGAGCCTCGCCGCGTCCGCCGACGGCAAGCCTGCGCGCGTCCCCAGCTACGTCGGGTTCGCCACCGTCGGCGCCGACGTGGCTCCCGCGCTCGCCTCGGCGGCGCCGGCGGCGGCGCCCAAAGCGTACGCGCAGCTGCCGCTCGCGCTCGACGAGTTCTACGACGGTTACACCTTCCACGGCCCGCGGCTGCGCGCGATCGTGGAGATCGAGCAGGTCACGCCGGGCGGCATCGTCGGATGGGTGAAGACCAGCCGCCCGGCCGACTGGATCCGCGAGCCGCGCCGGACGGCGTGGGCGGTCGATCCGCTGGCGCTCGACGGCGCGTTCCAGCTCGCCGCCTACTGGGCGTGGACGCAGCTGCAGCGGGCCGGCTTCCCGATCGGGATCCAGGAGTACGTCCAGGTCGGGCCGCTCCCCGAAGGACCTCTGCGGGCGACGCTCACCCTGGAGCAGTCCGCGGGCGAGGCGGTGCGCGGCAGCATCGTGCTCCAGTCCCGCGACGGCCGCGTGCTGGCCGTGGCCCGCGGCGTGGAAGGCGAGTTCCGGCACCGCGACCCGAGGTTCCTGCGAGCCCGCGGACCGGGCGGCAAGCCGGCCTACGTCGCGACCTCGACGTCGAGCTCGGCCACGACCTCCACCGCGACCTCGACCCCGATTCCCACCTCGGTGCCAGCGGTCCCCGCCGCCCTTGCCGCGAGCCGCGAGCCGCGAGCTGCAAGCCGCGCAGTCGACGAGGCCAGCTACCGCATCGAGCAGTTCCCGGAGGTGCAGGAGCTGGAGCAGCGGCTGGGCCTCGTGGCGGCCTTCGGCCTGAAGAACCCGTATTTCAACGTGCACGAGCGGGTCACCAACGACACCTCGGTGATCGGCGGCCGCACGATGATCAACTGGTCGAGCTACAACTACCTGGGCCTCTCCGGCGACCCCCAGGTAAGCCGCGCGGCGCAGGAGGCGGTGGAGCGCTACGGGACCAGCGTGTCCGCCAGCCGCGTGGCGAGCGGCGAGAAACCGCTGCACCGCGAGCTGGAGCAGGAGCTGGCGCGCTTCCTGGGTTGCGAGGACGCGATCGTCACTGTGTCCGGCCACGGCGTGTTCGTGACGGTGATCGGGCACCTGATGGGTCCGCAGGACCTCATCCTGCACGACTCGCTGGCGCACGACTGCATCCTGGGCGGCTCCAAGCTCTCCGGGGCCAAGCGCCGCCCGTTCCCGCACAACGACTTCGAGGCGCTGGAGAAGCAGCTGGCCCAGCTCCGCCCGCACTACCGGCGCGTGCTGATCGCCGTCGAGGGCGTCTACAGCATGGACGGCGACATCACGCCGATGCCCCAGTTCGTCGAGCTGAAGAAGAAGTACAAGGCGCTGCTGCTGGTCGACGAGGCGCACTCCATCGGCGTGCTGGGCGAGACCGGCCGCGGGGTGGGCGAGCACCACCGGATCGAGCGGACCGACGTGGACCTGTGGATGGGGACCATGTCCAAGTCGCTCGCCTCCTGCGGCGGGTACGTGGCCGGCTCGAAGACGCTGGTGAACTTCCTCAAGTACACGGTGCCCGGGTTCGTCTACAGCGTGGGCATCTCGCCGGCCAACGCGGCGGCGGCGCTCGAGGCGCTGCGCCAGATGCAGGCGCACCCGGAAAAGGTGCAGCGGCTGCGCGAGCGGAGCGCGCTGTTCCTCAAGGTCGCGCGCGAGCGGGGCATCGACACCGGGTTCGCCGGCGGCAGCGCGGTGGTGCCCGCCATCCTGGGCAACTCGCTGCACAGCCTCCAGGTCAGCGAGGCGCTGCGGCAGCGCGGCATCAACGTGCAGCCCATCCTCTACCCGGCAGTCGAGGAGACGGCCGCGCGCCTGCGCTTCTTCGTCACCTCGACGCACACCGAGCAGCAGATCCGCGAGACCATCGAGGTGCTGGCGGAGGAGATCGCCCGGGTCCGCGCGGAGGGCGGCGAGCTGCAGACCGGCTCGGTCTAGTACTACTGTCGGGGTATGGCCGCCTTTTCTGACACGCCCGAAGATCTTGGTCGCCTCGACTACCGCCTTCTCCAGAGCAGCGCCGTCGTCCTCTACCGCCGCGGGACAGTTCTGGCCGAAGACGTTGATGAACTGCGGCGGCTCGGGTACGTGATCGACGAGCTCGATGCCGGAGCTTGGACATCGTCCAGGAATCTACATTCCGCGTTTGCGGCAGCCCTGGATTTCCCGGACTGGTACGGCGCGAACCTTAGCGCATTGAGCGACTGCCTATCGGATGTCGCGGTGAATCACGATGGCGGGCGCGCCATCGTCATCCGGAATTTCGAGAGCTTTGCGAAGCGCGATGCCGATCTCGCCTGGAACATCGCAGACATCGTGGAGAACGCTTCGCGGCGCCACCTGCTGTTCGGCCGGCGGCTGCTGCTCCTGCTTCAGGTAGCTGACGGCTCGTTCGAATTGCCGACCGTCGGGGCACGAGCGGTGGGGTGGAATCCAAAGGAATGGCTCACGAGTAACCGCCGAGACTAGTTGTGAAGTCCACCACGTTCGTTCGCGCGGAGCGTTCGAGCGTCCTCATCGGATTCCGCCTCCGAGGACAAACCACCATGGGTCTCCGTTGCTTTTCGGGGTGAGTGTCGAGCGCTCAACGCCAACAGAGGAGCTCAACTCGAACGACAGGGGTGCGGCCAGGGTTGCTGCGTCGCTCGCGACGAGAAGCCCGTCGATTCGGGCTCGGATGCCATGACATGGATCGCGTGAACCCGCCGGCACCTCCGCCGCCGACGAGCGCCCGCTTGGAGCGGCGGCCGTCCCGCTCTTTTAACGCATTGCGTCCCGTCCCGGAACGAGTTGAACCCGTTGCACTGAACCACCCCTCATCGGGGTCGCGCCGCCCCATCGGACAAGTTACGTATGCGGTTCGTTTCTGATTGACAGGTTCTGGCGCTCAGTTTTGAAGACGGCCCGCCAGCATCAGGGAAAGGGTTCTCTAGCTGCCGGGGACGCGTGGAGAGCGACCGTTCCGGCCGGGTCCTCCTCATAGGTCTGCCTGCCCTGCAGCGCGTGCGCACGGCGGCCGGAGAGCTCCGAAAAACAGCATGCTACGACCACCACATGATCAACTCACGAACTGTCGTCGAATCGCTCAGCTCCTCCGACCTCCTTTCCGCCACGCGAGAGCTCGTGCACAAATCGCGAGGGGTGGACGCGGAGCTTCTCGTCTATCTCGGCGAGATCGACGAGCGGAGGCTCTACCTCGACCGGGCGTTCTCCTCGATGTTCGCCTTCTGCGTCGGCGAGCTCGGCTTTTCCGAGGACGCCGCCTACAGCCGGATCCATCTCGCCCGCGCCGCACGACGCTTGCCGGTGATCGTGGAGGTGGTCCGCTCGGGGCAGGTGCACCTGACCGGATTGCGCTTGCTCGCGCCGCACCTGACTACCGACAACCAAAGCAAAGTATTGGCGGAGGCGGCCGGCAAGTCGAAGCGCGAGATTGAAGAGCTGGTCGCGCGTGTTTCACCGCAGCCGTCGGTTCCGACCGTGGTGCGCAAGCTTCCGGAC
>DASWGI010000022.1:0-1720 GCA_036393835.1 Myxococcales bacterium | reverse complement strand
CAACGGGATGGAGGTCACCAGCTACATCCCGGGCGTGGGCCACAACCTGCAGGAGCACTCGGTGGTGATGATCCGCGGCGGCCGCGTGAAGGACCTGCCGGGCGTGCGCTACCACATCATCCGCGGCACGCTCGACTCCGTCGGCGTCGCCGGCCGCAAGCAGGGCCGCAGCAAGTACGGCGCGAAGCGCCCCACCTAAGGATCGATCCCACATGCCTCGTCGCAGGGAAGTCGCCAAGCGCAAGATCCTCCCCGACCCGAAGTTCCAGGATCGGCTGCTCGCCAAGTTCATCAACGACATGATGCGCAAGGGCGAGAAGGCCGTCGCCGAGCGCGTCTGCTACCGCGCCATGGACCTCGTGCAGCAGCGGACCAACGACGATCCGCTGAAGACGTTCAAGAAGGCGCTCGACAACGTGAAGCCGGTCCTCGAGGTGAAGAGCCGGCGCGTCGGCGGCGCCACCTACCAGGTTCCGGTCGAGGTCCGCCAGGACCGCCGCACGGCGCTCGCGATGCGCTGGCTGATCGACTTCGCCAAGGAGCGCGGCGAGAAGACGATGGACATGAAGCTGGCCGCCGAGCTGATCGACGCTTCCAACAACCGCGGCAACGCGGTGAAGAAGCGCGAGGACACGCACAAGATGGCCGAGGCCAACAAGGCCTTCGCGCACTACCGCTGGTAGCCTCCCCCGGCGGCAGCGACGCTGAACATCGAGGCGCCCGCGGGCGCCTCGACGCGCTTCGGGGGGGCGAGGACGCTCCCATGCCGTCGCTCGACCTGCTCGGCTGGACCCCCGACCGCGCGGCCGCGTTCGCCGCGCACGAGGCGCGCGGGCTGCGCCCGGCGCGGGTCATGTCCGAGCACAAGGGAGGCCTCGCGCTCTCGTGGGAAGGCGGAGAGCTGCTCGGCTCGCCTTCCGCGCGCCTCCGCGCGACGGCGAGGGCTGCGGTGGGAGACTGGGTGGCGTTCGAGCCGCCCGCTTCGGGACGGCGCGCCTGGGTGCACGAGGTGCTTCCGCGAGAGTCGGCCTTCGTCCGCAAAGCGGCGGGTCGCGAGGTGGCCGAGCAGGTCGTGGCGGCGAACGTCGATGCCGTCTTCCTCTGCACGGCGCTGGGGCGGGATCTCAATCCGCGCCGCCTCGAACGCTACCTGGCCCTCTCCTGGCAGAGCGGCGCGCGGCCCGTGGTGGTGCTGACCAAGCTCGACCTGCATCCCGAGCTGCTCCCGGACGCGCTGGCCCTCTGCGCGGAGGTGGCGCCCGGCGTTCCGGCGCACCCCTTGAGCGCCCGCACCGGAGAGGGCATCGACGAGGTGCGCGCGTACACGGCCTGCAGCCGCACCGTGGCGCTCCTGGGATCGTCCGGGGTCGGGAAGAGCACGCTCGTCAACCGGCTGCTCGGCGCCGAGCACCAGCCCGTGCGAGAGGTGCGCGTGCGCGACGAGCGCGGGCGGCACACCACCGCCCGGCGCGACCTGCTCGTCCTGCCCGGCGGCGGGCTCCTCCTCGACACGCCGGGGATGCGCGAGCTGCAGCTGTGGGACGCGGAGCAGGGCGTCGCCCGCGCGTTTGCGGACGTGGAGGCGCTCGCCTCCTCGTGCCGGTATGCCGACTGCAGCCATGCGGGAGACGCGGGCTGCGCCGTCGCCGCCGCCGTCGAGCAGGGAGAGCTCGCTCCGGAGCGGCTCGACAGCTACCTGCGGCTCGCCCGCGAGATGGAC
>DASWGI010000021.1:0-6227 GCA_036393835.1 Myxococcales bacterium | reverse complement strand
CCTGCAGCAGATCGAGGAACTTCCCCTTGAGGCTGGGCAGCTCGATGCGGTCCTGCGGCCGCTTGGGCCCGCTCACGCTGGGGTTCACAGAGCGGAGGTCCAGGTCGAGCACCTGCGTGTAGTCGATCTGTCCCTTCTTCGGGATGCCGAAGAGGTCCTGCGCCTGGTAGTAAGCGCGGAGGCGGTCGACCAGCTCCTTGGGGCGGCCGGTCGCCAGGAGGTACTGGCAAGTCAGCTCGTCGATGGGGAAGTAGCCGATGGTCGCGCCGTACTCGGGCGCCATGTTCGCGATGGTGGCGCGCTCGGGCACGGGGAGCGCGGCGGCGCCCTCGCCGTGGAACTCGACGAATTTCCCCACCACCTTGGCCTTGCGCAGCATCTCGGTGACGGTGAGCACCAGGTCGGTGGCGGTGACGCCCGCGCGCAGCTGGCCGGAGAGGTTCACGCCGACCACGTCGGGCGTGAGGAAATAGACCGGCTGGCCGAGCATGGCGGCCTCCGCCTCGATGCCGCCTACGCCCCAGGCGAGGATGCCCAGCCCGTTGATCATGGTGGTGTGCGAATCGGTGCCGACCAGCGTGTCCGGATAGACCACGCCGTCCTGCTCGAGGATGCCCTTGGCGAGGTGCTCGAGGTTCACCTGGTGCACGATGCCGATGCCGGGCGGGACGATCTTGAGCCCGTCGTACGCCTGCATGCCCCACTTGAGGAACTCGTAGCGGGCCCGGTTGCGCTTGAACTCGATGCCCATGTTGAGCTGCAGCGCGTTCGCCACCCGGGCGAAGTCGACCTGCACGCTGTGATCGACCACCAGGTCGACCGGCACCTCGGGCTCGACCAGCTTCGGGTCCTGCCCGGCGCGCTTCACGGCGCTGCGCATGGCGGCCAGGTCGACGACCAGCGGCACGCCGGTGAAGTCCTGCAGGAGGACGCGCGAGACCACGAAGGGGATCTCCTCCACGCGCTCGCCGCTCGGCCGCCAGGAGGCGAGGTTCTTCACGTCCTCCTCGCGCACCCGCTTGCCGTCCAGGTGGCGCAGCAGCGACTCGAGCACGATGCGCAGGCTGACGGGCATCCGCGCGACGCCGGGGAACTTCTCGCGGGCGGCGGGGAGCGAGGCGAGTCGCGCAATCTTGCTTCCGGCGCGGAACTCCTTCAGGTACGGACTGGGCATGATGTCCTTCTCCGTTCGCTGCCGGATCTAGTCCAAAGCGACACGCTGTGCCACAGCCGTTTCGCCCCTCGGTCGGTCGGGCCGACATAAAGCCACCCGGCGGGCGTACGATCGTCGTGTGCGCGCGCTCTCGATTCGATCCCCGGCCGCCGCGCTGCTCGCCGCCTCGCTGTTCTGCGGCGCCGCGCGCGCGCAGCAGGAAGAGCCGCGCCCCTGGAGCCTCGACCTCACCGTCCACGACTTCGGCATCGGCATCGGGAACTCGCGCCACATCGACGGGCTGCGGCTGAACTTCCGCGACACCGCGCCGTTCGTTGCGCACGGGGTGAATGCCACCATCTGGATCCCCGACAAGGGCGCCGCGAAGAGCGAGGTCGACGGGCTCGCCCTCGGCCTGCCGCTGACCGGCGCGGGCAAGGTGCGTGGCCTGGCGCTCGGATTCGGAGTGGCGGCGGACCAGACGCTCGACGGCGTGGCGGCGGGCGTGCTCGGCGTCGGCTCGGGGGGCGGGATGCGGGGCATCCTGCTCGGCGGGCTCGGCGCGGGAACGGGCGGGAACCTCATCGGCATCGCCGCGGGAGGACTGGGCGTCGGCGCGGGGGGCGACGTGTACGGTTTGCTCGCCGGAGGCCTCGGCGCGGGCGCGGGCGGCGACTTCACCGGGATCGGCCTGGGCGGCCTGGGCATCGGCGCGGGCGGGCGGGCGCGCGGCCTGTTCGCCGCAGGTCTCGGCGTAGGCGCCGGCGGGGGTCTCGACGGCATTGCGCTCGGCGGCGCAGGCGTAGGGAGCGGTGGCCGGCTGCGCGGCATCGCGCTGGGCGGCCTGGGTGTGGGCGCCGGCGACGGCGTGCAAGGACTCGTCGTGGGCGGGCTCGCCGTGGGATCGGGCCGCGACATCCAAGGTGTCGCGGTGGGCGGGCTGGCGGCCGGAGCGGGAGGCACGATCCAGGGCGTCGCGATCGCGGGCCTGGGCGTGGGCGCTCCCCGCATCCAGGGTCTCGCGATGGCCCTCGCCGCCGGCGGCAAGGAGGTCCAGGGCGTGGTGATCGCGCCGGCCTATTTCCACCTCGCGGAGGGCGGCCGGTTCGACGGCTTCTCGATCAGCGCCTTCAACCGCGTGCTGGGGGAGCAGCGCGGGCTCGCCATCGGGCTGGTGAACTACGCTTCGCGGCTGAACGGAGTGCAGATCGGGCTGGTGAACTGGGCGGACAACAATCCCGCCGGCCTCAAGGTGTTGCCCGTCGCGAACGCGCACTTCGACTGATTCACAGCGTGGGCAGCTCGCGGCGGCGGCGCACCGGGAAGGCGGCGTCGATCTTCGCCAGCTCTTCCTGGGTGACCTTCAGCTTCAGCGCGCCGGCGTTCTCCTCGGTGTGCTCGACCCGGCTCGACCGGGGGATGGTGAACAGCGACGGGCGCCGGGTGAGGAAGGCGAGCGCCACCTGCCGCGGGGTCGCGCCGTGCGCGCGGGCGACCTCGGCGAGCACCTTGCCTCCGCGCGACTGCGGCGAGGGGAAGCTGCCCGACCCGAACGGGCTGTAACCGACGAAGGCGATGCCAAGCTCCTCGCACAGCGGGATGAGGCCCGCGTCGGCGTGGCGCTCCTCGAGGTGGTAGAGCGCCTGGTCGCAGGCGATCTTGCCGGGACCGGCGAGGGAGACGGCCTTGCGGAGCAGGTCCTCGCCGAAGTTGCTCACCCCGTAGGAGCGGATCGCGCCGGCGCGGCGCAGGTCCTCGAACGCGGCGAGGGTGTCCTCGAGCGGGTATTGCTCCGACGGCCAGTGGAGCAGATAGCAGTCCAGCCGGTCGATGCGGAGCCGCCGCAGCGACCGCTCGCAGGCGGCGACCGTCCCGCGCCGCGCGGCGTTGGAGGGGAGCACCTTGGAGACGAGGAACACCTCGTCGCGCCGCCCCTCGATCGCCTCGGCGACCATCTCCTCGACCTTCCCGCCGCCGTACATCTCCGCGGTGTCGACGTGGGTGAGGCCCAGGTCGAGCCCGCGCCGCAGCGCCCTCACCACCTCGCCGCGATCGTGGTGCTCCAACTGCCAGGTCCCCTGCCCGATCGGCGGAACCGACGCATCGACTGGTCCGAATCGTCTGCGCATGCCGCTGAAGTGCTCCGCGCCCGGCCAGAGCGCAACCTCGTCAGCCGGTGCCGACGGTCCAGACGTCGCCGGAGTGGAGGAGCGCATGGAGGTCGGGGGGGCGCTGGCGGGCCGCGTCTTCCTCCTGCTGGCGCGCCAGGGCGTCCACGGTAGGTCGCTGCACGGCGCGCAGGACGCCCATCGGTTGCGGAAGGGGAGGCTCGAGGGCCGCCAGCGCCATCGCCAGCGCCAGGTCGTCGCGGGTCTCGTCGTGCACCAGCGCGCTGCCGCCGGCCGGGCCGGCCTCCAGGCGGAAGCCGTCGCCGATCCGCAGCGCCTTCTCCTTGGCTTTGCCGAACACCAGCGGCTTTCCGTGCTCCAGCTTGAGCAGCGCGTCGTCGCGGACCTCGCGCTCGGACCACTCGTCGAAGGCCGCGTCGTTGAACACCGGGCAGTTCTGCCAGATGTGGACGAACGCGGCCCCCTTGTGCGCCGCCGCGCGCCGCAGCACTTGCGCCAGGTGGACGGTGTCCGTCGCCACGCTCCGGGCCACGAACGTCGCGCCGGCGCCGAGCGCCAGCGTGAGCGGGTTGAAGGGCCGATCCACCGTGCCGTAGGGGCTCGACTTCGTCTTCTTGCCCAGCTCGCTCGTGGGCGAGGCCTGGCCCTTGGTGAGCCCGTAGATGCGGTTGTCGAAGAGCAGGATCTTGAGATCCACGTTCCGCCGCAGGGCGTGGATCAGGTGGTTGCCGCCGATCGACAGCCCGTCGCCGTCGCCGGTCACCACGAACACCGTCAGCTCGGGGCGCGCCATCTTGAGCCCCGTGGCGATGGCGGGGGCGCGGCCGTGGATGCCGTGCATCCCATAGGTGTTCATGTAGTAGGGGAAGCGGCTCGAGCAACCGATGCCGCTGATGAACACGATGTTCTCGCGCGGCACCTCCAGCTCCGGCATCACCTTCTGTACGGTGGCGAGGATCGCGAAGTCGGCGCAGCCGGGGCACCAGCGCACTTCCTGATCGCTGACGAAGTCCTTCTTGGCGAGGTTCAGCTTGCCGGTCATGCGATCTCCTTGGCCCGCGGCGCGAGCTTCTCGATCGCGCTCCGCACCTCGGCCACGTGGAAGGGTTTCCCCTGCACCTTGTTGAGGCCGACCGTCTCCAGCCCCAGTTGCCCGCGCAGGTGGAGGCGCAGCTGCCCCAGGTTCAGCTCGGGCACCAGCACCTTCCGGTACCGCGCCGCGATCTCCAGCAGGTCGGGCGGCAACGGGAAGATGTAGCGCAGGTGCACCTGGCCCACGCGCACTCCCGCGGCGCGCGCGTCGAGGAGCGCCTGCGTGACCGACCCGTACGTGCCGCCCCAGGAGATCACCAGCACGTCGCCGTCGGGATCGCCGGCCACCTCGGTGGGCGGGTAGGTGCGCGCGACCCGCTGCACCTTCTCCGCGCGGGTGCGCACCATCTTCTCGTGGTTCTGCGCGTCGTAGCTGACGTTGCCGGTGAGGGCGTCCTTCTCCAGGCCTCCGAGGCGGTGCTCGAGCCCCTTCGTTCCGGGGACGGCCCAGGGGCGGGCCAGCGTCTCGGGATCGCGATCGTAGGGGTGGAAGCCCACCGGGTCGGTGCGGAGCTTGGGGTCGATGCGCGGCAGCGCCTCCAGGTCGGGCAGCTTCCAGGGCTCGCTGCCGGTCCCGATCGCGCCGTCCGACAATAAGATAACGGGTGTACGATACTCGATGGCGATGCGGCACGCCTCGATGGAGGCGTCGAAGCAGTCGGCGGGGGAGCGGGTGGCGAGCACCGGCACCGGCGACTCGCCGTTGCGGCCGTAGACCGCCTGGAAGAGGTCCGACTGCTCGGTCTTGGTGGGCAGGCCCGTGGAGGGGCCGCCCCGCTGCGCCACCACGATCACCAGCGGCAGCTCGATCATCAGCGCCAGGCCGATCGCCTCGGTCTTCAGCGCGACGCCGGGCCCGCTCGAGGCGGTGGCCCCCAGCGCGCCGCCGAACGAGGCGCCGATGGCCGCGGTGACGGCGGCGATCTCGTCCTCCGCCTGGAACGTCGTGACTCCGTACTGCCGGTGCTTGGCCAGCTCGTGCAGGATGTCGCTCGCCGGCGTGATCGGGTAGCTGCCGAAGAACAGCCGCAAGCCCGACTGCCGCGCCGCCGCGATGAGCCCCAGCGCGATTGCGGTGGACCCCATCACGTTGCGGTACGTGCCCGGCTGCAGGCGCGCGGGGGCGATCTGGTAGGGCGCGTCGGCCGCCTCGGTCGTCTCGCCGTAGTAGTAGCCGGCCTTGAAGGCGCGCAGGTTCGCCTCGGCCAGCTGGGGCCGCTTGGCGAAGCGCTCGCGGATCGAGCTCTCCTCGCGCGCCGTGTCGCGCGAGTAGAGCCAGAAGACGAATCCCAGCGCGAAGAAGTTCTTCGTCCGCTGGACGTCCTTCGCGGGCAGGCCCAGGTCCTGGCAGGCGAGCGTCACCAGCTTGTCGAAGTCGACCTGGATGACGCGGTAGCCCTCGAGCGAGCCGTCGGTGAGCGGGTTCGACTTCCAGCCGGCGCGCGTCAAGTCCGCCGGGGTGAAGGAGGCCTCGTTGACCACCAGCAGACCGCTCTTCTTGAGGTCGGCGAGGTGCACCTTGAGCGCCGCGGGGTTCATCGCCACCAGCGTGTCCGGCTGGTCGCCGGCCGAGAACACCTCGTGCGCCGCGAACTGGATCTGGTACCCGGAGACGCCCGCGGTGGTGCCGGCGGGCGCGCGAATTTCCGCAGGGAAATCCGGGAAGGTCGCCAGATCGTTTCCGTGCAGCGCCGCCTCGCGGGTGAATTCGGTGCCGGTGAGCTGCATGCCGTCGCCGGAGTCGCCGGCGAACCGGACGACGGCGTGCTCCAGGTTGCGCGGGGTACGGGCGGAAGTCTGACCTTGCATCAGGTTGCCTCCACTGCGGGACTGACCGCTTGTGTAGCCCGGAA
>DASWGI010000020.1:0-8166 GCA_036393835.1 Myxococcales bacterium | reverse complement strand
AAGAGCTGGTCGCGCGTCTTTGGCCGCAGCCGCCGGTTCCCACTGTGGTGCGAAAGCTTCCCGGCCGCCCCAACCCACCATCCGAAGCGTCACCCGCATTCTCGTTCGGCGCCGCCATACCGGTGGCGCAACCCGAGTCGCCCCCTGCTCTCGCGTTCGCACCGCCACCCGCGCCAGCGCCGCGACGGGATGAGCGGGCTGTAGTAGCACCGCTCTCCGAGGAGACGTTCAAGTTCCAGTTCACCGCGAGTCGCGCATGTCATGACAAGTTCCGCCAGGCCCAGGATCTGCTCCGCCACCGCATCCCGGACGGAGACCTGGCGACGATCGTCGAGAGAGCACTCGACGTGCTCATCGAGCAGGTGAAGAAGGAGCGATTCGCCACCGGTCGGAAGGCGCGACAGGCTCCGGCCGAAGACGCGGACGAATCGTCCTCGCGTCACATCCCGGACGCCATCAAACGCGAGGTCTTCGAGCGCGACGGCGGCCGCTGCACGTTCACCGACGAGCATGGCCGCAGGTGCGGCGAGACAGGCGCCCTGGAATTCGATCATCTGGACGGCTTCGCGCGAACGCATCTCCACCGAACGGACCGGATCCGCTTGCTCTGCCGTGCGCACAACCAACACGCCGCGGACCAGATGTACGGTCGTGCGTTCATGGAACGAGCGCGCGCATCGGTCGACCGGCTTGCAGTCGGTACTGGGACTCCGTCAGGCTGAGTGCAGGATGATCCGCGCCGGGGCGGCACGCGCTGCGTCAAGGCGTGCACGCGGCAGCCCGCTCCGAGATGGCGTTTCACCGCCATAGCCCTTGAAAAGCAACCGAGATCCATTTCGGTCGTGCTCGGACGACGAGGCTCGGCGCATTCGCTGCGCTCGAAGTAGGCCGCGCACACGAGGCGAGAAGTTACCAATCGTGAGTGCCGGGGCGGGACGCACCGCGTTAGAGGAACGGCCGGCAGCCACTCCAAGCGCGGCGACGCTTCACAGCGGGACGTGATGGGCTGCGCTTTACGACGCGACGCGGTTGCGGCCGCCTTGCTTCGCGTCGTAGAGCGCCGCGTCCGCCGCGCGCAGCAGCGCCGCGATATCGGGGCAGTCGGGCCCCGCGCTGGCGACCCCGAGGCTGATCGTGACGTGCACCGGCCCGGACTGGGTGTGCACCGCCCCGTCGCCGACGGCGCGCCGGATCCGTTCGGCCAGCACGCTGGAAGCCGCTTCGCGCAGGGTGCCCGGCAACAGGACCGCGAACTCCTCGCCTCCGGTGCGTCCGAGGATGTCCACGGCGCGTAGCGTATTCCGCACGCGCTCGGCCACGGCGCGGAGCACCTCGTCGCCCACCGCGTGGCCCAGGGTGTCGTTCACCTGCTTGAAGCGGTCCACGTCGATCATGATGGCGGCGAGAGGCTGCGCGAAGCGGCGCGCGCTCTCGAACTGCAGCTGCGCGAGCTCCATGAAGTGGCGGCGGTTGTGCGTTCCCGTCAGGCCGTCCAGGGTGGCGAGGCGCTGCACCTCGTCGAACAGGCGCGCGTTCTCGACCGCGATCACGGCCGGCTGGGTGAAGCTCATCGCCAGCCGGGCCTTCTCGTCGTCGTAGGCGCCGGTCTTGTTGCTCTCCAGCGTGACCAGCCCGACCACCTCGCCGCGGGAGACGAGCGGGACCACCAGCGCCGCCCCGCCCCATCCCAGCGCCGGCTGCTCCGCCTTCAGCGCGCGCTCGACCGGGCCGCCGGGCAGCACCTGCTCCAGCACGCCGGCGTGCTGGGCCTCCGGATAGCCTCGCTGGGCGGCGACCCGGTAGCGCTCGCCGCGCTTCATCAGCACCGCCGCGCGCTGGTAGGTCACCAGCCGCGAGAGGCCGTCGAGGAGGCGCTCGAGCACCTCCTTGAGCTCCAGCGTGCTGGAGATGGCGAGCGTCGCCTCGAGCCGCACCCGCTCGCGCAGTCCGCGCACCATCTGGTTGAACGCCTGCGCCAGCTGCGCCAGCTCGTCGTGTCCGCGGACGTCGACCTCGGTCTCCAGCTGGCCGCTGGCGACGGCGGCGGCCGCGGCGCGCAGCCGCTCCACGGGCCGCGTCACCTGGCGCACGGTGGTCACCGCGAGCACCAGCGCCGCGATCAGCGCGATACCGATCCAGAATGCGGCGCCGCGCGCGAGCCGGCGGATGGGACCCAGCGCCGCATCCGCGTCCTCCTGGACCACCACCCGCCACCCGGAGACGGGCACGTCGGCGCTCGCGCCGAGCACGTCCTCCTGGTCCGTCCCCGAGAGCAGCGGGTGCTGCGAGAGGTCCGCCCGCGAGAGCGCCGCGTTGGGGTCGGGATGGATCACCGCGCGGAACGCTCCATCTACCAGGAAGGCGCTGCCCTCCGAGGGGCGGAGCTTCTCGAACCTCTCTTGAAGGGAGCGCAGCGACAGCTCGACGGCGAGCACCCAGCGCGCCCCGCGCGCGCCCTGCACCGGCAGCGCCAGCACCAGCCGCGCCACCGGCGTCCCGCCGCGTCCAGGCAGCACGTACGGTGGACCGAGCGTCAGCCCTTTCGACCTGAGCGCCTCACGCAGCGGCACCGCCGCCGCGTACGCCCTCAGCGCCTCGTGATCGATCTCCTCGTGGTCCGCTTGCGCCTCGGGCACCACCTGGCTGAAGCGCACCGGCGTCACCACCGGGTCGCCCTTTTCGTCGAACAGGCCGACGACGTCGGCGCCCTTGGTCTGCTGGTAGATGAGGAGCAGCGCCTGCTGGCGCGCTTCCTGGTCCAGTTCGGAGAGGCGCAGTGAGCGGGTGGCGAGCGTCAGGGCGTCGAGCTTGTCGAGCAGCACGCGCTGCACCTGGTCGGCGAGCGCCGAGGCGGCCTGGGCATGGATGCGCGCCACTTGCGAGCGCAGCTCGCGGCTCCCCGACGGCAGCGTCACCACGGTCGCCAGCGCGAGCGGCGCGGCGCTCGCGCAGGAGAGCAGCAACGCGAGTTTCACCCCCAGGCGCATCGGGCGATGCTTGCCGGGCGTGCGCACGAATACAAGGAAGCGGATGTGCGCGAGGGGTCGGTGCGAGTGGGATGAAGTCGCCCATGTCGACTGGACGTGCGGTGGAGTGGAATTTGCGGAGGGTGCGATCCGGCTCGTACTCTCGCCAGATGAAGCGGGGCCCCTCGTGCGCGGGGCGCGCGCTGATCTGCGCCGCCGTGCTGGCCGCCTGCGGGCGTGCGCCGGCAGGTCCTGCCGTGCCCGTGAAGGCCACGGGACCGCTTCCGCCGGGCGAGCCGCAGGTGCGCGCCACCGCGGTCGTCATCTCGCGCAAGGGCAAGGTGGAGCTGCAGCGCGGTCCGCTGGGCAACTGGTCCGACGCGCAGGTCGGCGACCACCTGGCCCCGAGCGACGCGCTGCGCACGCACGAGGGCGAGGCGGAGGTCGGCGTCGACGGCGTGAAGATGCGCGTGCACGAAGCCTCCGCCCTGCGCCTGAAGGACGCGAACTTGCGCTGGCTGCGCGCGCAGGTGCGCGGCTCGGTGGAGTCCGAGGTGGAGCCTGGGAAGGGCAGCGTCGACGTGGAGATGGAGGGCAGCGAGGCTCGGGCGTACAGCCAGGGCGGCCACTTCTTCGTCACCGCGGACGGCCGCGGCGTGGTGGCGGTCGCCGCCGTGACCGGATCGGTGAACCTCACCGCCCACGGCAGGCGGGTCGAGGTGAAGCCCGGCACCGTCAGCCGCGTGGCGGGAGGCGGGCCCGAGGATGCCTCGCCGGCGCTGCGCCGCGTGCTGCTGGCGGTCCGCTGGCCCCAGGAACGGGCCACCAGCAAGGACACCGTGCCGGTCAGCGGCAAGGTGGAGGCGGGTAGCCGGGTGTTCATCCAGGGGCGGCCGGTGCCCGTCGAGCCGGGCGGGTCGTTCCGCGCCGACGTGCCGCTGCGCGACGGCAAGCAGACGGTCGCCGTCGTGGCCATCGATCCGATGGGCCGGCGCAAGCAGGTGGACACCACCATCGTACGCGACCAGACGACGCCCACGGTCCGGGTGAAGAGGAAGCTTTGGCAATCGCGCTGAGCACGCTCCTGGCGATCTCGGTGACGCTGTCGGCGGACCCCGGCACGCTCACGCTCGGCAAGGACGGCACCGCGCGCATCGAGGTGCGGGTCAGGGGACTGTTCGGCCGCGCCCTCCCCGGCGCGAAGGTCTCGCTCAGCACCAACGTCGGCGCGGTGGGCGACCCACAGCCGGCCGGCGACGGCGCATTCACCGCCGCGTTCACCCCGCCCCGGTCGCGGGCGCCGGTGGTGGCGCTGATCGGGGCCGACGCCGAGGTGGAAGGCGAGCACGCGCTCGGGTGGCTCGCGCTGCCGCTGTCGGGCAGCGACTCGATGACTCTCGAGACCAAGCCGTACGCCTCCGTGCACCTGCGCATCGCCGATCGCGAATTCGGCCCCGCGGTGGCGAACGCCAAGGGCGAGGTGAAGGTCCAGGTGGTGGTGCCCCCGGGCGTGGACAAGGGGACCATGCACGTCGAGGACCCGCTCGGGAACACCGCGGATCGGCTACTCGACCTGGATCCGCCGCGGTTCCCGCGCATGCGCGTGCTCCCGGTCGGGCCCCCGCAGGCGCCCGCCGGCGAGTCCGTGGAGCTGCAAGCCTTCGTCGTCCGCCGCGACGGCTCGCCCGACCCGGATGCGCGCGTCACGGCCAGCGCCGAACGCGGAGGCGTGGACGTGTCGCGCAACCGGCGCGGGATCGTCGAGGTCTCCTGGCAGGCGCCCCGCGGCGCCTCGGGCCAGACCGACATCGAGGTGCAGGCGTTCGGCGAGCGCGCCGAGGTGCGCGCGTCGATCGCGCCGGGCGCCCCCCGCACGCGCAGCGCGTGGCTCAATGCCTTCGGATCGCCCTCGGCCGGGCTGCTCGTGTCGGCGGGGACCACCTTCAGCGGAGTGCCGGCCTTCGGGGCGACGGCGGAGCTGGCGATCCCGGTGACGGGCACGCCATTCGAGGCGCTGCTCGACGTGGGCGGCACCGGGTGGTTCGCCACCGACGAGCCGGCGCCCAGCCCGTTCCTGGGCCGTCCTGAGCGCGCCACCGCCACGGGCCTCTTGACCCAACTGGGTGCCCGCGCGACGCGCTCGTTCCGCGGCGTGGACGTCCACGCCTCGCTCCTGCTCGGGGTGCAGCAGACCTGGGTTTCGGCGAGCTTCCCCAGCGCCCCCACGCTCTCCCGCTCTGGCTCGGAGCTGGGAATTCGCACCGGCGCCGCCCTGGGCGCGTCGTGGCCGCTCGGACCGGGGCGCCTGCTGCTGCAGGCGCACACGTCGCTCACGCCCGCCCTGGCGGGGCTGGAAAACCCGCTGAGCGGCATCGACTTCCAGGCCGGATACCTCCTGACGCTGCGGTAAAAAAGCGCAGCGCCGCCGAAGACGCGGCGGCTGGCGCGGCATTCCGAGACGCGTTCTAGTAAGATCGGACTGATGGCTTCCCGCATCCTCCGCGCCCCGGCTCCGAACGAAGCCGCGGCAGTCCTGCACTCCTTCACCAACCACCTGCTGTACTCGCTGGCGAAGGACCAGTACTCGGCCACCGCGCGCGACCGCTTCATGTCGCTCGCGCTGACGGTGCGCGATCGCCTGATCGAGCGGTGGATCTCGACCCAGCAGCGCTACTACCGGCGCGACGCCAAGCGCGTCTACTACCTGTCGGCCGAATTCCTCATGGGCCGCGCCCTCGCGAACAACCTGCTCAACCTGGGGCTGTACGACACCGCGCGCGAGGCGATGCGCATGATGGGTCTGGAGGTCTCGGACCTGCTCGAGCAGGAGGTGGACGCGGGCCTCGGCAACGGCGGCCTGGGACGGCTCGCCGCCTGCTTCCTGGATTCCATGGCCACCCTCGACGTCCCCGGATACGGGTACGGCATCCGCTACGAGTTCGGGATGTTCGACCAGGAGATCAAGGCCGGCTGGCAGATCGAGAAGCCGGACGAGTGGCTCCGCTTCGGGAACCCGTGGGAGATGCCGCGGCCCGAATACTGGGTCCCGGTGGGGTTCGGCGGGCGCACCGAGGAGCACTTCGACCACGGGCAACTCCGGATTCACTGGGCCCCGGAGGAACAGGTCATCGGCGTCGCTTACGACACGCCGATCGCGGGCTACGGAAACGCCACGGTCAACACGCTGCGCCTGTGGCGCGCGCGCGCCAGCGAGGAGTTCGATCTCACCTTGTTCAACGACGGCGACTACGAGCGCGCCGTGCTGGAGAAGAACCGGTCGGAGACGATCTCCAAGGTGCTGTATCCCAGCGACGTGAAGATGTTCGGGAGGGAGCTGCGCCTGAAGCAGCAGTACTTCTTCGTGGCGTGCTCGCTGCACGACATCGTCCGGCGCCACCTGGTCGCGCACAAGTCGCTGGACGACTTCGCCGACAAGATCGCCATCCAGCTGAACGACACGCACCCGGCCGTCGCGATCCCCGAGCTGATGCGCATCTTCGTCGACGAGCACCAGCTGCCCTGGGACAAGGCGTGGGAGCTGACGGTCGCGACCTTCGGCTACACCAACCACACCCTGCTCTCCGAGGCGCTGGAGACCTGGCCGGTGGAGATCTTCGGCAAGCTGCTGCCGCGCCATCTGGCGATCATCTTCGAGATCAACCGGCGCTTCCTGCGCCAGGTGATGAACCGCTTCCCCTACGATGAGCAGCGCATCTCGCGCATGTCGCTCGTCGACGAGGGGGACGGGCAGCTCTCCTCCAAGCGCATCCGGATGGCGTACCTGGCGGTGGTGGGCTCGCACTCGGTGAACGGCGTGGCCGCCCTGCACACCCAGCTGCTCCAGCAGGACCTGCTCCACGATTTCCACGAGATGTGGCCGGAGCGGTTCAACAACAAGACCAACGGCGTGACGCCGCGCCGCTGGCTGCTCGGCGCGAACCCGCTGCTGTCGGAGGCGATCACCGCGCGCATCGGCGACGGGTGGACGGTCGACCTGGACGAGCTGCGCAAGCTCGAGCCGCTGGCCGACGATGAGACCTTCCGCGCCGCCTTCCGCGACATCAAGCAGCGCAACAAGGAGCAGCTGGCGGCCTACATCGAGCGCGAGCAGGGGATCACCGTCGACCGGAACTCGATCTTCGACGTGCAGGTGAAGCGGCTGCACGAGTACAAGCGCCAGCTTCTCAACCTGCTGCACGTCGTCGCGCTCTACTTGCGCATCAAGAACCAGCCCGACCTGCCCATGGTGCCGCGCACGTGCATCTTCGGCGGCAAGGCGGCGCCGGCGTACGCGGTGGCCAAGCTGATCATCAAGCTGATCAACTCGGTGGCCGCGGTGGTGAACGTGGACCCGCAGGTGAAGGACAAGCTCAAGGTGGTGTTCCTCGCCAACTACCGGGTCTCGCTGGCCGAGCGCATCTTCCCCGGATCCGACCTCTCCGAGCAGATCTCCACCGCGGGCAAGGAGGCGTCCGGCACGGGGAACATGAAGTTCGCGCTCAACGGCGCCTTGACCATCGGCACGCTCGACGGCGCCAACATCGAGATCCGCGACGAGGTCGGGCACGAGAACTTCTTCCTCTTCGGTCTCACCGCGCAGGAGGTGCAAGACCTGCTCCGGCGCGGCTACCGGCCGCGCGACTTCTACGAGCACAACGCCGAGCTGCGCGCGGTGCTGGACCTCATCCACGGCGGCTTCTTCGAGCCCGAGCACCCGGAGCTGTTCCGCCCGCTCGTGCTGTCGCTGCTCGACCACGACCCATATCTATTGTTGGCCGACTTCGCCTCCTACGCGGACTGCCAGCAGCGCGTGGAGCAGGCCTTCGTGGACAAGGAACGCTGGACGAGGATGGCGATCCTGAACGTGGCCCGGATGGGGAAGTTCTCCTCCGACCGGACCATCCGGGAATACGCGGAGCAGATCTGGAAGGCGCAATCGGTGCCGGGATGATCCGCCGGCTGCTCCGCCTGCTGCGGCCCGCGCCGAAGGCGCCGCCGCGGCAGCCCGTGGACCCGCGCGTGGCCGCCGATCCGTGGCTCGCCACGCTCTTCGCGCAGCTCGGCGATCGCTACCGCCTCGGCACCGACGGTCCCGACGGCGCGCAGGTCCTCCGCCGCACGGCCCGGACCCGCTTCAACCCGATGCAGGTGTGGCTCCGCCCCGGCGAGCGCGCGGTCCTCGGCGACTACCAGGTCCGTG
>DASWGI010000019.1:0-15646 GCA_036393835.1 Myxococcales bacterium | reverse complement strand
GCCGCGCTCAACCGCAGGCGGTCACGTGCGCGCCCGGCGCCGGCTGCGGCGCGTCGCTCACCACCGGCAGCTTGCGGACGCCCGGCACCTCCATGGGACGGTCGCCGGCGTAGATCTTGTGCCGCCCGCGCGTCTCGAACCAGTCCTTGGTGCGCGCCACCATGTGCATGTTCTCGACGATCTGCCGCCACCCGACGCCGGTGTTGTAAGCGCAGAACGAGATCTCTCCCTCCTGCGTCGCGTACGGGATCACGCACATCTCGGTGCGGCGGAAGTCATAGGTCCACAAGTCCTGGAACCACATCCCGCCGACCCACAGCACGGTCCAGTCCTGCTCCTTCTCCTTCTTCATCAGGCTGCCGCCCATCTTGCCGTTGAAGAGCTTGAGGAACTCCCGGAGCGTCATCCCGGCGGGCGCCTTCCGCCCGTCGAAGTTGCGCAGGAAGGACAGCGCCACCTGCGCGAGCGTCAGCTTCTTGCCACGGCCCGTGTCGCAGATGAGCGCGATGTCCTTCATGAACCGCTCCATGTCGAAGAACTGGGTGATCGGCGACCACACCTTGGTCCTGCGGTTGGCGACCAGCAGCACGCTCGACCCGCAGTTCGGGTGGCAGGAGCAGCACAGCCCGCCGAAACTCGGCTGATCGGGCCCGTTCAGCGCGCGGAGGTGATCGGCCAGCACGGTGAAGCCGCCCATGGCGCCGAGCGGGTACCAGTCGCGATACGGATCGATCTTCCCGCCGTAGTAGCGCTGCAGCTCGTGCGCCATGTGCGAGATGGTGTAGCGGTGCCGGCGCCGGTCCTCGTCGCTGATGCCCTCGTCGCGACCGGTGAAGGAGACCGGCTGGAAGCTGATCCCGCCCATCTTGTCGGAGTTGGCGAGCACGAAATCGAGCAGCGGGCCCACCTGGGTCTCGTTCACGCCGTTCACCAGCGTGGTCACGGGCACGATGTCGATGCCGGCGTCGTGCAGCACCTCGATCGACTTGAGCTTCACGTCGAAGAGGTTGCTGATGTGCCGGTGCTTGTTGGCGTCGTTCGACACGCCGTCGAACTGGAAGTACGCCAGGTCGAAGCCGGCCTCCTTGGCGGCGTACGCGAACTCCGGCTCCAGCGCGAAGCGCAGGCCGTTGGTCGCCGCCTGCACCGCGTAGTAGCCGACCTCCTTGGCGTACCTGCACGCCTCCAGGAAATGGGGCGACATGGTGGGCTCGCCGCCGGAGAACTGCACCGACATCTGCCGGCGCGGCTTGAAGGAGATCGAGTCGTCGAGGATCTGCTTGATCTCGTCGAGCGTCAGCTCGTGCACGTACCCGACCTGGTTGGCGTCCATGAAGCACGGGTTGCACATCATGTTGCAGCGGTTGGTCAGGTCGATGGTCAGCACCGCGCCCCGGCCGTACTTGATCGACGAGGTGCCGTGGCGGTGGATCAATTCGTCTCCGAGCGTGCGGAAGTCGCGGCCCGGATAGCGCGATTCGATCACCCGGCTGAACTCCGGGTCGATCGAGAGCACGTCCTCGAACGCCCCGTGCTCCGGGCAGGTCTTGCGGATGAGGATCCGGCCGTCCTCCTCCGCGATGCGCGCCTTGATCTCGCCCAGGCGTCCATCCAGCAGATCGGCCAGGTCGCGCTCGCCGCGCAGGATGGCGTCGCGCGTCTCCACCACGCAGCGCGGGCAGAGCGAGTCGGTGTCGCGGGGCCAGCCGAGCGGCGGCCGCGTGCGTTCGCGGCTCTTGAGGAGCGGCCCCGGCGCCCAGTCAGGCGCGGGCGACGGTGTCTCCGGCAGACTCGTGTTCACTGACTGGAGCCCACGCCAGCCCAGATTCGCAAGGTCCTTCACCACGGCATCGATCGCTTCGGACATCGTGACCTCCTATCTTTCGAGCTTCACCTCTCGACGATCCCTCCGGAACGGGGCCAGGATTCGATCGAACAGTCGTGCCCCTGCGCGGCGAGGCGCCGGAGGCGCGGGTCGCCCGCTCGTAGGCGCGCCGGCAGGTCCCACGACCCAATCCGGCTGCAGCCCGGCGACCTCGCGTCCCGGCATCCCCACCGCGCAAGCGGTCGATCCGTCGACCACGAACGAAAGGAGGGCGAGGCGCGCGGCCAGCGTCGGGGAAGCCGACACGTGCGCGACGGCCCCTTTCCGCGCAGGCGACCCCGTCCGGAGGGCCCGCATCCGCGCGACCGCCTCGGCCTGGGTGAGGAACTGGCACTGCAAGAGGCCGTCCGATCCGGCCAGGTACCCGAGGGCGCGGGAGTCCGGCGCCACCTCGCGCGCCTGCGCGCGAAAGGACTGGGCGCGCTCGGGCGTGTCCAGCGTACCGCCTAGATCGAGCGCTTCGCTCCAGGCCCAGGCGCCCTCGGCCTTTCCTTGCAAGCACACGACTGCGCGCGCTCCCGAGGTCCACTCCGGCGCCGGAGCATTGGCCACGAATGCGACCGCCGGCGCCGTTTCCTCGATCGCGCGGCGCACGGCCTCGGGAGGCAGGTCGGGATCGATCGCCACCGCCGCGGCGCCCTGCGTGATCGCCGCCAGCTCCGCTACCGGCGACTCAGGGCGCAGCCCGGACACGATCGCCACACGGTCGCCCGGGGCCAGGCGCGCGCGATCGCGAAGGAACAGCGCGAGACGGATGACCTGCCGCTCGAACCGCCAGCTGGGCGTCTCGCGCCACTTCACGCCGTCGTGGTGCAGCAGGACGGCCGCCCGATCATGCCTGCGCATGGCGGCGAGGAACAGCGTCGCCAGCGTGCCGGGTCGCTCCAAGCCGTCGTGGCCCGCGCGCTCCTCGGAACCGATCATCCGCAACCTCGTCCGCCGGCCGCCCGACAGGCGCCGGCTACGAAACGGTCACCACGTCGCCTCGGCTCAGCAGGCGGTAGAGCTGCCGTTCTTCTCCTGTGCCTCGGTGGGGGCGCACCGAGACGGGACCACGCCGCAAACGATCCGCCAGGTCGCCGCCGATGCCCGCCAGATCAGCGCCGCCGGCGTCGGTCTCGACCACGACCTCCACGGCCTCACCGCCCTCTTCGCCAGCCACTGTCCCTTGCAGGCGGAGCCTGCGGCCGGGCGCGTACCACCAGGCACGCACTTCGGGATACGTGGGACCCACGTCGCGCACCGCGCGCAGGACGTCGAGGATGCTGGGCCGCCTCATCGCAGACCTCCAGGTCCGCCGGGTTCGATGCGCCGATCGTTGGGGCGGAGCGCGGTTTCGCGCGTCCGTTCCCCCACGCACGAAAATTCGCTTCCAGCATCAAACCTCGCCGCCCGGTTGGAAAACCGCGGCCGGCGGTCGCTCCAACCTCAGCCGCGGCGCGTGGCGCGCGCGGGACGGCGCGCCGCGGGCTGGGCGGGATGCTCCGCCCCGAACACGGTGCCGAAGCCGGCGAACAGCTCCGACATGAAGCGCGGCGTGCGCGGCGAGTCGTGCGAGGTCCGCCGCCGCAGCACGGCGTTGATCGGCTCCCCTCCGGCGCCCGTCGACGCGTGCGGGCGCCGCAGGTTCATTGGCTCGCGCACGACGCCGTGGTTGGTCGAGTGCAGGACGAGCGCCGTTCCGTCGGGCAGGACTTCCTCGACGATCCCCACGTGAGTGAGGCGGTCGTCGAGCAGCCGGTTGCGGTTACGGTCGTACGAGTTGTCGAAGAAGACCAGATCGCCCGGCGCGGGTTGACGCCGGCGGTGCAGCCGGCCGTGGCGGCGGACGTACCGGCGGATCGCCTGCACGCCGTTGTCGCGCGGCGAGGCCTCCGCATAAAGATCGACGCCCGCGGCGGAGTACGCGGCGCGCACGAAGGTGGAACAATCGATGCCATCGCGGCCACCGCGCTTGCCCAGCTCTGCCCTCGCGGCGGACAGCATGCGCTGGACGGGATGGGTCGACGGCGCGTCCGCAGGCGGGCGGGCAGGAGGCCGCTCGGGCTCGACCCCGGGCGCAAGCGTCGCCTCCGCGACAGGGATGGTGACGGCGTCCGCGGCCGGCGCGTCGCGCTGTCCGGAACGCGACGACGCGCAGGCCGCCGCGAGCGCGAGCAGCCCCGAGACAAGGGTCCGGCATGGATTCTGTTCTCGTGACGCTCGCATCGACTGGCCTGGGTTTGCAGGGGGAGTGCCAGCAAGGTAGCGGCGGCCACGGGGTTCGCGCGAGGGGCACGATTCCGCACATCCGGCGGTTGATGTCCCACCGCCTCGCAGCCTACGGTCCTGACGTGGCTTCTGGAGCAATGCGCGTGAGCGCCGAACGGCGCGGGTTCCTCGATCGGATCTCCGCGGCGGTCGTGTCGTGGAAGCTGGACTGGAAGATCGGCCGCGCCCGGCGCTCCGAGCGGGTCGCGCTGCGGATCCTCGGCGGCGCGCTGGCCGGGTCCGCCGCAGTCGGCAGGCTGGTCGACGAAGTGCGCAGCCGCGGACACGCGGAGGACCACCTGCGGACCGCGATCCGCGCCTCGCTCGAGGAGGACCGCGCGGACTTCGCGACCGCCTCGGCCCGCGCACGTCCGTTCGTGGTCATCCGCGGAGTGGCGGCGCGCGCGGTGCTGCGCGACCGGCTGCGCGCGGCGCGCCGCGCCCGCGAGGAGACCCGTGAACGCCTCGGCAGGGCCGCGCTGGACGGATCCGCCAACGTCTCCCGGGAGGCCTTCGTGGCGGACGCGCTCGTGCGCGCCCGCGACGCGCGCGCCCGCTTGTCGGCGCTCGTCACCGAGCGCGCCGCCCTGCTCGCTCCCTTCGGCGGCTCGGCCTGGCCGGACTGGATTCACGGCGCGGGCAGGGAGATCTCCGCGCTCGGGGCCGCCTTCCTTCGCGTGCTGCGCGGCCAGTTCGTCCCCCGCCTCCCCGCGCTGGCGGGTCTCGCGGCGGGCTGGTGGGTGGCGGCCACGTTCACCGACTCTGATCTGCTCGCGACGCTGCACTCCTGGGGCATCGGCCACGGTCCGCGCTGGGCGGTGAGCACGGAGACCTTCGAGGCGATGCGCTTCTGGTTCCCCATCGCCGTCGCCGCCGTCTGCTCGTACCTGGGCAACCGCTTCGGCGCGCGGCTCCGGGCGCGCTACGCTCCGCCGGCGCTCCCGCCCGGCCCACGCAAGGCGGACCTCTGATCGAACGCGGCCTGCCTCAGTAGCGGTGGAACTCGCCGCGGGCGACGATCACCGCGGAGCCGGCCACCTCGACGCGTTCCACCCGGTCGGCGGACCCCGTCACGCGCGCCCGCAGCAACGACGGACGGTGGATCTCGGCGCCCTGCCGGATCTCGATCTCGTCCCCGAAGGCGATGCGCCCGTGCCGCGCGAGGTGCAAGGCCAGCGGCCCCGCGGCGGAACCGGTGGCCGGATCCTCGGCGACGCCGAGCGCGGGCGCGAACATCCGCGTCTTCCACCGCTTCCCCGATCCCGCGAAGCAGTTCGCGCCCACCTCCATAAGGCCAGCGAGCGCGCCGAGATCCGGACGGAGCGCGGCCACCTCCGCCTCGCTCTCCAGCTCGACATACACGTGCACCGGGCCATTCCTGTAGGCGACGACGGGCAGTCGCGAGCCGCGCACCCGGAGCGCGGCGAGCAGCTCGGCCTCCCGCTCGTAAGGTCCCCAGGAGGGGATCGGCTGCTGCATCCGGCCGGACACGACCCGACCGCTTTCGCGGCGAAGCTCGACGGGCACGATGCCCACGCCGGTCTCCAGCAGGACCAGGTCGCCGGGCAGCGGCTCGCCCACCACGAATGCGGAGCCGAGCACCGGGTGCCCCGCGAAAGGCAACTCGTGGGCCGGAGTGAAGATGCGGATGCGCGCGTCGCATCCGCGCTCCGGCGGCAGGACGAAGGTGCACTCGGCGAAGTTCATCTCCCGCGCGAGGCGCTGCATCTGCTCGCTGGAGAGGGCCCGCGCGTCGGTGAAGACGCCGAGCTGGTTCCCTTCGAGGGGCGTGTCGGTGAAGACGTCCACGACGCGATAGGTAAGCGGCGGCTGGTCAGGCATGGGAGAGCCGTACACTATTTGTTTGCGCTCTTCAGGTGAAGCAACAAAGGGCGCGCGCAACTGAATGGAGCCGGCGCAGCTTTGCATGCCTCGAGTTGAGCCCTCCATTCAGGGGCCGCACCCGACGCGTGAGCTGCGCATTCGACCAGGTTGTGGATGGCGGCGCGTGCAGGTGTGCGATCCCAGTTCGCGTCTGCAAAGCGAGCGCCTGCCGCAAGGCATGCGTCCGATCGGCCCGCTTTAGAAAGAAACAGAAGTTGGTCGGACCACGCCCATTGCGTTTCGAGATCGGCACGTCCGTCCTGCGCTCGGGGAAACAATTCGCCGATGAGCTCGGCAGCACTGGCTGGCGCCCGCCTTCGCCGGTAGACGTCGGATTCGATCAGCTTCCGCCGGCCGCCAGCATCGAGCCGAGCAAGCCTTGCGCGGACACTTGCCAGCTCCTCCTTCGAGATGGTCGCAACCCAGGTACGCAGACCGGAGTAGACGGCGCCGTTTCCTTGGTCCGTCGCCGCGAGCCACGGCAGCCACTCCCGCGGCGCCCGAATCTGCGCCTGGACCGTCTCGAGGCTCAGCGCGGAACGCCGCGCGACGGGATGCCAGGCTTGGATCGTCAACTGTACTTGCTGCGCTCCGTCCCAGCCGTCGATCCAGAATGCGCTGGGCGGCTCGAGGGAGCCCACACGGATGCATCGCGCTGCTTCGAGTCCCTGCACGATCCGACCAAACGGCTCGGTAGACCCCGTGAAGTCGGCGGGAGCAGGACACGAGGGACCCGGGCGATACTCCGAGACTGGCTTCCTCAGCCAAGCCGCGACAACCCGCCCTGCTTGCGACGACTCGTCGAGGTACTTCACCAGGGAGAAGACGTACTTCGATTTGTTCTCCACCTCGATGATCTGCGTAGTGAAGCCACCTCGTTCCGTCTCCGTGTCTTCCTGCCGATACGTGCTCACCATCGGTCCGACGACACTTCGCAAGAACACTCCCGAGGTCGGCGATCCGACGGCGATGGAGCTCTCGTCCAGATCGGGTGGAACGAGGACCTCCAGCGAATGCGTCTCCGAGCCGACCGACCAGGCAAGTCGCCGCGGCACCCAGGGATCGGTCGCCGCAGCCGACGCGACCGCGAAACAGAAGACGAGGACGCCGAAGCCCTGCCGCGCTGCCATCAGCGATCCTCCTGGAGAAAGCGCCGGGATCAAATCCCTGGTCCGTAATCACCGGGATCGTTGAACTGGATGTACTGCTCCTGTCCGGCGGCATCCGGACCGAAGAGAAACTGCGTTTGTGCGCCCGCTCCCGTGTAATACTGTACGTTGGTGCCGAGCGCGTGATTTGGGTAGTTGATATTCGAGTTCGCGCCTTTTGCGGGATTCGCTGGATCTTCCCAACGCACGTCCGACGGAGCAGCAGGAAAGTTCGGCTTGATCCACCAATCGCCGTTGTGCCACCGCATCTCTGGCCCGCGGCCGTTGTAGCGGCGAACGACCTCCCGTTGGAAGGCGGCCTTGTCTCTCTGGCTCGGGGGCGTCTGAAAGTGACCCTTCAGCAGGTCATAGGCTTCGTGGCCTTTCTCCACCATCAAGAGGACGACACTCTGGTGGATGTTATGCACGAAGCTCCAGACCTGATCGTCGGTAGGACGGGGCGTGTCGAGTTGGCCGACGCCATAGCCGTGGGGCGGTCCGAACAACGGCATCGAGTTCTGCAGCCCGTACACCCATCCTCGGAAGCGCGACCGTTTGGTAGCGGCGTAGGCAAATTGATGCCTCTCGGATTCCGTTCCGACGACGCCACTCCGCCGATCCGGGCCGCGGCACGTCTGCTGCCAGCAATCCAAGGTGAGCAGCGTGATCCAGTCGCCTCGGCCAGGGTCGTTGTAGACACCATCGACGATCGCGTCGATCGCGTCCACGATTTCATCCTCGGAGGGATTCACGCCACGGATATAGAATCGTGGCAGGGCGAGATCCGGTGGGCTCGCAATCTCGCCGCTTCCTGGTGAGATGCCCGAGTCGACGCGATCCCCGCCGATCGTGAGCCGTTGCAAGGTGAGCCGGCCATTTCCACCGCGGATGATCTCCTTGCCGCCATCCGAGATCTCGGGTTGCCACTGAACGACGAGCGCGTCTTGCCCGGCCCCTCCCTGCCGGCCGAACACGCGCTTTGCAGAAACCAACACGTTTGGTACGGGCCGGTCCTGAACGGGGTACGGGATCCGTGCAGGTGCGGGGGAGAGTGCACCGGACACCTTGCCATCCGCATCGACGCCGTGGATGGACCCCTCATCGCCGAGAGTGAACGTTACCTCCTGCGTCGTCTCGACCGCCTGCGAGTAGCTGTGCGGATTGTTTCCCGCATCGAAATCCGGGCCCCTCCAGTCCAGCTGGAGCTTCCAATCGAGCTCGAGCTTCAACGTCGTCGGGGCACCGGCGAGCGCATGTTTGCGCCGAAGCAGCAGATCCTCGAGCTGGGCCCGGGCGATTCCTACGAAATGCAGCTCCGCCATCCACAGCGGCATTTGCGATTGTCGCGTATCGATCCCTTGCGGGGCATTCGCTCCGCCGGCCGCGCCTCCCGGCCACTGGATGGCGGGCAGATCGAAGTGGCGCGGGCCACCGACGGCGATGTCGTACATGACCAGCCGACGAGCCCGGGTGTGCGGCGCGAGCGCAGCCAACGCCTGCGCCAGCGTTCCCTGCGGCACCTGGACTGCCGACGGCGTGAAGTCGACCACGATCTTCTCGTCGCTCTCGCCGGGAAAAGAACCGTCTGCGCCGCCAGCCGCCTCGTCCCGCAGGGCGAGTTGCGCGCCCAGCAGATGGAGAGCGAACGCAGCGTACCCGGAGCGCGCCATTCCATCAGCGCGCACGAAGACCTGAACGGGGCCGAGCGCGGCCGCGGGATCCGCGAAGAAGAGATTGAGCTTGAAAGGCTTCTTTCCTGCCGCCGGCGCGGCGAGCGTTGCCTGGAGCTCACGAACGTCGGCACTCGCGGGAGCGCTGCGGATCGACAGCGGATTCCCGTCGCGATCCAGGATCTGGATCGTCACGCCCGTCGCTCCTGCATCCACCTTGCCCGCGATCGCCAGCCCCCGTGGCTTCGGACGAACCTGTTCCGCAGGCGCCGGCGCGGCACCCCATTCTTGAACGGTGAGGCCACCCTGGTTCCAGAGCGCGGCGCCTGAGTTCAACCCCTGGGTGTAGTAGCTCTGGTTCCCTTGCGCGGCCTCGGACAGATTCGTGAAGAGCAGCGGCCACAGCGACAGCTCGGCAGGCTTGGTCAGCTCCACCACCGGCGCCTCGATCGTCACCGCGGCCAGACCGGCCTGGGCAGCGCCTACATGCACGCTGCTGTAGAGGTCCGCCGTAATCATGCCCTGCGGAAGTGGCTTGTTGCCGATGCAGAAGAAGACTTGTGCTTCAGTCCCGCTTTGAGCCTTGTAGGGGGTCGTGTAGTCCCAGGGTTTGCCCGGCTCCGCGCAAGCGTTGGATGGATCCGTCGAAAAGATCCGTCCATCGCCGCCCGTCCGGAGCAACGTGTCGCAACCACCCTGCCGCCAGAAGACCCAAGCGTTCCGGACGAGCTGTGCGGTATTCGCGTCAGCACCCGCCCGCAATTCTAGAGGGAACGCCCCGTCCGATGGGGCGAGCTTGACCTCCAGAAGGTTCTCGCCAGCCTTCAACGTGACGCGGACCGGTTCGGGCGTGCGCAAGGCTTCGTGACTGGCCTGGATCGTGTAGGTGCCTAGCTGCACGTCGCCGGACGTCACGAGCCCGGCGGAATCGGTCACCAGACTGGCCCCTGAAGGACCGTCGATCTGTACTTGTGCCCCCGCGATCGGAGCCCCGCTGGTCGCATCCGTCGCGCGGATTTTCAGGCTGCAGATCAGCGCCCCGAACTGCACCGTGACGCTCTGGCCAATCGGGATGGTGACGCCTCCGTCCGAATACAGGATGGGGTTTCCCATGGAGTGGACCGCCTTTGACCAGCCGGAAGAGGCAGAACTGGTAGATCCAGGGAGTCAGGTTGGAGCAGACGGATTTCCGGGCTCGGAAGGACCCAGCAATTCGAGCTTGCAGGACCCCTGCTGACTGCCGGCGTCCACGCGAACATTGCCTTGGGCGTCGCTCTTTCCCGTGCGTTCCGTACCGTCCGGCAGCGTCAGCTTGTAGCGGCAGCCCGCGAGCGCGACGCCGCTGGGATCTAGGAGCTGGAAGAGGACCATGTTTGCCGGCGTAGTCGCCTGCTGCTGTGCGGGCGCCGCGCCTGCTTGTCCAGTCGGGCTGCCGCTCGCTCCGGCGGCGGAACTTCCCGTCGTCGAGGATGCCGGCCCTTGGGCTCCCGATGCCGGGGCGGGCGCACCGGGCGCTGCTCCCGATGCCGGGGCGGGTGCACCGGGCGCTGCTCCCGATGCCGGGGCGCTCCCAGCGGCAGGGGTCGCGCCCGGAGCGAGTGAACCAGAGCGCGGAGCAACTGCGGGTTCGTGCGTCCCGACCGCCGCGCCAGCGCGGGCTCCTGCTGCTGCGCCGGCAGCCGCGCCGGCGCCGGCGCCGCCCACCCCCGCGCCCGCCGCAGCTCCCGCGGCCGCGCCTGCCACCGCGCCCTTCGCTCCGCCCGTCACCGCTCCGGCGACCGCGCCCGCCACCGCGCCGGCCAGCGCCGCGACGCTCAGCGACGACGGGTTGATCTGCACCTGGCTGCCTTTGAGCGTGAACGTTCCCCCCGCCTTCATCGCTGCGTCGCCGCCGACCTTCAGGTCGAACTGGTCGCTCACGTCGACCTTGGCGTTCTTGCTCGCGAGGACCTCGAGGTCCTCGCAGCGCATGACGATCTTCTTCTTCGCCCGCACCTCGACGCAGCCTTCCTTCGCCTCGATGAGCAGCTTCTTGGCCTTGACGTCGAAGGTGAGGACGCGCTTCCCCGTCCCGTCGCAGATGGTGATCTTCTCCTCGCCGTCCTTGTCCGACAGGGCGATCTGGTGCCCGGACTTGGTCTGGATCATCCGGGTGCTGTTGTCGTCGGCGTAGGCGTCCTTCATCGGCTTGTCTTTGGCGTTCCACAGGCCGCGGAGGACATACGGACGGTTCGGCTGGCCCATCTCGAAGGCGACGAGGACCTCGTCGCTCACCTCGGGCAACCAGTAGAACCCGCGCCCCGGACCGCCGGCCGGCTGGACCACGCGCGCCCAGTCCGACTCGGGCATTCCCGAAAGCCGCGGGAAGCACACCTTGACCCGGCCGAGCTTCTGCGGGTCCTTCACGTTGGTGACGAGGGCGACCTCGACGCCGAAGATGGTGGCCGAGCCCGTCGAGGCGACCTTGCCCGCCCCTTGCATCTGGCCGAACAGGTTCTCTTCCACGTCCCCCCTCCCGCGTCCCGCTCCATCGTGAACCAGCGAAGGCGATCGGTCAACCGGCCCGAGTGGATTTCGAGCGCGCGGTGTCGCGGGCTGTGCGAGAGTGCGCCGCCGAAGGAGGCCACGTGCTCGCGCTCATCGCCCTTCTCGCAGCGCCGCCCTACTCGCCCGAGGTCGCCGCCCGCCTGGTCGGCGGCGCGCTCACCGACGGCGTCACGTACGCCCGGGTGGCGGAGCTGACCGACGGAATCGGCGCCCGCCTCTCCGGCTCCCCGGGAGCGGAAGCCGCGGTCAAATGGGCGCTGCAGCGGTTCCGCGACGACGGGCTGGAGGTCCGGGCCGAGCCGGTCAAGGTGCCGCACTGGGTCCGCGGCGAGGAGCGCGCCGAGGTGCTCCCGGCCCGCGGCCGCGCGGGCCACCAACTCGCGGTGACCGCGCTGGGCGGCAGCCCGGGCACCGCCGCGGGCGGCGTGACCGCCGAGGTCGTCGAGGTGCGCTCGATCGCGGAGCTGCAGGCGCTGGGCGAGAAGGCGCGCGGCAAGATGGTCTTCTTCAACCACTCCATGTCCACCGCGGGTGGAAAGACCGGGTATGGCGAAGCGTCGCCCCTGCGCAACCGCGGCCCGGCCGAGGCGGCGAAGCTCGGCGCCGCCGGAGCGCTGGTGCGCTCGCTCGCCACCGCGTCCCTGCGCGACCCGCACACAGGGGCGACGACGTTCGAGGACGGCGCGCCAAGAGTATCCGCGGCGGCGCTCGCGGTGGAAGACGCCGAGCTGTTGCACCGCCTCCTGCAGCGCGGCCCGGTGCAGGTCCGGCTGGGGCTCGGCTGCCGCACCCTGCCCGACGCCGACTCGGCCAACGTGGTCGCCGACGTCCGCGGGCGCGAGAAGCCGGAGGAGGTGGTGCTGCTCGGCGCGCACCTCGACTCGTGGGACCTCGCCCAGGGCGCCGTCGACGACGCAGCGGGGGTCGCGGTGGTCATGGAGGCGGCGCGGCTCATCGCGCAGCTCCCGCAGCGCCCGCGGCGCACCGTCCGCGCGGTGCTGTTCATGAACGAGGAGAACGGCCTGGCGGGTGGAAAGGCGTACGCCCAGGCGCACGCCGCCGAGGTGGACCGGCACGTGGCCGCGCTCGAGTCCGATGCGGGCGCGGGCCGTCCGCTGTCGGTCGGCCTGCGCGCGGGCGAAGGCGCGCAGGCGCTGCTCGCGCCTTGGCTCGCGCCGCTCGAGACGCTCGGAGCAGCGGACTTCGGTGGAGAAGCCGGAGGCGCGGACATCGGCCCGCTGGCGGCGTTCCGGGTCCCGTTCGTGGGCGTGCAGCAGGACGTGAGCCGCTACTTCGACTACCACCACAGCGCGGCGGACACGCTGGACAAGGTGCGCCCGGGCGACCTCGCCCAGACCGCCGCTGCCGTGGCCTGGGTCGCGTACGCGCTGGCCGAGATGCCCCAGGCGCTGCCGCGGCCCGCCGCGCCCGCGGGCCGTCCGGCGGGAGGACGGCCATGACGGCAATCCTGCGCAGCTACGTCCAGGGACGGTGGGTCGAGGGACAGGGCGCTCTCGCCACGCTGGTCAATCCAGCCACCGAGGAGCCTCTCGCACGCACCGGGACGGGCGGGATCGACTTCGCGGCGGCGCTGGAGCACGCGCGCGCGGGCTCGCCCGCGCTGCGGGAGATGACCTTCGCGCAGCGGGGCGACGTGCTGCGGGCCTGGTCCAGGGCGCTGCACGCCCACCGCGACGAGGTGATCGGCCTGGCCATCGCCAACGGCGGCAACACGCGGGGAGATGCGAAGTTCGACGTCGACGGCGCCATCGCCACGCTCGCCCACTATGCCGACCTGGGCGCGCAGCTGGGGTCGTTGCGCGCGCTGCGCGACGGCGAGGCGGTGCAACTCGGGCGCACGGCGCGCTACGCGGGCGTCCACCTGTGGGTCCCGCGCGACGGCGTGGCGGTCCACATCAACGCGTTCAACTTCCCCGCCTGGGGCACGGCGGAGAAGGCCGCGGCGTCGCTGCTCGCCGGGATGCCCATCGTTTCCAAGCCGGCGACCAGCACCGCGCTGGTCGCGTTCCGGCTCGCCGAGCTGGGCGTCGAGACCTCTGCGCTGCCGCCCGGCTCGTTCAGCTTCGTCGCCGGCAGCCCCGGCGATCTGCTCGACCGGCTCGGGCCCCAGGACGTGGTCGCGTTCACCGGCTCTTCGCAGACGGCGGCGAAGCTGCGCGAGCAGCTCGCCAGGCGCGGGGCGCGCCTGAACGTCGAAGCCGACAGCCTGAACGCCGCCGTGCTCGGTCCGGACGTCGCGCCCGGCAGCGCGACCTGGGACCTCTTCGTCGCCGACGTGGTGCGCGACATCACGCAGAAGGCGGGACAGAAGTGCACGGCGGTGCGGCGCATCTTCGCCGGCCCGCAGCTCGAGGCCGTGCAGGAAGCGCTGGTCGAGCGCCTCTCCTCGGTCAAGGTCGGGGACCCCGCGCGTCCCGAGGTGGGCATGGGCCCCCTGTCCACCGCGGATCAGCTCCGCGACGTGCGCGCCGGCATCGCGAAGCTCGCCCGGGAAGCGCAGACGCTGGTGGGCGGCGAGACGGCCGTGGGGTCGAAGGGCTACTTCGTCGCTCCCACGCTGCTCCTCTCGAAGGACCCCGCGGCCGCCACCGTCGTCCACCGTGACGAGGTGTTCGGCCCCGTGGCCACGCTGTGCGCCGTCCCGGGCGACTCCGCGTCCGCCGCCGCGCGCCTCGCCGCGGGCCTGGTGCAACGAGGCGGAGGCGGCCTGGTGTGCTCGGTGTACAGCGACGACCGCGACTTCCTGCGCGCGTTCGTGCTCGCGGTCGCGCCCTACCACGGGCGCATCTACCTGGGCAGCGAGAAGGTCGCCGGACAGACGATGGGCCCCGGAACCGTGCTCCCCCAGCTCGTGCACGGCGGCCCCGGCCACGCGGGCGGCGGCGAGGAGCTGGGCGGCCTGCGCGGCCTGCAGCTCTACTCGCAGCGCGTGGCGCTGCAGGGCGACCGCGCCCTGCTCGACGCCATCGCCCCCGCGCCGGAGAAACAGTCGCCGTAATTACTGCGCGGAGTGCCACTGCGCGAAGAGCTGCGGGGCCTCGGCGACGAAGTCCTCGTGGCGGGGGCGCCAGTCCAGCTCGGTGCGCGCCTTCTCGCTCGACACCTTCTGATCGAGCGCCAGGGCGTCGGCGAACGGCCCCATGGTGGACCGCGCCTTGTCCAGCGGCAGCGCGGTCACCTTGCCGTCCTTGCCGGCGGCGCGGCTGGCCGCCTCGGCGATCTCGCGGACGGTGCGGGTGGAGACGTCGGTGGCGTGGAAGACGGAGCCCGCCGGCGCGCGCTCCACCAGCCGGACGTACAGCTCGGCGAGGTCGTCGACGTGGACGAGCGGCCAGTGGTTCGCTCCCTCGCCGACGATCTGCGTGGCGCCCTGCTTCAGCGCGGTGCCGAACAGCGACGCCGGGATTCCGCCGCGCGCTCCGCCGTAGACGATGCCCGGCCGGACGACGACCGCGCGGATCCCTTCCTTCGAAAGCCCCAGCGCCAGCTGCTCGTGCGCCGGGCGCCAGGCGACGATCTTCGCCGGATTCGTCGGGCTCGACTCGTCCGCCACGGCGCCCGCGGTGTCGCCGAGCACCCAGATGCCGCTGGTATAGATGAACGTCGCACCCACCCTGCCGTGCAGCAGCTCGCGCGCGTTCTGGATGGACTTGCGGTCCAGCTCGACGGACAGCGGCCCGGGATCGCTCGCGCAGTGGACGATCGCCTGCACGCCGTACGCCGCCGCCGCGTATCCGGCGGGATTGCCGAGGTCGCCCTGCACCAGCTTCACGCCGGCGGCCTGGAGCGCCGACGCCTTGTCCTTGTTGCGGACGAGGGCCTGCACGTCGTGTCCCGCCTTCCTGAGGCGCAGGGAGACGGCGCTGCCGATGTACCCGGTCCCGCCGGTGACGAACACCTTCATCGAGCCCCTCCGTGGGGTGGCCGCGTCTCTCTACGCTCGCGCGCGCCCGCCAACAAGGGCGAAGTGGATGACGCCCTCGGCGCCCACCCGTGAGACGACCGTCGGAGCGCCTGTATAGTTGCCTACGCACCGTCACCGCCGGTGCGCAGCAAAACCGCCGCCGGTGTGTGCTTGACACCTACAGATAATGCGGGCATGTGCCCGGAATGTTTCAGGTTCGTGACGTCACGCGGCGTGTCACCTTCCGGCCTCGTGTTTGCTACTGACCTCCCGGGGGTTTGCGCGGGAGCGGCAACGACATGAACGTCGAGCACCTTCCAGTCCGGCATCACGAGCG
>DASWGI010000018.1:0-11343 GCA_036393835.1 Myxococcales bacterium | reverse complement strand
GCCCCCGGGTGCGGGTGGCGGTGGTGCTCGTCGTGGACGTGCAGGTGCTCGTGCTCGATCGGCTCGTGGACGTGGACGTGCGCGTGCTGCTCGCGGGCGAGCAGCGCGACGCCCGCGGCCATCAACGCCGCCGCGATGCCTTCGCGCACGGTGAAGCGCTCGCCCAGGAGCGGCACCGAGAGCAGGGCCCCGGTGAACGGTGCGGTGGCGAACAGCGCCGACTGGCGCGCGGCGCCGAGCACGCGCATGGCCTCCACATGCCAGACGATCGACGCTCCGTAACCGAGCGCGCCGACCGCGAGCGCCACGGCGGTCTCGCGCGCCCCGGGCAGCTTGCCTCCGAGCGCGAGCCCCAAAAGCAGCGTGCACGCCCCGCCGGCCAGCCCCTTGAAACGCACCAGCGCGACGGGATCGCGCAGCGAGAGCCTCTGGGTGAGGTTGGTGTCCAGCGCCCACGCCGCGCAGGCGCAGACGAGCGCGGCGGCGCCGGGCCCGTCCACGCGGAGGGCGCCGGGCGCGGCCGCCAAGGTCACGGCGCCGCCGGCCAGGAGCGCCGCGGCCGTCCAGCCACGGCGCGAAAGGTGCTCTCCGAACGCGGCGACCGCCAGCACGGCCGTGAGCGGCGCCTCGAGGTTGAGCAGCAGCGACGCGGGGACGCCGGGGAGCCGCCGGAGCCCGACGACGAGGAGGGTCGGTCCGGCGATCGCCCCGGCGGCCACGATACCGAGGAGCCACGGCGCATCGGAGCGGCGGAGCCTCGCTTCCGCTCCCGGCCGCAAGGACCGCAGCACGGCGAGCGCCGCGCCCGCTCCGAGGTACAAGAGCCCCGCCAGGACGAGCGGATGCGCCTCCGCCGCGAGGAGCTTGGTGACGGGAATGCTGGTGCCGAACAGCGCCGCTGCCAGGAGCCCCAGGCCGATGCCTCGTGCCACGGGCGCACTGTACTCCCGCCATGCTCCGCGGCTCGACGCCTCGACCTCGACCCCGACCTCGACCCCCGACGACGACCTGGATCGCCACGCCGTGTAGACTCGATTCCATGGCGAACCCACTCCTCTCCGACCGCGACGTGGCGTTCCAGCTCTACGAGGTGCACGGCGCGCTCGAGCTGTGCGCGCTCCCCTACTTCGCCGACCACGGGCGCGAGACCTTCGACCCGTTCCTCGCCAGCGCCCGGAAGCTCGCCCGCGAGGTGCTCTTCCCCGCCTATCGCCCGATGGATCAGGAGCCGCCGCGGCTCGTCGACGGGCGCGTCCGCGTGCACCCGGCGATGCGCGAGATCTGGCCTCGCCTGGTCGAGCTCGGCCTCACCTGCCCGACGCGTCCCAACGAGGTGGGCGGACAGCAGATGCCGGCGATCGTCGCCTCGATGGGCGCGGGCTACCTGATGGCGGCGAACGCCGCCGCGATGGGGTACGTCGGGCTCACCGCCGGCGCGGGGCACCTGATCGAGGAGTTCGGGAGCGAATGGCTGCGCGAGACCTTCCTGCCCCGCATGTACGGCGGCTCGTGGAGCGGGACCATGGCGCTCACCGAGCCGCACGCGGGGTCCAGCCTGGCCGACGTGCGCACCCGCGCGCGGCCCACCGCGGGCGGGCACTACCTGCTCGACGGCAACAAGGTGTTCATCTCGGGCGGCGACCAGGACTTCACCGAGAACGTGGTGCACCTCGCGCTGGCGCGGATCGAGGGCGCGCCGGCCGGCGTCAAGGGCATCTCGCTGTTCGCGGTGCCCCGGCTGCGGCCCGGGCCCGACGGGCTCGCCGACAACGACTGCCATTCGGCCGGCGTATTCCACAAGCTCGGCTGGCGCGGGTTGCCGAGCATCGCGCTCAACTTCGGCGAGCGCGGCGACTGCCACGGATGGCTGGTCGGGACCGCGCACCAGGGGCTCGCGCACATGTTCCAGATGATGAACTCGGCGCGCCTGATGGTCGGCATGAATGGCGTCACCACCGCCTACGTCGCCTACCAGGAGGCGCTCGAGTACGCCCGCACGCGCACGCAGGGCCGGCCGCTCTCCGCTCGCGACCCGCGCAGCCCGCAGGTGCCCATCGTCCAGCACGCCGACGTCCGCCGCATGCTGCTGCGGCAGAAGGCGATCGTGGAGGGGGCCCTCTCCTTGCTGGCCGCCTGCGCGCGCCTCGCCGACCTGGCCGCGCACGCGGAGCGCGAAGCGGACCGGAGCCGCTGCTCGATGCTGCTCGACCTGCTCACCCCGGTGGCGAAGACCTTCCCCGCCGAGAAGGGGTTCGAGACGAACGTGCTGGCCGTGCAGGTGCACGGCGGCTACGGGTACACCAGCGAGTACCTGCCCGAGGCCTGGATGCGGGACCAGAAGCTGAACACGCTGCACGAGGGGACCAGCGGCATCCAGGCGCTCGATCTCCTCGGCCGCAAGGTGCTGGGGACCGGCGGCGCCGCGCTGCGCGCGCTTGCCGAGCAGGTGATGACCGACTGCGAGCGCCCCGGCGTCGACCCGGAGGAGAGCGCGCAGCTCCAGCGCGCTCTGGCGACCATCGGCGAGACGACGATGCACCTCGGCTCGCTCGGCGATCGCGAGGCGATGATGCGCAACTCTTCCGACTACATGGAGCTGTTCTCGATCGCCGTCGTCGCCTGGCAGTGGCTGCTCCAGGCGGCCGCCGCGCGCGAGGGGCTGCGCCGGGATCCGGCGTCTTCCGATTTCTACCAGGGCAAGCTCGCGGCGGCGCGCTATTGGTTCGCCACGGAGGTGCCGCGCATCGATCAGCTCTGCGCGCTGTGCCGCTCTCCGGACGACTCGTACGCGACGATCCGACCCGAGTACTTCTAGAACGTCTTCGGGTGCCTCAATCAGGGATGAAGATCGCGTCGATGCCGACGTGCTCCATCGCCTGGCAGCGAGAGGCAGCGACGCACCCGCTCCCGGGGAAACTTTGGGAATTGACGAAGAATGTCGTGGAGCCGGCGACAACGTGGACGACGCGGCGGAATGGAACAGGGAAGTAGTAGTTGTCGTCAGGGGTTGTATCCGGAGAGACGCCCGGAGCAGCCGGCATCGAGCTCGGCAATTTGAGGAACGCGTGGTGCCCGTACTCGCTGCTTGGGCAGTCCGTGGCGGACGTTCCGACGAAGACGAAGCCGACCGTCTGATAAGGACTGTTCTTGTAGATGGTGTCGGCCGTCGACCTGTTGAACTTCATGATCGCCGTGCCTTCGACGACCACCGTTCCTTTCACGGGTGCGTTGACCAGGAGCGAGGCGCTTCCGTAGTTGGCGCAAGCATTACTGATTGCCGCGTCGAGGTTCTGGAAGTTCGCGCTAGCGACGAAGCTCTTGGGGGCGGCCTGGCCCGGAGGCCCAGGGTCACCCTTGAGGCCGGGCGGGCCTGCAGGCCCAGCGAGACCGGTGGGACCTGTCGGTCCGGCAGGACCCACCGACCCGGCCGAGCCACTGCATGCGGCAGCCGCTACTGCGATAACGAGAAGCAAACGGATATGCATAATCCCCCCTTACATTCGACACGTATCCGAGTGCGCGGTCGCGAGCGGGGACGAATGATTCAGACCGACCGATTCTGGGCCGCGCAAGGACAACGGTCACTCTGTAATATGGCGCCCGGCACCACTAAGTTGTCAAGAGACCTTTATCGATCCATTGCTGACTCGGGATATGGTCGGATGCTGTGGCGTGAGCTCGCTGCGGCTCGAGTTTCCGGACTAGACGAGCGAGAGCCCGGTCGCGATGACGACCAGTGCAATGCCGTCCATGGCCGTGAGGGGCTCGCCGAGCAGCAGCGCGCCGAGCAGCAGGCCGAACACGGGAGTCAGGAAGAAGTAAGCGCTGACGCGGCTGGCCTCGCCGTGCTGCAGGATCCAGAACCACAGCATCGATGCGCCGACGCTGAGGACGACGACCAGGTAAGCCAGGCTGGCCACGATCGGCGCCGTCCACTGGACGTGCGGCGCCCCCTCGATCAGCAGCGCCGCGGGGACGAGCGCGAGACCTGCGCAGAACAGCTGGGCGGCATTCAGCACCACCGGGTGCGGCCGCGCGCGCATGCGCTTGTACAGCACGTTCGAGAAGACGAAGGCGAGGACGCCGGCGAGCGAGAGCAACACGTCGACCGGGCGCGCCGCGCTCGATCCGGTTCGCGTGTGCATCGCGAGCACCACGCCCGCGAAGCCGAGGACCAGCCCGCTCGCCTTGCGGAACGTGAGCGGTTCCCGGAGCAGCCAGGGCGCCACCAGCGCCAGGATGAGCGGGTTCGTGCTGGCGACGATCGAGCCCATCCCGGCGGACATGTGGCGCAAGGCCTCGTAGCTGAGCCCGAGGTACACGGCGTTGCCGCCCAACCCGAGCGCGAACAGCCGGAGCCAGGTCCCACCGTCGCGGGGCACGGGCAGCCTGGCGACCCACGCGCCCGCGAAGAGCAACGCGCCGGCGAGGAGGAACCGGATCCACAGGATGGTCAGCGGAGGGGCTCCGAGCGCGAGGATCCTGCTCGGGACGAACGCGCTCGCCCAGAGCAACACGTAGAGGATCGCCGCGGCGACTCCCAGGGCCGGTCGGGGCCGCGGCTGTGTGGGCAGGGGAACTTCGGCCACGGTCGCTGAGATGTCAGTTCGGGCGCCGCGGTTCGGCGGCCCGCTCGAGTTGCTCGATCTGCTCGCGCGCGTCGTCCAACTGGGCGCGCAGGTCCTGGACCTCGGCCTCGCGCTGGCGCAGCCGGGCCTGCACGTCGGCCAGCTGGAAGAGGAGCCCGCGGATCTGGGTCATCAACCGCGCGGCCTCCGATTGCTGCGGCTCGGCGTTGGGCGGCGGCGGCGCGGCGGGCTGCGGGGGCAGCGCCGGCTTGGAGGTGGCGAGCGGCGCCTCGTCCGCCTCGAGAGCCTCGCTGATGTCCCGCAGGATCGCCTCGGGATCGCCGGCCGGTCCCTGGCCGCGAGCCGCCCGGCCAGCGCCCTGGGCCGGCGCGCGCGCGGCGGGAGCGGTCGACGCCCAGGGGACCTGCTCCGCCCCGCCAGGGTTGGTGCGGCGCAGCTCGGGCGAGACCACCGCCTGCACGCGATCGATGCCGAGCGCCGTGAGCAGCTCCTCGAGGCGGTCAGCCTCGTCCGCCTCGATCTCGGTGAATTGCACGCCGAGCCCCGGGATGAAGCGCGCGCTGGCCGCCTCCTCGGGGGTGATCACGCCCGCGACCAGGCCGGCAAGGTGCAGCGGCTTGCGCCCACCCGGCTTGACCAGGTCGATCTGCAGCGCGGTCCCTTGCGGGAGCTGCTGCTCGGTGCGCAGGAACAGCCCTCCCGCGGAGAGGTTCTCCACCTGGCAGGCGAACGCCGCCGAGGGCCCGCGGACGTGCGCGACGACCCCGCGGGGTCTCACGCGCGTGGACCTTCTCTTTTCCTTGCTGGTCGCCACGGCCCCAATCTACCGCGATGCGTGCGCCGTGGAGAAGAATCGTGACACGGCCGGCGCCTGCGCGGCCCGGAAGGCGGCGCAGGTGCGCAGCTTCTCGACGGCCTGCGCGTAGCGGCGCGGGCCGCCGGGCAACCCCGCCATCCGCTCCCGGAAGAAGGCCTCCACTTCGGCGCGCTTGCCCTCGTCGCAGAGCGCGGACCCGGCGGCGACCAGCCCGGCCGCCTCGCGTGCCGGCAACCTGCCCGCGAGCTCCCCGAAGTTCTCGCGGACGAAGTCGTACGCGGCCCCGCGGGCCTCGACGGACTGCGTGGCGCCATAGACCAACGTGATCGCCTCGCGCGCGGGGAACTCGCTGGAGAGCGCGACGCGCATCGCGTCGCGAGCGATCGCCGGATCGCGGAACCTGCCCATTGCCTCGAGGAGCAGGAGCCGGTGATGCCGGTCGCCTTCCTTCCGGGCGGCGGCGTGGAGCTCATCGAAGAACGCCCGGTCCCCGTGCTCGGCGGCGATCGTCAGGGCGACGGGGACCACGGTGGGATCGACCGCGCGGCGGTCCGTGAGCCACGCCTGCGCCCGCGCGCGCGCCTCCGAGACGACCTCCGGGTCGTCGGCCGCGTGCCCCAGCACTTCGAGCAGCGATGCGCGGAGCAGCTTGAGCTCGTCAGCCTCCCCGCGCCTGGGCGTCCAGCCGAGCAGGCGCGCGCGCTGCGCGTACAGGTCGCGGATCCAGCGGCGGTACTGCGGCAGCTCCGCTTCGCGGAGGAGGTCCTCGTCGCGGAGCCCGCTCGCCACGGCGATCGTCGCTTCCACGACGTGCCGATCCGGATCGCGCGCCAGCGGCGCGACCACCCGCAACAGCTCGCCGTGGTCCAGCTTTCCAGCGCGCGAGAGCGCGACCAGGTCCTGCAAGGCGGCAACGCGTTCCGCCGGGACCAGCCGCCGCCCGCCGTCCGCCAGCAGCCCCTCCTCGTGCGCGGAGAGGTGGTAGTACCCGGCCGCGCCCGGGTTGGCGACGAGATCCTTGGGGCAGCCCTTCGTTGGCAGCTCGGCGGATCCTGACTTCGCCGCCAGGAGCGCGCAGGTCCGGCCGCCGCTCCAGCGCGCGCAGATCGGGACCTGCCAGATCTGCTGCCGCTGCTCCGGCGTCGGCTCCGCGCCGAGCGGCACGTACCGCTCCTGCGACAGCTCGAGCCGCGGCCGCTTTCCCGGCTCGCAGCGCACCTGCGCGGTGACGAGCGGGACGCCGGCCTGATCGAGGAAGGTGGAGAAGGCGGGCTGGATGTCCAGGCCGGCCTCGGCCGAGACGTCGGCGAGGAAGTCGCTCGCGGTCGCGGTCGAGTACGCGTGCGCCTTCAGGTAGCGCTGGACGCCGCGGCGGAACTTTTCCGGGCCGACGAACTGCTCGAACATGTGGATGACGGACGCGCCCTTCTGGTAGGTGATCGCGTCGAACGCGTTGAGCATGTCGTCGTCCGACTCGATCGGCTGGCGGATGCGGCGCGCGGTGAGCAGGCTGTCCGCCGCCAGGGCGCGCCCGCGAGCTCCGACGCGATCCAGGGCCGCGCCCCATTCCGGGTGCCACGACTCGAGCGCCTTGTAGGTCATCCAGGTGGCGAACGCCTCGTTGAGCCACAGGTCGTCCCACCAGGCGTTGGTGACCAGGTCGCCGAACCACATGTGGGCGATCTCGTGCGTGGAGATGCTCGCCTGCGCGCGGCGGAAGGAGGGGGTGTCCTCGCCGGGAGGCGCGAGCAGGAGCGTCGACCCGTAGGTGACGAGCCCGACGTTCTCCATCGCGCCGCGCGCGAGCGGCACCGCGATCACGTCGAGCTTCTCGAACGGGTAGGCGATGCCGAACCAGCCCTCCAGGCGCGGCACGATCTGCGGGGTGATCTCCTTCGCCCAGCCGGCCTGCGGGACCAGTCCCTGCGGGACGATCACGCCGACCGCCGTGCCGCCCTCGCCCGCCTTCCCCGCGTCGATGCGTTCCCAGGGGCCGACCGCGAACGCGGTGAGATAGCTGGGCAGCGGGCGGGTCGGGGCGAACCGCACCGTGGTGAAGCCGTCCGCGCCGTCCTGTTGCGACTCGACCGGGGTGTTGGCGAACGCGCGCTGTCCCGTCTTGATGCGGAGGGTGAGCTGCCAGGGCGCCTTGAACGACGGCTCGTCGAAGCAGGGATACGCGCGCCGCGCGTCGATCGGCTCGAAGTGCGTCGACGCGTACCATCGGCCGCCCTCCTCCGTCTGGAAGATGCCGGCGCTGTCGCGGCGCGAGACGCGGCCCGAATACGTCAGGCGCAGCGTCGCCTCGCCCGGAGGGAGGGGCCTCTCGAACGCAATTCCGACGATGTCCTTCGGCTGCGCGAGCACGCGCCCCGGCAAGGTCGCTCCGCGCGCCCGCGCTTCCGCGCGCGAGAGCTGGAGGTCTTGCGCGTTCAGCCACACCACGGACGTCGCGGCCAACACGTCGAGGTCGATCTCGATGACGCCGGTGAACCCGTCCTGGTCCGGCACCACGGTGAGGGTCGGCCGGTAGCGGACCGGACGGACCGCGTCCGGGAGCCGCAGCGCGGGCGGCTGCGCCTCGGGAGCGTCGGATCCCGGCGCCGTGGTGCTCGCCGCGGCCGTCGGGTTGGCGCTGGGACCCGCTTGCGGGGCGGTGGGCCCGGGCGCTCCACGCTCGGTGGCGCACCCCAGCGCGAAGAGCAGCGGCACCAGTCGCTTCATCTGCAACACCTCCGGGCCGCGCACCATCTCGCGGCGCCGCGCGGTTTGCAAACCTGCACGCTCGCGCTCCGTGCAGTACAAGGAGCCGTGCCCGCCGTGTTCGAGCTCCAAGGAGTGGCGCACCGCTTCGGACGGCTGGGGCCGCTGGACCTGCGCGTCGCCGAGGGGGAGACGCTGGCCGTGCTGGGTCCCAGCGGCGCCGGGAAGACCACTCTCTTGCGCCTCCTGCTCGCGTTGCTCGCGCCGGACCAGGGCGCGGTGCGCTTCCGCGGCGAGGACGTCCGCGCGCTCGATCCGGCCGCGCTGCGCCGCCGCATCGGGTACGTCGTGCAAGGGGGAGGGCTGTTCCCGCACCTCACTGCCGAAGGGAACGTGACACTGGTCGCGCGCTGGCTGAAGTGGCCCGAGGAGCGCATCGCGCGCCGGCTCGACGAGCTGCTGCACCTGGCGCGGCTTCCGGAGGCGGCGTTGCAGCAGTACCCGGCGCAGCTCTCCGGCGGGCAGGCGCAGCGGGTGGGCCTCTTGCGCGCGTTGATGCTCGACCCGGAGGTGCTCCTTCTGGACGAGCCGCTCGGCGCGCTCGACCCGGTGACCCGGTTCGATCTGCAGGCGGACCTGCGGACCGCCTTCGAGCAGCTGCGCAAGACGGTGGTGCTGGTCACCCATGACCTCGGGGAGGCCGCCTTCTTCGCCCACCGGATCGCCCTGCTCCACGAGGGCCGCATCGCGCAGGAGGGCACCTTCGAGGAGCTGGCGCGCGCTCCGGCGGACCCGTACGTGGCGCGCTTCATCCACGCGCAGCGCGCTCCGCTGGAGCGGCTGCGATGATCCTCGCGCTGCTCGCCGTGGTGCAAATCGGCTCCAAGGCGTTCACCGAGTCGGTGATCGTGGCGGAAATGGCCACGCAGATCGCCCGGAGCGCGGGCATCGAAACGGTGCACCGGCGCGAGCTGGGCGGCTCGCGCATCCTCTGGGAAGCGCTCCTCCGCGGAGAGATCGACGCCTATCCCGAGTACACGGGCACCATCGCGCAGGAGCTGCTGCCCGGCCAGGGCGATCTGCGCGACCGCGTCGCCGGCAAAGGCGTGGTGATGTCCCGCTCGCTCGGGTTCTCCGACAGCTACGCGATCGGCATGCAACGGCGCGCCGCGGAGCGGCTCGGGATCCGCACGCTGGACGACCTCGCGCGCCACCCCGGGCTGCGGCTCGGCTTCAGCAACGAGTTCATGGACCGCAAGGACGGCTGGCCCGCTCTGCGCGCCGCCTACCGGCTGCCGCAGCGCAGCGTCCGCGGCATCGAGCACGACCTCGCCGTGCGCGCCCTCGCCGGCGGCGCGATCGACGCGACCGACCTCTACACGACCGACGCCGAGATCGCCGCCTACGACCTGGTGGTCCTCGAGGACGTGCGCCGCTTCTTCCCCGACTACGAGGCGGTGCTCTTGTGGCGCAAGGACCTGCCCGCCGACGCCGGCTCGGCGCTCCGGAGACTGGAGGGGCGCATCTCCGCGCGCGAGATGATCGAGATGAACGCCCGCGTGAAGCTGCGCCACGATCCGGAGGCCGCCGTCGCCGCCGATTTCCTCGCCGGCGCTCTCGGGGTACGCGGCGCCGCGCGCATCGAGGGACGCGCCCGCCGCATCGCCGCACGCACCGTCGAGCACCTCGAGCTGGTGGGGATCTCGCTCGCCGCGGCGCTGGTGGTGGCGGTGCCGCTCGGCATCGCCGCCGCGCGCAGGCCGCGCGCCGGGCAACTGCTGCTGGGCGCCGTCGGGCTGGTGCAGACCATTCCCTCGCTGGCCGTGCTCGTCTTCATGATCCCGCTGCTGGGGATCGGCGCGCGTCCCGCGATCGCCGCGCTCTTCCTCTACAGCTTGCTGCCCATCGTGCGGAACACGGCGGCGGGCCTCTCCGGCATCCCGCCCGAGATCCGCGATTCCGCCGAGGCGCTCGGCCTTCCGCGTTTGGCGCGGCTGCGGCTCATCGAGCTGCCCCTCGCCTCGCCCGGCATTCTCGCCGGCGTCCAGACCGCCGCGGTCATCGACGTGGGCACCGCCACGCTGGGGGCGCTGATCGGCGCGGGCGGGTACGGGCAGCCGATCCTCACCGGCATCCGGCTGGCCGACCTGGGCCTCATCCTGGAGGGCGCGGTGCCCGCGGCGCTGCTCGCGCTCTTCGCGCAGGCGCTGTTCGAGCTGCTCGGCCGCGCCGTCGTCCCGCGAGGCTTGCGCCTGTGAGCGTGCGGCTGCGCAGCGCGCGCGGACGCGGCGTGCTGGTGGCGACCGTGCTCGGCTCGGGCGTGGCGTTCCTCGACTCCACCGTCGTCAACGTGGCCCTGCCGGTGCTGGGGCAGGAGCTGCACGCAGGCATCGCCGGGCTGCAGTGGACGATGGATGCGTACTTGCTCACGCTGACCGCGCTCCTGCTCCTCGGCGGATCGCTGGGCGACGCGCTCGGGCGCCGGAAGATGTTCGTCGCCGGCCTCGCCTGGTTCGCGCTCGCTTCGGCGGCCTGCGGGCTTGCGCCCTCCATCGGCGCGCTGGCCGTCGCCCGCGCGGTGCAGGGCGCGGGCGCGGCGCTGCTGGTCCCGGGGAGCCTCGCCGTCCTGCGCTCGAGCTTTGCCGAGGAGGAGCAGGGCCGGGCGGTCGGCGCCTGGGCGGGGCTCTCCGGCGTGACGGCCGCGGTGGGTCCTCTGGTGGGCGGGTGGCTCATCACCGCGTGGTCGTGGCGCGTGATCTTCTTCCTCAACCTGCCGCTCGCTGCCGCGGCGGCGTGGGCCGCGCTGCGCTGCATCCCCGAGTCGCGCACCACGGGGCTGCGCGTCGACGTGCCCGGAGCGCTGGCGGCGACCCTGGGGCTCGGCGGGTGCGTGTACGCATTGATCGAGGCGCCGGTCCGCGGCCCCGGGGTGGCGGTGGCGGCGGCGCTTGGAGCGGCGTCGCTCGCGGCGTTCGTCTGGATCGAGGCGCGGCATCCGGACCCGATGCTCCCGCTGGACCTCTTCCGCTCCCGGCAGTTCTCCGGCGCGAACGCGGTGACGCTCGCGGTCTACTTCGCCCTGAGCGGAGCGACGTTCCTGCTCATCATCCACCTCCAGAGCGTGCTCGGTTACTCGCCTCTGGCGGCGGGCGCGGCGCTCACGCCCGTCACGCTGCTGCTGCTGGTCCTCTCCCCACCTGCGGGGAAGCTCGCCTCGCGCATCGGGTACCGCGC
>DASWGI010000017.1:0-11184 GCA_036393835.1 Myxococcales bacterium | reverse complement strand
TCGAGGCGCGCGGCGGTGCGGCGAAGCTCGCCGCCGTCCGATCGCTGCGGCTCACGGGGACCGCGTCCTTCACCTTCGGCGACAACAAGATCGACGCCGAATGGGCGGCCCTGCAGAAGCGCCCCGGGATGGTGCGCACGGAGATCTCGCTGCAGGGGCTCACCGCCGTGGACGCCTTCGACGGCCGCGACGGCTGGGAGGTGCAACCGTTCTCGGGCCGGCGCGATGCGCACCGCACTTCCGCCGACGAGGCCAAGGATCTGCAGCGCAACGCCGAGATCGGCGGCCCGCTCGCCGCCGCCGCCGAGAAGGGGCACCGCATCGAGTACCTGGGCACCGACGACCTCGACGGGACGCCGGCGCACAAGCTGCGGGTCACGCGGAAGGACGGCGACGTGCAGTACGTCTTCCTCGACCCGGACTATTTCCTCGAGATCCGCATCGTGACCGAAACCAAGGTGCGCGGCGTCGAGCGCATCACCGAGACCGACCTGGGAGGGTACGAGCAGGTCGCGGGAGTCTGGTTCCCGTTCTCCGTCGAGTCGGGCGAGAAGGGGAAGCAGCGCAACTTCCGCCTGACCATCCAGCGCGCCGAGCCGAACGTGGAGGCGGACGACGCGCTCTTCCGCTTCCCCACCGGGCCGGTCGGCCGCGCCGTGCTGGCGGGTCCCGCGCCCGCGCAGAAGCCGGCCGCCGCCGCGCCGCCGGCCCCGGCCGCCCGCAGGGCGGAGGGCCTGGATTCCGGCGTGATCTCCGGCCTCAACTCGCGCAACATCGGCTCGGCGACGATGAGCGGCCGCATCGCCGCGGTCGCCGCGCGCAACGAAGACGGCAGGACCACCATCTACGTGGGCGCCGCGAGCGGGGGCGTGTGGAAGTCAGGCGACGGAGGCACGACCTTCCGGCCCGTCTTCGACAAGGCGCCGGTGCAGTCCATCGGGGCCATCGCGATCGATCCCACCCATCCGCAGACGGTCTGGGTGGGCACCGGCGAATCGTGGACGCGCAACTCGGTCTCGATCGGCGACGGCATCTACAAGTCGACCGACGGCGGCGAGACCTGGACCAACATGGACCTGCGTAGCGCGGAGCGGATCGTTCGCATCCTGGTGCACCCGAAGAACGGCAACGTGGTGTACGCCTGCGTTCCCGGAAAGCTGTGGAGCGACAGCCCCGACCGCGGGCTCTACAAGACGACCGACGGTGGCCGCACCTGGGACTTGATCCTGACCGGACACAACTACTCGACGGGTTGCTCCGGCCTGTCCATGGATCCCAAGGATCCCAACGTGCTGTTCGCCGGGTTGTGGGACTTCCGCCGCAAGGGCTGGACGTTCCGGTCCGGCGGAGACGGCCCGGACGCGCCGAGCGGCAGCGGCCTGTATCGCTCGGCGGACGGCGGCGCGACCTGGACCGAGCTCGCCGCGGGCGGGCTTCCGCCCAAGCCGTGGGGACGTGTGGAAGTCGCCATGGCACCCTCGAACGCGAACGTGGTCTACGCGTTCGTCGAGTCCAAGGACTCGGGGCTGTACCGCTCCGCCGACGGCGGCAAGACGTGGGAGGCGCGCGACAAGAGCCAGATGATGGTGTGGCGCCCGTTCTACTTTGCGCGCCTGGTGGTGGACCCGACCAACGCCGACCGCGTCTTCAAGCCCGACCTGAACCTGATCGTCAGCGAGGACGGAGGGCGCAGCTTCGCCCAGAGCGGCGGCCGCGCCCACGGCGACTGGCACGACGTGTGGGTCGACCCCGACAATCCCAAGCACGTGGTGGGCGGCGACGACGGAGGCCTGTGGATCTCGTACGACGGCGGAAGCCGCTGGTGGAAGGCTGCCAACCTTCCCGTCTCGCAGTTCTACCACGTGAGCGTCGACGACAAGGACCCGTACCAGGTGTACGGCGGCCTGCAGGACAACAGCTCCTGGGTGGGGGACTCGGCGTACCCCGGCGGCATCTCGAACAGCCGCTGGGAGAACGTCTACAACGGCGACGGCTTCTGGACCTGGCAGGACCCGGCCGACCCGAACGCGATCTACGCCGAGTTCCAGGGCGGCTACATCGGCCGCGTCGACGGCCGCTCACTCGCCACTCGCGACATCCAGCCCAAGGCCGGCTACCACGAGAAGCTGCGCTTCAACTGGAACACGCCGATCGCGGTGAGCCTTGCGCAGAAGGGCACCCTGTACATCGGCGCGCAGTTCCTCTTCCGGTCCCGCGACAAGGGCGACACCTGGGAGCGCATCTCGCCCGATCTGACCACCAACGACCCGGAAAAGCAGAAGCAGGAGCAGTCGGGGGGAGTCACGGTGGACAACTCCGCCGCCGAGATGCACACCACCATCTACGCGATCAGCGAGTCGCGCTTCGACCCCAACGTCGTCTGGGTGGGGACGGACGACGGCAACGTCCAGCTCACGCGCGACGGCGGGAAATCGTGGAGCAATCTCACGCGCAACGTGCAGGGGCTGCCTCCCGGCTCGTGGGTGAGCTGGACCGAGGCGAGCCGGCACCAGGCCGGCACCGCCTATGCCGCTTTCGACCGGCACACCTTCGGAGACATGGCGCCCTGGGTCTACCGCACGGCGGACTACGGGAAGACCTGGACGCGGATCGTCTCTCCGCAGCAGGGAGTGCGAGGCTACGCCCACGTGGTGAAGGAGGACGCGGTCCGGCCGCAGCTCCTGTTCCTCGGCACGGAGGTCGGCCTCTGGATCTCGCTCGACGGCGGCAAGCAGTGGGCCGAATTCAAGGGAGGCGGGTTCCCCGCGGTGGCGGCGCGCGACCTGGCGCTCCAGCAGCGAGACGGAGACCTGGTCATCGCGACCCACGGCCGGGGCCTGTGGGTGATCGACGATCTGACTCCGCTGCGGGCGCTGACGCCGGACCTGCTGGCGCGAGACGCCGCCTTCCTCGCCGGGCGGCAGGCGCAGCAGCGGATGCCGGCGCAGGGCGGCTTCGCCGAGGGTGACGCGAGCTTCACGGGCGAGAACCCCGCGGGCGGCGCGGTGATCACGTACTACCAGCGCACGCGCCACCTCTTCGGACCCATCCGGCTCGAGGTGCTCGACGCACAGGCAAAGGTGGTCGATACGGTCCCCGCGACCAAGCGGCGGGGACTCAACCGCGTGTCGTGGACCATGCGCATGCCCGCCCCGCGGGTCCCGCGCGCCGCGCAGCTCGCCTTCAACGCCTCCGTCGGGCCGCGCGTTCCCCCCGGCACGTACACGCTGCGGCTCACCAAGGGCGCTCAGGTGCTGGAGACGAAGCTGGACGTTGCCATCGACCGGCGGGCGCCCTACGGCGCGGCGGAGCGGCGGGCCAACTTCGAGGCCGGCATGCGCGTGCACGCGCTGTTCGGCGACATGAGCTCGCTGGTGGACCGCATCGACGGCGCGCGCGGCGCGATCGAGGCGCGGACGCGGGCGCTGCCGCAGGGCGACGAGCTGGGGCCGCGGCTGAGCGGGCTGTCCGGGCGCCTGGAGGAGGTGAAGAAGAAGATCGTGGCCACCAAGGAGGGCGGCGCGATCACCGGCGAGGAGCGCATCCGCGAGCACGCCGACATCCTCTACGGAGCGTTCACGCAGTGGGAGGGCTCGCCGGCGAAGTACCAGCTCGACCGCATCGACGTGCTCCGGCGCGAGCTGTCCGACGTGCAGGCGGAGTTCGACAAGCTCGCCACCACCGAGGTCCGCTCGGTCGACGAGCAGCTCCGCCAGCGAAACCTGGCCCCCATCCCCACCACCCAAGCCTCCCTGCACCCGCCTGCCGACGGCAACGCCACGACCGCATCGCTGCGCTGCGAAACGGGCCTCCTGACGACCTGCATTCCCGCCACACGGTCCTCGGCCGCCGATCTGCGGTAGGCGTAAGGACCAACAGATCAACGCGGAGGCGCGGAGTCGCGGAGATTTTTCTGGATCAGATCCTCCGCGCCTCCGCGTCTCCGCGTCGATCCTTTTGCCCCTCTCCGCGGCTTGGGAGGCGTACGCAATCTGTACGTTGCGTCCAGCGGCTGGTCAGTTCACAGCCTGATTCATTGCGGCGACCGCCATCGAGTCCACAGGTCTCCCACATCCGCCTCCCTCGTGAACCACAAACCATCCACAGGCTGGCGTGCAGCAAGAGGACAGTGCGTTCGCATCGTACATACGTAATTTCGGATAGTTACGACGTGAACTCTGTGGCACGACCCGTGCTCATAAGCACTGCGTGTCCGGTGGCCCGGTGGGTCGCCAGGCGCAAGGCCTCGAACCCGTCTCACGAAAGGAGGGCGGGGGTTCAGGCCAGAAACCTCGTGCGGGTCGGTGGCTTGGTCCCAGGCAAACCGAGCCTCGCACCGGCGATACGCCGCGGACCAGCTGCAACGGGCTCGTTGCGGTGAAGGTCGTGGGCGGAGGGGACGCGAAGGCGTTTCCACGGTGCGGGGATGGAACACCCGGAGGAGGCGAAGCCCAGGAGGGGCGCGGATCGGCCGGGGCTTTAACCGGTTCCGCCGTCACCGCACTCTCCGCGGGGAGCAAGGCCCTGAAGTCGAGGATGGGGTCGCTGGCGCGGGTCAAACCGCAGGCGCCTCCATCCAACGGCAAGAGGGCATGACTCGGCCGGCGAAAGCCGGTACGGCTCCGCGGGGAGGGACAAACCCCTGAAGGGCAAACCCTGGACGCGGCTGCGGGGCGAAACAAACCCGCAAGGCAGGTGGCGGAGCAAACCGTCGAGGACGTGCGAAACGTCGAGGACGGACCGTCAGCTCGGGGCGTGGGAACCCCGGGCAATAGTGGACGTCGCCTGCTGATGTCGCGATGAGGGAACTGGAACCCCACGGGAGGCGCTCTCTGGCCTTCGGGCGGTCGCGAGGTCGTCCGGGGTACCGAGGGCAGGTCGTCGGTCGCAGAACTCTGGAGGAGGCGGAAAGCTCGAGGGAGGATAAAGCCGCGTGCGAAAGCTCGCGGCGGATGGCGGTCGGACAGATCCGCTGGACCCGGCAGAAATGCCGAGGTCTTGGCGGGTGCGGGGAACCTGACACCCCCGCAATCCGGCCGTAGACAACACTCCGAGGAGCACCGAACCTTCACGAGAGGCAGTGCCGGGCAGGGTGACCTGCACGGTGCAGCGACAGGCGGTCCTGGATCCTCCGAAGGGGAATGCGCGCAGGGCGGGCCTTTGGGCCGCCGGGCACGTTGGTTCCACGAAGCCCGTAAGCCCTCCCCCCCGGGCTGCGGGCTTCGGCTTTTTCACCGAGCCGGGGCGAGGAACGACACGGCCTGCGCGACCACGTCCGGATCGCGCAGGATGCGGTTGTGCCCCACGCGCGGCACGTCGACCAGGCGCGCGCCGGGCCAGGCCTGCGCGATCGCCGCGCCGTCGTGCCAGGGCACCTCGCGGTCCTCCGGATCGTGGAAGACGAGCAAGGGTGTTTGCGCGCCGCGGGCGAGCGGCGGCACCTCGAGGGCCGACATCGGCACGCCCAGCCGCGATTCGAAACGGCTGCGCATCGCGTCCGCGATCCAGGGCGGGATGTGCAGCTGCCAGGCGAAGCGCGCCACGACGTCGGTGAGGCTCGCCACCGGGGCCAGGAACACGGCCCGCTGCACCGGGACGCCCCGGTGGATCGCGAGCGCGCCGGCGGCGGCGCCGCCCGAGTGACCGATGAATGCGTGGACGGGACCGACCCTCTCGGCGACGGCCTCGAGCGCATCGGCGAAGGCCAGGATGGACGAGGCGCGGCCAGTGGAGGCGCCGTGCCCCGGCGCGTCGGGCGCCACCACGCTGAACCCCGCGGCGAGCAGCGGCGGGACGAAGGAAGCGAGCTGCTCGGAGCGGCCCGCCCAGCCGTGCAGCAGCACCGCGGTCGGGCCGTCGCCCCACGACCAGACGGCGAGGCGCTCGCCGCCGGCGTCCAGGTAGAAGCGGTGCCCCGAGGCGAGCACAGGCGAGAAGCGGGCCTCCAGGCGCGGCGGGGTGCCGAAGGCGCGCTCCGCCCAGCGCACGGCGAGCGGGGGGGCGAGCGTAGCGGCTGCGCGGAAGGCGGCGCGCAGCCAGGGGGACGGTCCACGGCGCGGCAGGCGCACGGGCAGGGTCGACCCACCCCGCACCGGAGCAGCCGGGCCGGGGACGCTGGATGGCACGTCCGGCGCTTCCGGCGAAACAAACCGAACGTTCGTGCTATTTTCTGGCGAATAGAGGATGGCGCGCATCGTGACCTCCGTGGTGGACCTGGATCAGCCGCCCCTGGCGGCGGGCTTGCGGCGGGCGGAACGTGAGCCGGACGGACGCACCGGGCGGACCGCCGCTCCGTCGATGCGCGCCTTGGTGGCGCTCCGGGCGCGGTCGAAGGCGGCGGCGTCGCCGAACAGCTGGTACGCCCAGTTCGCCCCCATCGCGTACGAGTCCAGCTCGAAGGCGAGCTGGGCCGCATCGACGTCCGGGCGCAGGTGGCCTTCGCGCTGGGCCCGCTGCACGGCGCCGACCAGCGCCTCGAGCCATCTCTTCATGTGCCCCGCGATGCGCTCCCGGACCGGCCCGGGGCGGCCGTCGAACTCGGCGGAAGCCGCGGCGAAGAAGCAGCCGCCGCGGAACACTTCCTTCTGCGAGTAGTCCAGCTTCGCGTCGCACAACGCCCACAGGCGGGGCAGCCCGCGAGGAGCCGCCATGGCGCGGCGGACGACCTGCTCGACGAAGATCTCGGCGGCGTGGTCGACGGTCGCCAGCTGCAGGTCCACCTTGGAGCCAAAGGCGGCGAAGAGACCGCTCTTGCTCATGTCCAGCTTCAGCGCCAGCCTCCCGATCGACAGGCCCTCGAGGCCCTCCACCGAGGCGATGTCCACGGCGGCGTCGAGGATCTGCCGGCGCGTGCGCTCGCCGCGCTCCACCCTCCCGTCCACCTTGCGCGCTGGATCCATGCCCAAAGTAATAGCACGACCGTTCGTTCACCGCAAGCGACGGGTCCCGGCGGCGCGCCGCCCTTGCTCAACTCAGCGACGTGCCTGGAAGAATTTCCGGCACTACCCTGTTGGGCGGTGTGGACTCGTCAGGAGGTCCGGATGCCCGCCGTGCTGCTGGTCGAAGACGACGCCGACACCCGCGAGGTCGTCCGCATGCTGCTCGAGGAAGAGGGCTACCGGACGGCCGTCGCCGCGGACGGCCAGGAAGCGATCGACTACCTCGCCGGCTGCGAGGAGCTGCCGTGCCTGGTGCTGCTCGACCTCCTCATGCCGCGCGTGGGTGGTGTCGCCGTGCTGCGCTGGATGCGGTCCCAGCCGCGTCTCGCGAACGTCCCGGTCGCGGTGATCTCGGCCCGCCCTGAGTCGAGCGGCTCGCAGGTCGCCACCGCGTTCCGCGACCACGTCATCGGCGTGCTGCAAAAGCCGTTCGACATCGACCGCGTGCTGACGCTGCTCGACGAGCACTGCGCCGAGGCCGAGCAGCCCGCCGCCTGACGCAGTACGATTGCCCGCATGACCCATCCACTCGCCGGAAAGCCCGCCCCGCGCGAGCTGCTCGTCGATCTCGAGCTGCTCCGGCGGCGCTACTTCGACAAGCCCGATCCCGCCGATCCGCAGCAGCGGGTCAGCTTCGGGACCTCGGGCCACCGCGGCTCGTCCCTGCGGGGCAGCTTCAACGAAGCGCACATCCTGGCGGTGACGCAGGCGGTCTGCGAGTACCGCAAGGCGCAGGGCACCACCGGGCCGCTCTTCCTGGGCGCGGATACGCACGCGCTCTCCGAGCCGGCGCAGCACACGGCGCTCCAGGTGCTGGCTGCCAACGAGGTCGAGGTGCTCCACGCGCCCGAGGGACAGTGGACGCCCACGCCGGTGATCTCGCATGCCATCCTCGTCCACAACCGCGGCCGGACGGCCGGGCTCGCCGACGGGATCGTCATCACCCCGTCGCACAACCCCCCGGAGGACGGCGGCATCAAGTACAACCCGCCCAGCGGCGGCCCGGCGGACACCTCGGCCACGGGTTGGATCGAGCGCCGCGCCAACGAGCTCCTGACCGCGCAGGTCCGCCGCGCCGAGGCGTCGCGCGCGTCGACGCTGCACGAGCACGACTTCGTCGCGCCCTACGTGAAGGACCTGCGCAACGTCGTCGATCTCGAGGCGGTGCGCGCGGCGCGCCCGAGGCTCGCGGCCGATCCGATGGGCGGCTCCAACGTGGCGTACTGGAGGCCCATCGCCGAGGAGTATGGGCTGGACCTCACGGTGGTGAACGAGCGCGTCGACCCGACGTTCTCGTTCATGCCGCTCGACCACGACGGCAAGATCCGGATGGACTGCTCGTCGCCGTACGCGATGGCGAACCTGGTCGCCTTGAAGGACCGCTACGATCTCGCCTTCGGCAACGACACCGACTCGGACCGCCACGGCATCGTGACGCCCGGCCAGGGGCTGTTGAACCCCAACCACTACCTGGCCGCGGCGATCGGGTATCTGTTCCGCAACCGGCCCGGGTGGAGCGCGCGCGCGGCGGTGGGAAAGACCCTGGTGTCGAGCAGCTTGATCGATCGGGTCGCGCACGAGCTGGGACGCGAGCTGCGCGAGGTCCCGGTGGGCTTCAAGTGGTTCGTGGACGGGCTGCTCGACGGCTCGCTCGGATTCGGGGGCGAGGAGAGCGCGGGCGCGTCGTTCCTCCGCCGCGACGGGACGGTGTGGACGACCGACAAGGACGGCATCATCATGGACCTGCTCGCCGCCGAGATGCTGGCGCGGACCGGCAAGGATCCAGGCGAGCAAGCTCGCGCCATCATGCAGCGGCTCGGGACGCCGTACTACACGCGCATCGACGAGCCCGCGACGCCGCAGCAGAAATCCGTCCTGAAGAAGCTCTCCCCGGAGGCGGTCCGGGCGAAGACGCTCGCCGGACAGCCGATCCGCGCGAAGCTCACCCGCGCGCCCGGCAACGGCGCCGAGATCGGCGGGCTCAAGGTCGTCGCGGACGACGGCTGGTTCGCCGCGCGGCCGTCGGGGACGGAGGACGTCTTCAAGATCTACGCGGAGAGCTTCCGCGGCGAGGACCACCTCGAGGCGATCCTGACCGAGGCCCGCCAGATCGTCGCGGACGCGCTGCGCTCGGCGCCGGGCTGAAGGCATGGCCCTCCCGTTCCGCCCGCCTGTCGAGCCGATGCTGGCGAAGCTCGCGGGCGAGCTGCCCGAGGGAGAAGGGTGGCTCTACGAGCCGAAGTGGGACGGCTTCCGCGCGCTCGCCTTCCGGGACGGCGGCGAGCTGTACTTGCAGTCGCGCGAGCTGAAACCCCTCAACCGCTATTTCCCGGAGCTGGAGGCGCCGCTCCTGCGCGAGCTGCCCGACCAGTGCGTCACCGACGGCGAGATCGTCATCGCCGGGCAGCGCGGCCTGGACTTCGAGGCGCTGCTGCTGCGCATCCACCCGGCCGCCTCGCGCGTCAAGATGCTCGCGCAGGAGAGCCCCGCCTCGTACGTCGCGTTCGACTTGCTCGCGCTCGGGGCGGACGACTTGCGCGGCCGCCCGCTGGCGGAGCGGCGCGAGAAGCTCGAGCGGGCGCTGGGAAAGGCGCCGGCGCCGGTGCGCCTCACCCCGTCGACGGCCGACCGCGCCGTCGCGCAGGACTGGTTCTCCCGGTTCGAAGGCGCGGGGCTGGACGGCGTGGTCGCGAAGCAGATCGACTCCACCTACCAGCCCGGCAAGCGCGCCATGGTGAAGGTGAAGCACGCGCGGACCGCCGACTGCGTGGTGGCCGGCTTCCGCTGGCACAAGAACGGGCCGGGCACGATGGTCGGCTCGCTGCTCCTCGGGCTCTACGACGACGAGGGCACGCTGCACCACGTCGGCATCGCCTCGAGCTTCACCACCGCGAAGCGCCGCGAGCTGGTGCAGGAGCTCGCGCCGTTGCGTGAGAAGGCGCTCGAGAACCATCCCTGGGGCGACTGGGCCGGCGCGGAAGAGGGCGACCAGCGCATGCCGGGCGCCTCCAGCCGCTGGAACCGGGGCAAGGACCTGAGCTGGGAACCTCTGCGCCCGGACCGCGTCTGCGAGGTCGCCTACGACCACCTCCAGGGCGACCGCTTCCGCCACGCGACGCACTTCCAGCGCTGGCGGCCAGACAAGGACCCGCGCTCCTGCCGCTACGATCAGCTGGAGGAGGTCCCCGCCCTGGAGCTGTCGCGGATTTTCGCCGCGCGATAGATCCGCCGCCTGCCGCCGCCCGCGGTCACTGCGAGCAGCCGTCGGAGCGCGCGGAGGAAAGGAACGCAGGCGCGCAGTCTCACCGCGTTTCACCCTGACGGAATCTCGGGACCGGCTGCAGTCCGGTCGACCGGAGCGCGTGCCCGTTCCATGAACGCGCGACCGTACATCTGCTCAGCGGCGTGTTGGTTGTGCGCGCGACAGAGCAGGCGGATTCCGGCCGCTCGGTGAAGGTGGGTTCGCGCGAAGCCGTCGCGGTGATCGAACTCGAGGGCGCCGGTTTCGCCGCACTTGCGGCCGTGCTCGTCGGTGAAGGTGCAGCGGCCGCCGTCGCGCTCGAAGACCTCGCGTTTGATGGCGTCCGGGATGTGACGCGAACGAGAGGGGTCGCTCTCTTCGGCCGTGGAATGTCGCGCCTTGCGGCCCTCGGCGAAGCGCTCCTTCTTGACCTGTTCGATCAGTAGGTCGAGCGCCTTGTCGAAGATCATCGCCAGGTCTCCGTCCGGGATTCGGTGTCGAAGCAGATCCTGGGCCTGGCGGAACTTGTCACGACACGCGCGACTCGCGGTGAACTGAAACTTGAAGGTGTCCTCAGCGAGCGGTGCGACCACGGCCCGGCGTTCATCGCGTCGCGGCGCGGGCGCGCCTTGCGGCACCAACGCAAGAGCAGGCGCCGACTCGGGCGGCGCCACCGGGACGGCGTTGCTGAACGGGAATGTCGGTGACTCGGTCGTGGAATTGCGGCGGTCCGGGAGCTTGCGCACGATCGTCGGAACCGGTGGCTGCGGTGAAAGACGGGCGACCAGCTCTTCGATCTCGCGCTTCGACTTGCCGGCCGCCTCGGCAAGTACCTGCTGCTGGTTCTCGGTGGTCAGGTGCGGCGCGAGCAAGCGCAGTCCGGCCAGGTGCACCCGCCCCGTGCGGAGCACATCCAGGATCACCGGCATGCGCCGTGCGGCGCGGGCGACATTGATCCGGCTGCAGGCCACGTCCTCGGAGAACCCGAGCTCGCCCACGCAGAAG
>DASWGI010000016.1:0-4933 GCA_036393835.1 Myxococcales bacterium | reverse complement strand
GCCGAAGAGGGCGCGCTCGGTCCCTTCCGGGAAGGGCGGTGACAACGGAGTGCGGAGGACGGTGTGCCCCGGCGGGACGCGCATCTGCTCGTCGCGCCCCGGCAGCGCCTCGGCGGGAGTGGGTATACGCAGCGAACCCATGCCCGCATCTTGCACGCCGGGCGGCCGCGGCGCCACCTTGAGCCGGAGGAGCGAAGCCGATGGCCACTGCAGACAAGACCCCGCGAGGGCGGGCGGAGGTGGCGACATCGCCGTTGCCGATGAAGCCGCCCGCCGCGCCGGTGGAGGTGATCGACCTGGACGCGGAGGCGACGCAGCTCCGCGCCCAGCACGCCTGGCAGTTGCACGGGCAGAGCGCGAAGACCCTCGTGAAGCACGAGCACTTCCGGGTGGTGCTGATCGCGCTCCAGGCCGGGCGGCGCTGCCAGGAGCACCGCGCGGAGGAGAGCGTCTCCGTGCAGACCCTCGAGGGCCGGATAAAGGTCCACCTCGCCTCGGACGAGGCGATCGAGCTGGGCAGGGGCCGGGTGCTCGCGCTCGCGCCCGCGCTGGCGCACGACTTCGAGGCGGCCGAGGACTCGACGGTCTTGCTCACCCTGGCCTGGACCGGCCACCGGCCCGGGCCGTAGGGCCGCCGTGCAGGCCTACGTCCTCCGGAGCCTGTCGGCGACCTGCCGGTGATCGCCCTTCACCCGGACCGACCCGTCGCTGAGCTTGAGGATGCTCGCCTCACGGCCCCGCCACGCATCCCGCGCGGCGCGTCCTGGCTGAATGTCCGGCGATCAGGCGCTCAAGGGCTGAACCAAGCATCGTTGGCGACGCCACGGGTCCGGCGGGAAGGCGGCGGGGTAGGTGGCGGTGCCGGCTGGTGTGCCGGAAGCGCGGCGATGCTCACCACCCCCTGTGGTTTCTTCGCGAGGGCTACTCTCTTCTGTTACCACCGCCGGGGGAGCGCTCGCAGCAGCAGGCGAGGAGCTCCCGATGCACATGCGACCCGTCGCAAGCCATGATGAACGCCCCGTCGGGCCGGTGCCGCAGCCGGACGGCGCCATTCCCGCTGTGCAGCTCGCCAGGGTCGAGAAGTCGTACGGCCTGCTGCGCCCCAAGCCCGCGCTCCGCGGCGTCAGCCTGCGCATCGCCCGCGGCGAGTGCTACGGCCTCGCCGGCCCGAACGGCGCCGGCAAGACGACCCTGATCCGCGTGATGCTCGGATTGATTGCCCCCGATGCGGGCGAGGCGCGCCTTCTTGGCCTCCCTCCAGAGTGGCCGGAGGTGCGGCGCCGCGTCGGGTTCGTTCCGGAGGCGGCGGAGCTTCCGCCGTACGCATCGCCGTTGCAGCTGATGAAGCGGTGGGCGCGGCTACGCGGTCTGCCCGTGCACGCGGCCGTCGAGCGCGGCGAATCGACCCTGCGCCGGCTGGGGATGGGCGAGCTCCTGGCGCGCCCCGCGCATCGCTTCTCGAAGGGCGAAAAGCAGCGGACGCTGCTCGCGCTTTCGCTGCTCGGCGAGCCGGAGCTCCTGGTGCTCGACGAGCCGACCGACGGCCTCGATCCGCTCGGCCGTGCGCTGGTGCGCAAGGTGATCCTCGAGGAGTGCGCCGCCGGCCGCACGGTCTTCGTCAACTCGCACCTGCTCTCCGAGACGGAACGCGTCTGCACGCGCGTGGGCATCCTCCACCGCGGCCAGCTCGTGCGCGAAGAGGTGCTCGGCCGGGCGGGGGCCGGCGCTGACGAGCGGGCCACCAGCGCCCTGGTGGTCGCGGCGCCGATCCCGGTCCAGCTCGAGTCGGCGCTCGGCGTCCGGAGGTCCGTGCGCGAGGATGGCGCCGGCCACGTGTACCTCGTCGACCACGAGGACCTCGAAAGCTTGAACCACGCCATCGATGGCCTGCGAGCCGCGGGGGTTCGGCTGGTGGAGGTGCGCCGCATCCGCCGGGACCTCGAGGAGACGTTCACGCTGGTCGCGACCTCCGGGCCGGGGGAGTCGCCGGGTACCGTCGAAGCGGGCGAGCTGGTCGACGCCCCGCCGGCGCCTGGATCGCCTCTCCGCGGAGCGCGCGCGACCATTCGGGTCGCGCGCGAGATCGCAAGCGACCTGATCGCGCGCAAGATGGCCCACGCCGCGGTCGCCGGAGCGGCGCTCGTCCTCGCGACGATGTTCTTCGCCCTGCGCAACCAGATCGTGCAGGGGATGGCCGCCACGGCCCGGCAGTTCCGCGGGGGAGGGATGTTCGACGACGCGCAGCTGACGAACGTGCTCGGGCGAGGCGCCGCGGCCGGCGAGTACTGGTCCCTGCTCGTCGGCAGCGTCTTCCTCTCCGCGCTGTTCGCGCCGCCGCTGCTCGAGACTCGCAGGAGCACGCTGCTGCTCGCCCAGCCCGTCTCGCGCGCCGACGTCGCCAACGGGATCTTCGCCTCGGTGGCCGCTCTCGCCCTCGCGGTCTTCGGCGTGTCGGGCGTCGCCCTCTTCGCGGGGCTGCGGCTCCTTGGGCTGCCGGTCGCACCGGGCTTGTTGCTCGTCCCCTTGCTGACCACGGTCGCCTTCGCGTCGATCTACGCGGGCGTGCTGCTCGCGACGTACCTGTTGCCCAATGGGCTGCTCGCGGGCATGGTGGGCGTGGCGACGCTCCTCGCCCTCGTCGTGGCCGGGAACGCCGACGCGGCGCAGCCCGGCAACGCGCAGCAGCTCGCCGGGTTCTTCTTCGGGCTCCTGCCAAAGCTCGTCGGCCTGCATCGCGAAGCGATGCGCCTCGGCGGCGGGTCCGGCGTGGGCGCGTTCGCCATCGCTTCGACGGTTGCGTACACGCTGGCGCTGGTGCTCGTGGTGCAGATCGTCGCGCGGAGAAGCGAACGATGACCCGTATCTGGCAGAAGCCGCCCGGGGAGCGCGCCCGCGCCAGGCGCGACCTGCGTATGGCTGTCGCGGCGATCCTCCTCCTCGCGCTCTGCGGCGGCATCTGGGTGTGGATGTCGGCCACGGCCAGCGAACGTCGCGAGAAAGTGCTCGCCGCGGTCCCGGCATTCCCGGCGCGCGGGCAGGATGAGCAGCCCCGGCGCGCTTGGCCGGGCGGCGTCTCCCAGCAGCCGGCGCCGGCCAGGCAGGCCCCGCCGCCGCCCGACCCGGCGCGACAGCCGCGGGTGGACCCGATCACCTCGTTCGTGCTCAAGCCCGCGCCGTACGTCGCGCTCGTCCACGTGAACGCGCTGCTCAACACACCCCTGTTCGCCCGCATCAAGGAGTGCGTCCCGGCCGGGTGGCGGCAGGTCACCGAGGGCATGGCGGAGCTGGGGATCGACGTCGAGCGCGACGTGGATCGGCTGGCGATGATGGGCGACGGCATGGCGTTGAGCGGCTTCTTCCAAGGCAAGCCGATCGCGCAGAACATCGCCTCGCAGTGGTCGGAGGTCGAGGAGCGCAGCTACCGGGGGCAGACGCTCTGGCTGTCGCACAACATGGGGATGGCGCAAGTCGGGAACCTGCTCGTGCTCGGTCCGCGCGACTCGATCGAGCCGTTGCTCGACCGCGCGCTCGATCCTGCGCCGGCGGCAGCCGACCCCCAGGACATCTACGGCGACGTGTTCGTGCGCACGGACCTGACTGGCCTGTACGACTCCGACCCGCGGCGTGACGGCGCCTCCACGCCGGACGCGATGCGCGCCCTTCTCGAGGGCCTGAGCGGTGTCGTCGTCCGCGCCAACGTCTGGGACCTGGTCGCGCTCTCGGTGGAGGGGAAGCCACAGGCGGGCCGCAACGTCGCCGACCTGGCGCAGATGGCCCGCGGCGCGATCTCATTGGCGAAGGAGCAGCTCGATCCCGGCGACGTCGAGCTGGCGACGCTCGCGAACCTGGCGAAAGTGGACGCCTCGAAGGACGCCCTTCAGATCGATCTGGCGCTGCCGGCAAGCGAGCTTTTCGACAAGCTGCACTTCCCTTGTCCGGGCGCGCAACCGCCGGAGCCTCGGGCGTCCGGCGACGTGCCTTAGCCGGTCGCGACGCCGCGAGCTCAGTGCGCCGGCCGCACTCCGTCCTTGCTGACCTGGATGCGCTGGGTGGACAGCTTGCCGTCCGCCTCCACGCGCGCGGTCGTGAAGATGGTCTCGCCCGGCTTGAGCGCCGACCGGTCGCCCTGGACGAACGTCACGATCGGAGTGCCCGGCGGCACGAGGATCTTCTGCGTGCCGTCCTTGTACTGGAGGGTGATCTCCTGGCCGCCGGCGGATTGCGCGACTCCTGCGAGGTTCGCGTTGGTCATCGTCGAGCCCGGCTCCAGGTCCCAGGGCATGTGTCCGGCGGGGACCTGGGGCGGGATGGTGTGCACTTCCTTGGCGACGAGCGTTCCGTCGGCGCGCTTCACGGCGGCCGACCCGACGTAGGTGCCGGGCTTGATGTCACCCAGCGTGGTCGCCTTCGCCACCGCGACCTGCGCGTCCGGCGCGAGCTGCACGCGGACCTCCTTGCCGTCCCGCGACTTCACGGTGAGCACGTCGCCGTCCAGGCGGGCGATCGTGCCGCGGACGCGGACGGTGCTCTGAGCGAATGCGGCGAAGCCCACCAGCGCCAGGGCGAACGGAGCGACTCTCTTCATGGCGTCTCCCGAGTGGCCTGCCCTTGTACCGCCTCACGCCCTGCGTGGCCAGGGCGTCTCGGGAACGGGCGTGAGGGGTCCTCGCCCTTCGAACCAGGAGAGGAGGTTGTCGACCACCAGGCGACCCATCAGGCCGCGCGTGTGGCGCGTCGCCGACCCGACGTGCGGGAGCAGGACGACGTTGTCCAGCTCGAGCAGCGCCTGCGGCACGCGCGGCTCGTCCGCGAACACGTCGAGCCCGGCGGCGAGGATGGTCTCGGAGCGGAGCGCTTCGACGAGCGCCGGCTCGTCCACCACCGAGCCGCGGGCGACGTTGATCAGGATGCCGTCCGGCCCCAGCGCCGCGAG
>DASWGI010000015.1:0-4203 GCA_036393835.1 Myxococcales bacterium | reverse complement strand
CAGGCGAGGTTTCTAGCGATGCTTCCGGGGCCGTCTTCGAGACGGCGTGCCAGACCTGTCAATCGGAAACGACCCGCATACGTAAGTTGTCCGATGCGCGGATGGCGCAGCACGATGATGGTGAATTCAGAACTCGTCCCGGGACGAGTCGCAGCGCGCCCGAGGGGGCGACGCAGCCTCGCGGGCGTTCCAGCCGAGTTCCTCGCCACGTTGTGCTCGAGCCTCATCCTGAAAAGCAGCGGAGACCCAGGGCGGTCTTGTGCTCGGTAAGGCTGCAAAGGACGCGCAACATCATCACCGCGCAACCAGCATCAGGAACATAAGGGAACGAAAGGGCGTCAGAGGTCGGCGCGCTGCCAGCCGGTGCCCTCGTACTCCATGTACTTCGCCGTCTTCTCCGCGACCTCGCGCCCGAAGTAGAGGTCGACGACGTGCAGCGCGAGGTCGATGCCGGAGGTGAGGCCGCCGGCGGTGAAGATGCCCGGGTCGCTCCGCACGAACCGCTTGCCCCGCTCCAGCCGGACGCCGGGGAACTTCTCGTGGAAGGCGTCGTAGTACTCGTGGTGCGTGGTGGCCCGCTTGCCCTCGAGCACGCCCGTCAGCGCGAGCTTGAACGCCCCGGTGCACACCGACATCACCACGTCGCTCTGGGTGGTCATGCGGCGCATCCAGTCGATCATCTTGGGCGACTTCCCCGCCTGGGCGCCGATCACCACGATCCGGGGCTGCGGCGCGTCATCGAAGGTGTAGTCGGGCACGATGCGCAGGCCGCCGGACCCGCGGATGGGTTCCTTCGAATCCGAGACGGTGAACAGGCGGAAGGGCATCTGCTCGTCCATGGTGGAACCCCGGCCCTCCACCATCACGTCCTGGAAGACCTCCCACGGTCCGGCGAAGTCGATCACGGTCGCCCCATCGGTGATCACGAACGCGACCGGGATGCTCCCCTTCGCCGGCGGGCGGAGCTTCCCGTCTCGCGAGGCGAGCTGCGGAACCGGCCGGGGCTGCGCGTCCGCCTTGCTGCACTGCGCAGCCGCCGCGGCGAGCAGCGCGATGAGCGTGCACGACCTCATGGTGCGCTCCCTTCGTTGGAATGCGCCGCGCGGAACGCGGCGATGGAGACGCCGAACGACTCCTTCCACAACCTGCGCAGCTGGCGCGCGTCGTCGAATCCGCAGCTCGCCGCGATCGCTTCCACGGTGCGCTGCGGATCGCCGAGCAGGTCGCGCGCCACCTGCACCTTGACCTTGGCGGCGAACTGCTTCGGGGTGACGCCGGTCGCGCGCCGGAAGACGCGCGCGAGGTGGCGAGGGCTCATCGCCGCGATCCGCGCCAGCTGCGAGAGGATGGGCTTCTTCTGCGGATTCGCCACCAGCCAGTCCTGGACCCGGTGCACGCCCGGATGCAGGTGCGTCCGGTGGTCGAGGTAGACGCTGCGCTGCTCCTCCTGGCCGTTTCGCCGCAGGTAGACGACCATCTCGCGCGCGACCCGCGCGGCCACCAGGGGTCCCCAGTCTTGCTCCACCAGCGAAAGCGCCATGTCGATGCCGGAGGCCACCCCCGCGCTGGTGATCAGGCCGCCGTCCTCGATGAACAGGCAGTCGTCGACCACGCGCGCCCGCGGCGCCTCGGCCGCGAGGCGGGCGACGACCTTCCAGTGCGTCGTGCAGCGGCGCCCGTCGAGGAGCCCGGCGCGGGCGAGCGCGAACGCGCCGGTGCACACGGACGCGATGCGCGCGCCGGCGTCGCTGGCCGCGCGGAGCCAGTCGCCGGGAACCGCGAGCTGGTCGAGCTTCGCCGAAGAGGTGCCGGGAATGAGCACCAGGTCGCCTTCGCGCGGCGCAGGCAGCGGCAGGAGGTCCGCCAGGAGCAGCCCTTGCGCCGAGCGCACCGCGCCCTCCGCGCCGCAGTACGAGAGCTGGTAAGCGCCGCCCAGGTGCGACGCCTCGTCCAGCACCTGGACAGGACCGGCCATGTCCTGGAGGTGCACGTCGGGCATGAGCACCACCAGCACCCGGCGCGCGCGGAGCGGTGCCAGCACCACGGCGGTCTCTCTGCGGGAAGGTGTCATGGCCCGGGAGTGTACGAGGCTCCCGGGCCGGGAGCGAGGTCCGCCCGGGACAATCACCGGACGGATCAGGACATCAGCCGCCCGCCGGATAGGGCGGCGCTGTGCAGTTCCTGCCGCGGACTTCAGGGCATCCGCTCCGGCAGCGGCAGCTGCGCCTCGATCGGCTGGAGCGATCCCAGCACCGCGGCGCCGTGGAGCGAGGCGCGCGCGCACGCCTCGTCGAGCGGAACGCCCAGCGCGGCGTACCAGGTGAGCGCGCCGGCGAAGCTGTCTCCCGCGCCGTAGGACCCGCCCCGCGCCGGGGCGGCGCGGGGAGCTGCGAACCGGCGCGTTCCCTCGCCCGTCTCGATCCGGCCACCCGCCGCGCCCTCGGTCATCACCAGCGCGCCGGGCTTCACGGGATAGTCCGCCAGCGCGGAAGCCTCGCGCGGGTCGGCGGCGCTCCCCACCACGACGTCGGCGCGAACGCCGGAGGCGATCAGGGCTGCGCGCCGGCGCGCCGTCACCACCAGCAGGCGCGCGTCGCGGGCCGCCCGCAACGCCCCGGCATCCTGCGCGGTGAAGTACGCGGCGTCGCAAGAGGCCAGAAGCTCCCACGGCAACGGGTCCCGCTTCTCCGGGTGGAGCGGCTCGCCCAGGACCACGATGGTGCGCTCGCCGTCGGGGGTGATGAGGACCAGATCGCGCGTGTGCGGCGCGGCGCGCTGCGCGGCATGGATGCGCGCGCCCGTCGCTTCGACCCGCGCGCGCACCTGCGCCGCGGCCTCGTCCGCGCCCAGCGCCGTGAACAGGTGCACCTCGCCGGGAGACTTCGCCAGCTGGAAGAAGGCGATCCCTCCTCCGCCGCCGGCGAAGGTCCGCACCTCGTCCGCGTGCGCGATCTCGCCCGGCCCGGGCACGCGCGGCACCCGTCCCAGCGTGATGTGCTCGACGTGCCCGATGACGGCGACGCGCATCCGGGGACATCTACAACCATCCGTACCGCCCGCGCTGGGAAAAACGTAGCGCCGCCGAATACGGCGGCGACTACGGCGAGCCGCGCCCGCGACCCTTTCCGCCCGGCGCGCACCCGCGGTACAAGGGAAGCGGGGGCTTTCCCATGGCTCTGGGCGATCTGCTGGCCTGGTGGAACCTCGTGTTCCTCTTCCCCGGTGCTGCCGGACTGTGCCTGAATCGAGAAGGGGGGCCGGCCATGAGAGCGAGGGCGCCATGAAAGCCGGCCTGGTGGGTTTTCCGCTCGCGGGCAAGACCACGCTGTTCAACGCCGTCACCACGCTGCACAAGGCCGGCGACTCGCACCTGCACCTCGGGGCGATCAAGGTGCCGGACCGGCGCGTCGATCAGCTGGCGGCGCTCTACCGTCCGCGCAAGGTGACCTATGCGGAGGTCCGCTTCGTCGACCTGCCCGGGCCGCGCGGCAAGGGCATGGACGCCGAGTCGCTCCGCGCGCTGTCCGACGTGGACGCGCTCTGCCTGGTGGTGCGGGCCTTCGCCCGGATGGATGGCGCCGCGCCGGAGCCGCTGCGCGACCTGCGCGAGTTCGACGCCGAGCTGGTGCTGTCCGACCTGGGCGTCGTGGAGCGCAGGCTCGACAGGCTGCGCAAGGAGCACGCCGGCAAGACCGGCAGCGAGTGGCACGAGCTGTCGAATCTGCTCGGCCACCTCGAGGCGGGGCAGCCGCTGCGCACCCTGCGCTGGAGCGACGCCGAGCAGCGCGAGATGGCGCACTTCGGCTTCCTCTCGCGCCGCCCACTGCTGGTGGTGCTCAACGTGGCCGAGGCCGACGCCGCCAGCCCTCTGGCTCCCGAGCTGGAGGCGGAGATCCGCGCCCGCGGGGCGGAAGGGCTGGCGCTAAGCGCGGAGGTCGAGGCGGAGATCGCGGACCTGGACCCGTCCGAGCAGCCGGCCTTCCTGGAGTCGATCGGGCTGCGCGAGCCCGCGCGCGAGCGCTTCATCCGCGCCGCCTACCACCTGCTCGACCTCGCTTCGTTCTTCACCGTGGGCGAGGACGAGGTGCGCGCCTGGACCATCCACCGCGGCGACCGGGCGCCTCGGGCCGCGGGCCGGATCCACTCCGACCTCGAGCGGGGCTTCATCCGCGCCGAGGTGGTGCACTACGAGGACTTCATGGC
>DASWGI010000014.1:0-2253 GCA_036393835.1 Myxococcales bacterium | reverse complement strand
AACACGCTGGGAGTGCCGCTGGCCGCCGGCGCGCTCTACCCGTTCACCGGCCTGTTGCTGAGCCCGATGTTCGCCAGCGCGGCCATGAGTCTCAGCTCGGTATCCGTGATCGGAAACGCCCTGCGCCTGCGCCGCGTCGCGCTGTGAGGCTCCATCCGGAGCGCGCCCACCGGGTTGACTGACGCCGGGCGCCGTGGGACGGACGCGAGAGGAGGTTCGATGCCCGCAGATCCGCCGCTGGGAACGCCGCGCCACGTCCGCCGCGCCGGGTGCGTCGGACGATCCGTCGTCCACTCGCGGCACGGGATGGTGGCGACGAGCCAGCCTCTCGCCGTGCAGGCCGGCGTCGACATGCTCCGCCGCGGCGGCAACGCGATCGACGCCGCGATCGCGGCCAATGCCGTGCTCGGCGTGGTCGAGCCCATGTCCTGCGGCGTGGGCGGCGACCTGTTCGCGATCGTCTGGGAGGCGCGCAGCGGGAAGCTCTTCGGGCTCAACGCGAGCGGGCGCTCGCCGTATCGCGCCACCATCGCGGAGATGCGCGCGCGCGGTCTCGGCGAGCTGCCTGCGGCCGGTCCTCTCTCCTGGTCGGTGCCCGCGGCGGTCGACGGATGGGAAGCGCTCCGCGTCCGCTTCGGATCGCGTCCGCTGGCCGAGCTGCTCGAGCCCGCCATCGCGATCGCCGAAGAGGGCTTCCCGGTCACCGAGGTCATCGCCGGAATGTGGCAGGCCAGCGAACCCGAGCTGGCCGCCCACCCCGACTCCGCGCGCACGTACCTGCCGGCGGGCCGCGCGCCGCGCGCCGGTGAGATCTTCCGGAACCCGGATCTCGCCGCGACCTACCGCGAGCTGGCGCGCGGCGGCCGCGACGCTTTCTATCGGGGGGAGATCGCCCGCGAGCTCGTCTCCTTCTCGCAGGCGTCCGGCGGACTGCTCGCGCCGGACGACCTGGCCGACACGTCCGCCTCGTGGGTCGACCCGGTCGGCTCCGATTACCGCGGCGTGCGCGTCTGGGAGCTGCCGCCACCGGGCCAGGGAATCACCACGCTGCAGATGCTCAACCTGCTCGAGGCGTTCGACCTGCGCAGCCTCGGGCCTCGCTCCGCGGACTTCTGGCACCTCTTCGTCGAGGCGAAGAAGGTCGCCTGGGCCGATCGCGCCCGTTTCATCGCCGACCCGGAGAAGGTGCGCGTCCCGGTGGACGAGCTGATCTCCAAGAGCTACGCGGCTGAGCGGCGCAAGCTGATCGATCCCCGCCGCGCGCGCGCGGGCCTGCCGGCGGGAGACCCGCCGCGCGGCGACACCGTGTACCTGGCCGCCGTCGACACGGAGCGGAACTGCGTGTCGTTCATCCAGAGCATCTACCAGCACTTCGGGTCGCGCATGGTCCCCGGCAGACTCGGATTCGCGCTGCAGAACCGGGGATCGCAGTTCTCGCTCGATCCGTCGCATGCCAACCGGCTCGAGCCGCACAAGCGGCCGTTCCATACCATCATCCCCGCGCTCGCCACTCGCGGCGGAAAGCCGTGGCTCGTCTTCAGCGTGATGGGCGCGGACATGCAGCCGCAGGGACAGGTGCAGGTCCTGGTGAACCTCCTCGACTTCGGCATGAACGTCCAGGCCGCCGGCGAGGCGCCGCGCATCGAGCACCTCGGGTCGCCCACGCCGATCGGGCGGCCGGAGATCGAGGGCGGCGGAATGCTCGCGGTGGAGGTGGGCATCCCGGAGGAGGTTTTTACCCAGCTCCAGCGCCGCGGCCACGCGGCCGCGTGGGTTACGCGCAACGGCGGCGGCTACCAGGGGATCCTCATCGACCCCGAGACCGGGGCCTTGCAAGGCGGGGCCGAGTCGCGCTCCGACGGCTGCGCCGCGGGATTCTGACCCCATGACCGCGTCCGGCCCGCTGCAGGGGATCCGCATCGTCGACCTGACCACGGTGATCATGGGCCCGTACGCGACCCAGATCCTGGCCGACTACGGCGCCGACGTGATCAAGGTGGAGCCGCCCGAAGGCGACATCATGCGCGGCGCCGCCCCAATGAAGGGCCCGAAGATGGGGCACCTGCACCTGCAGATGAACCGCAACAAGCGCGGAGTGGTCCTCGACGTGAAGAAGGACGGCGGGCGGCGCGCGCTCCTGCGCCTGTGCGAGAAGGCCGACGTGTTCGTGCACAACGTCCGCCCCGCCGCCATGCGGCGGCTGCGGCTCTCCTACGACGACGTGCGCGCGGCGAACCCGCGCATCGTGTACGC
>DASWGI010000013.1:0-15195 GCA_036393835.1 Myxococcales bacterium | reverse complement strand
TGACGCCCGGTGAGATATTCGCAGGCCGCGTCGCTGGTCAGCACCGCGCCCGGAATGCCGTGCGGGGCCAGCATCGATACCAGGGCCAGCGCCCGCCCGGCGAGCCCGGCCGGGGGCAGCAAGTCAGCGACCTCAGCTGATACGGACCAGGCGGCCGCCAGTGCGGGATGCTGGCCCGCCGCCCGCAGGCTGGCGGTTCGCTGCCGGTGCTCGGCAAGCCGGGAGCGGTATTCGCCGCACCCGATGCCCAGCGCGGTCATCACGGCGGCGGCCTGCCCAAGCGCGACGGCCTGGAACCCCAGGTCGCCGGCCAGGTCCAGCGCACCGGACCGCTGGCTGGCGTCGATGTACTGCTGCACCGTGAGGCAGGCCAGTGCCTCCCGCGGGCTGAACGATCCCACCGGCACGACATGCTTGTTACTCACATCGGCCGTGGTGTCAGGCTGCTCAGTAGTAACGAGCACCCACCCCGCGGGGCCGCGGGGCCACAGGTCATCCATCATGGCTCTGTCGCTCAGATCATCAAGCACCACGAGCCACGGCCGGTCCGCCCGCGCGAGCCAGGTGAGGAACTGGGCGGCCGCCTGCTCGGGATTCGAACCCGGAGCGCGCACCCCTACGTCGCGCAAGGCCTGCGCATAGCTGCTCAGTACGGCATCGCGGCCCGTGGCGGTGACCCAGACAATCAGCTGCAGCGCAGGGTCACGGCGCAGCATATCGGCCGACACGGCGGCGAGATAGGTCTTGCCGGTCCCGCCGAGCCGGCCAGGACCGGTGGGAGCCGTGCCCTCAGCAGGCACCAGCACGACGGTTGCACCAGGTGGCAGGCCGGCAAGGCCGAACCCCGTCTCGTCGCGGAGGATATGGGCCTCCGCTAGTGGCGGGATAGTGCCTGACACGATCGGGGGCTCCACCTTCGGCGGCCTCTCATCACACGGGGCGGGCGGCTTAGCAGCCCAGTTCACGACCGGTAGCCAGGTTCAGGAACCTACCGGCACCCCATCGCACCCGCAAGCCGATCAGCCCTGCGGCGCGCCGGCGCACACGGCCGCGAGCGCTCGAGGGCGGGCGTCTCGTTCACGGGCCCTCGGTTGTCCCCGCGGCCGTGCCTGAGGGAACGGCGGCGAGGCGGCGCATCAGGGCGGCGAACTCGTCGAACGACAGGCTCTGGTCGGCGTCGGACAGCGCCTTCTCGGGCTCCGGGTGGACCTCGATCAGCAGGCCTTGCGCGCCAGCGGCACGCGCCGCCCACGCCATCGGCGCGACGTAGGCGCGCAGGCCCGTGCCGTGGCTAGGGTCGACGATGACCGGCAGGTGGGACCGCTCGCGGACCACGACCACCGCCGACAGGTCGAGGGTGTTGCGGGTGGCGCTCTCGAACGTCCGGATGCCGCGCTCGCAGAGGATCACCTGCTTGTTGCCGCGCGAGACGATGTATTCGGCGGCCATCAAGAGCTCCTTGATGGTGCTGCTCATGCCGCGCTTGAGCAGGACCGGCTTGCGCAGGTCGCCCACGGCCTCGAGCAGCGAGAAGTTCTGCATGTTGCGCGCGCCGATCTGCAGCAGGTCCGCCGCCTCGGCCACCTCGGGCAGCGTCTCGGTGTCCTTCACCTCGGTGACCACCTTGAGGCCCGTTTCGGAGCGGGCCTTCGAGAGTAGCTCGAGCCCCTTGCTCTTGAGGCCCTGGAAGTCGTACGGGCTGGTGCGCGGCTTGAACGCGCCTCCGCGCAACAGGCTCGCGCCGCTCTGCGCGACCCCGCGCGCCACGCTCAGGATCTGCTGCTCGCTTTCCACCGCGCACGGGCCGGCCATCACCACCACCTCGCGCCCGCCGATCGGCACGCCCGCCACGTCCACCACCGTGTCGTCGTGCTTCACCTCGCGCGAGACGAGCTTGTACGGCGCGGTGACCGGGATGCACTCCGCCACCCCCGGCAGCAGCCTGAAGTGCCCTGGATCGATGGGTCCCTTGTTCCCGGTGATGCCGATCGCGGTGCGGCCCGCGCCCTCGATGGCGTGCGGCGTGAAGCCCAGCTCGCGCACGCGCGCCTCGATGGCCGCCTGCTGCGCCGGGCTGATGTCGGTGTGGAGGACGATCAGCATGTAGGAGAGATACCGCAGATCCGGCGCCGTTTCCCGTGCGCGGCCGGGACGTTCAGCCTCCCAGGCGGTCCCCCGGGCGGACCTGGTGTCCGGCCAGGTAGGCGGAGGTAGGCATCGGCCGCTTCCCTTCGGGCTGCACTTCCAGAAGACGCCAGACGGTCCCGCTGCCGCACGACACGTCGATCCCGTCCGTGCCGGCGGCGATCACCTCGCCGGGCTCGCGGCCGCCGGTCGCGAGCGGCAGGGCCGCGTGGATCTTCAGCACCTTGCCCCCGGCGGTGGTCCACGCGCCGGGCCAGGGAGTGAACCCGCGGCGCCGCTGGTCCAGCTCCAGCGAGGTGCGCGAGTAGTCCACCCGGCCATCCTCCCGGGTGAGCATCGGCGCGAGCGTTGCGCGCGAGTGGTCCTGCGGGTATCGCAGCAGCTCGCCGCGCTCCAGCCTGCGCAGCGCCACGCCCAGCACCCTGGCGCCGAGAGGGGACAGCTTCCGCAGCAGCGACTCGCCGGTCTCCTCGGGCCCGATCTTGCAGGGGCGCTGCAGGCGGATGTCGCCGGTGTCCAGGCCTTCGTCCATCTGCATGATGGTGACGCCCGTGCGCGCATACCCGCGCGCGACCGCCCACTGCGCCGGCGCGGCGCCGCGCAGCTCGGGCAAGAGCGAAGCATGCACGTTGAGGCAGCCATGGAGCGGCACGGCCAGGGCATCCGCGGGGAGGATCCGGCCGTAGGCCGCGACCACCGCCACGTCCGGGGCGTAGCGGGAGAGCTCCGCAGCGAGGCGACCCTGCTTCACCTTCTCCGGCTGCTCGACCGGGATGCCGTGCTCCAGCGCCCACCGTTTGGAGGGAGGCGCCTGCGGCGTTCCCGATCTTCCCACCGGCCGGTCGGGCTGCGCGATGACCGCGACGAGCTCTCCCACACGGACGCAAGTCTCCAGGATGGGCAGCGAGAACTCCGGCGTGCCGAGGAAGACGATCCGCATCGCGGCGAGCGTATCACCCGCCGAACGGACGCGACGGAAGTCACAGCGGAGGGCGCCCGACCTTGGCGTAGGATGCAACCATGCGGCTTCGCGTTTGCATCCTCGCCTCGCTTCTCTGCGCCTGCCGGCCGTCCGATCCGAAGGACCCGAACACCTGGCTCAAGCGGCTCTCCGATTCCGATCCGCGCGCGCGGCAGCAGGCCGTGCAGGAGCTGCGCAAGCTGAAGGCGAGGGAGGCGGCCCCGCAGGTCGCCCAGCTGCTCAAGGACGTCATGGTGCGTGAGGAAGCGGCCACCGCGCTGCGCGACATCGGCGGCGCCGACGAGGTGCCCGCGCTCCTCGACGCGGTGGACACCACCGTCGGCGCTGGCAGCGATACGGCGACGCGCTCCGCGAACCGCGCCAACGCCCGCATCGCGGAGGCGCTCGGCGAGATCGGCGACCCGCGCGCCGGTCCCGCCCTGTTGCGCCTGGCGCGCAGCAAGGACGAGTACGTGCGCCTCGAGGCCGTGCAGGCGCTGGGCGAGGTGAAGTTCAAGGAAGCGGTCCTCGAGCTGTCGCTGCTCGTCGACGACCCGTCCGCGCCGCCGCTCCTGGTGAAGAAGGCGGTCGTGGCGCTCGGCCAGATCGGCGACCCGGCCGCCATCCGCGCCTTGCAGCACGCGCTGGTGCTGGAGCGGCAGGGCGTGAGCCTCTTGCCCGAGGCGTCCTACGCGCTCTTCCAACTGGGGCCCGCCGCGGTGGCTCCGCTGATCCGCATGGCCAAGGACGAGGACCCCGCCTACCTGAAATGGGCCCGCGAGAACAACCGCGCGCCGGCGGGCACCTACGCGAAGGCGGCGCTGGTGCTGGGGGACCTGGGCGACCCGCGCGCGGTGCCGGTCCTGCTGGAGAAGCTCCACTACAAGGACTCCGATCCACTGCCGGGCACCGCGCGGCTCCTCACCAACCTGGTCCGGCAGTTCGCGGCCAACGCGCTGGGGCGCCTTCGCGCCAAGGAGGCCGCCGCGCCGATCCTCGCGCTGGTGCAGACCCGGGACCCGCAGGACCTCGACCTGGTCAGCTTCTGCTCCGAGGCGCTGGTCTGGATCGGCGACCGGGCCCAGGCGAAGGAGATGGTGAAGCGCGCCGAGTCCGGAGACGTGCGCCTGCGGCTCGTCGTCGCGCAGGCCGCCGCGCTGTTCGGCGACGAGTCCCTCCTCAAGCAGTTCGACGCCCTGGGCGCCCGTGCGCGCAAGGCGCCTCCCGCGCAGTGCGCGAGGGAAGTCGAGGCGCTGCAGATCGGCGAGGCGAAGGACAAGGCGTGCGAGCTCGTCGCCGCCCAGTTCGAGGGACCGGCGGTTGCGCTCGAGGCGGCGCACGCCTGCAAGGACTCCGCTCCGTGCTGGCTGGACAAGCTGAAGTACACCGAGCCGCTGCTCCGGGCGCGGGCCGCGTACGAGCTGGGCCGCTTGGGCGCGGGCGACGCGGTGCCGTCCCTGGTGCAGGCCGCCGGGGACCAGGACCTGCTCGCCCGGGTGGCGGCGATCCGTGCGCTCGAGTGGCTCCTCGGGGTGCCCGCGGCCCAGCCCCAGCTCAAGGCCGCCGCCGAGAAGCTGTCGGCCCAGCTCGCCGCGGAGCAGGGGCGGGTGCAATTCGTGAAGATCAACGAAGAGTTGCGCCGTCTGCAGGCCCGCATGGCCCACCTGTGATGCGGCCTGATAGACTTTCTCGGCTTGCCCAAGCTCATCGGCATTCCCGCCTCTCCCGGTGTCGCCATCGGGAAGGTGCATCACATCGACCGCCGCCGCGCGCGGGTGCCGCGGTTCCACATCGCGCCCGACCAGGTGGCGGCTGAGCTCACGCGCCTCGACCACGCCGTCCGTGACAGCGTCGAGCAGCTGCGGGCGATCCGCGAGAGCCTGGGCGAGGGCGAGCAGGGCGACATCCTCGACGCGCACCGGATGATGGCGGACGACCCTTCCACCTTGGAGGGAGCGCGATCGCTGGTGCGGGACGAGCTGCTCAACGCCGAGTGGGCCGTGCGCCGCACCTTCCGCGAGATCAGCGAAAAGCTCGGGAACGACGGCTACCTGGCGGAGAGGCGGGCGGACCTCGACGAGGTGTCCGACCGCATCATCCAGAACTTGATCGGCGAGGCCCCCACCACCCACCTCGAGCAGCCGCCCCAAGACGCGATCGTCGTCGCCTACGACCTGCCCACGGCCGACGCGGCCGTGCTGCTCTCCGGCGGGCGCGTGAAGGGGCTGGTCACCGACTTCGGCTCCAAGACGAGCCACACCGCCATCCTGGCCCGCGCGCTGGAGGTGCCGGCGGTGGTGGGCGCGGGCCAGGCGAGCGAGCTGTGCCGGGCGGGCGACTCCATCGCGCTCGACGGGAACACGGGCGAGGTGCTGATCTCCCCCGACCCCGAGGACGTGCTGCGCTTCGAGACGGCGCGCGCCGAGGCGAAGACCCGCGAGGCGGCGCTGCTCGAGGAGCGCGACCTGCCCGCGGTCACCCTCGACGGCCGCCGGGTGGGGCTGTGGGCGAACATCGAGTTCCCCGAGGAGGTCCCTTCGGTGCTCGCGCACGGCGGCGAGGGCGTGGGCCTCTACCGGACCGAGTTCCTGTACTTGAACCGCGAGGAGCTGCCGAGCGAGGAGGAGCACTTCAAGGCCTACGCCAGCATCCTGCGGCAGATGGGCGACCGGCCGGTGGTGATCCGCACGCTGGACCTGGGCGGCGACAAGCTGCCCATCGGCCACCGCTCCCACGAGCCCAACCCCGCGCTCGGTCTCCGCGCGGTCCGCTTCACCCTGCGGCACCCGCAGCTCTTCCGGACGCAGGTGCGCGCGATGTGGCGCGCCTCCACGCTGGGCCGGTTGCGCATCATGCTGCCGATGATCGCGGCGGTGGGCGAGCTGCGCGAGGCCAAGGCGCAGATCCACGCCGTCCGGCAGGAGCTGGTGCGCGAAGGGGCGCACGTGGCCGAGCGGGTGCCGGTCGGCATCATGCTGGAGACGCCCGCCGCCGCGCTGGCTGCCGATCGGCTGGCGCGCGAGTGCGACTTCTTCTCCATCGGCACCAACGACCTCATCCAGTACGCGCTGGCCATCGACCGCGCCAACCGCGACGTGGCGTACCTCTACCGCCCGCTCCACCTGGGCGTGCTGCGGCTGGTGCAGAGCGCGGTCGAGGGGGCGCGGGAGGGCGGGATCGAGATCGCCATGTGCGGCGAGATGGCGGGCGATCCCGCGTACACCCTGGTCCTGCTCGCGCTGGGGCTCGACGTGCTCTCGATGAACCCGGCGGACATCCCGCCGGTGAAGCGGGTGTTGCGGTCTGCCGAGCTGCGGGACGCGCGCGAGATCCTCGAAGCGGCGATGTCGTTCAGCTCGGTCGACGAGATCGAGCGCTTCGTGGTGGAGCAGATGCGCAAGCGCTTCCCCCAGCTCGTCTCCTCCCCCCGCGACGTGTCCGAGTCGCGCTCCGTTCCCCGCGACGTCTCCAGCCCTCCGAAGCTCGAGGCGGGCGGCTGACCCGCGCTTCGCGAGCCGCAAGCCGGTGATTGACTTTGCGGCCGTCCGGGGTGATTCTCCGCGGCCTGCCGCCAGCGCATCGAGGCATCTACATATGCAACTACGCGACGCCCTGTTCAGCTCCGAGTCGGTCACCGAAGGCCACCCCGACAAGGTGTGCGATCAGATCTCCGACGCCGTGCTGGACGAGTGCCTCCGGCAGGATCGCACCAGCCGGGTGGCGCTGGAGACGGCGGTGAAGACCGGCCTGGTGGTGCTGGTCGGAGAGATCACCACCCGCGCCACGCTCGACTATCCGCGCATCGTGCGCCGGACGGTGGAGCGCATCGGGTACACCGACGGCTCGATGGGGTTCGACGCGAAGAGCTGCGCGGTGCTGGTCGCCGTCGAGCAGCAGTCGCCGGAGATCGCCATGGGCGTCGATGCGGGCGCCAACAAGGAACAAGGGGCCGGCGACCAGGGGATGATGTTCGGCTACGCCTGCGACGAGACGCCGGAGCTGATGCCGCTGCCCATCGCGCTGGCGCACCGGCTCACCCGGAGGCTTTCGGAGTGCCGGCGGTCGGGAATGCCCTTCCTGCGGCCCGATGGCAAGAGCCAGGTCTCCGTCGAGTACCGCAACGGCCGGCCGTACAAGGTGCACGCGGTGGTCATCGCCGCGCAGCACGAGGACAGCGTCTCCACCGAGCACCTGCGGCAGTCGGTCAACTCCGAGGTCATCGACAAGGTGGTCCCGCCGGAGCTGCGCGCTCCGGACATGAAGCGGTGGGTGAACGCGACCGGCCGCTTCGTGATCGGCGGTCCGCAGGGCGACTCGGGCGTGACCGGCCGCAAGATCATCGTCGACACCTACGGCGGGATGGGACACCACGGGGGCGGCGCGTTCAGCGGCAAGGACCCCAGCAAGGTGGATCGCTCGGCCGCCTACGCGGCGCGCTGGGTGGCGAAGAGCGTGGTCGCCGCGGGGCTGGCGCGCCGCTGCGAGGTGCAGGTGGCGTACGCGATCGGCATCGCGGAGCCGGTCAGCGTGATGGTGGAGACGTTCGGCACCAACGCGGTGCCGGAGGAGCGCATCGAGCGCGCCGTGCGCGAGACGTTCAGCCTCAAGCCGGCGACGATCATCAAGGACCTGGACCTCCTCCGCCCCATCTACGAGAAGACCGCCGCCTACGGCCACTTCGGCCGCAGCGAGCCCGAGTTCACCTGGGAGCGGACCGACCGCGCCGAATCCCTCCGCTCCGCCGCCGGCCTGAAAGGCTCGGCCACGAGCGCCGCCTGAAAGCGTCGAAAAGATCAACGCGGAGGCGCGGAGACGCGGAGATCAGCTTGTGAACCGAATCCTCCGCGCCTCCGCGTCTCCGCGTTCTGCTTTTTGGAGGTTCAAGTGGCTGTTGCGAAAATGAAGAGGCCGCACGACGTCAAGGACCTGAAGCTGGCGGAGAAGGGGCGCGGGCGGATCGAGTGGGCCTCGCGGTCGATGCCGGTGCTGGCCAATATCCAGGAGAGGTTCCGCAAGCAGAAGCCGCTCAAGGGCGTGCGCGTCTCCGCCTGCCTGCACGTGACCAGCGAGACCGCGCACCTCATGCAGACCCTGCAGGCGGGCGGCGCGGACATCACCCTGTGCGCCTCGAACCCGCTCAGCACGCAGGACGACGTGGCGGCGGCGCTGGTCGAGGAGGGCATCTCCACCTTCGCCATCAAGGGCGAGGACCGGAAGACCTACTTCGAGCACATCCGGGCGGCGCTCGACCACCGGCCGCAGATGACCATGGACGACGGCTGCGACCTGGTCAGCGCGCTCCACTCCGACCGGCGCGAGCTCCTGAAGAACGTCATCGGCGGCACCGAGGAGACCACCACCGGCGTCATCCGGCTGCGCGCGATGGAGCGGTCCGGCACGCTCGCGTTCCCGGTGATCAGCGTCAACGACGCGCTCACCAAGCACATGTTCGACAACCGCTACGGCACCGGCCAATCGACCATCGACGGCATCGTGCGCGCCACCAACCGGCTGCTCGCGGGCTCGGTGTTCGTGGTGCTCGGCTACGGCTGGTGCGGCCGCGGCCTGGCCCTGCGCGCGAAGGGCATGGGAGCCGACGTGGTGGTCACCGAGATCGAGCCGCTCAAGGCGTTGGAAGCGACCATGGACGGGTACCGCGTGATGACCGGCCTCGAGGCGGCGAAGATCGGCGACTTCTTCTGCACGGTGACCGGAAACACCAGCGTGCTCGCCCAGGAGCACTTCGAGCGCATGAAGGACGGCGCCATCGTCGCGAACAGCGGCCATTTCAACGTCGAGATCGACATCGCCTGGCTGGAGAAGAACGCGAAGAAGCGCACCGTGCGCGAGTTCGTCGACGAGTACACGCTCAAGAACGGCCGCCGGATCGCCGTCCTCGGCGAGGGCCGGCTCATCAACCTGGCCAGCGCCGAGGGCCATCCCTCGAGCGTCATGGACATGAGCTTCGCCAACCAGGCGCTCTCCGCCGAGCACATGGCGAAGCACGGCAAGAAGCTGGAGAAGAAGGTCTACCCGGTGCCCGCCGAGATCGACCGCGAGATCGCGCGCCTCAAGCTCCGCTCGATGGGCGTGAAGATCGACAAGCTGACACCCGAGCAGGAGAAGTACCTGGCATCGTGGCAGGAGGGGACGTAAACAACGTCCCCCATGTCCGTCCTGCAAGCCATCGTCCTCGGCATCGTACAGGGGCTCGCGGAGTTCCTGCCCATCTCCTCCAGCGCACACCTCATCCTGGTTCCCTGGCTGTTCGGCTGGCAGGACCCGGGCCTCGCCTTCGACGTGGCGTTGCACTGGGGCACGCTCGTCGCCGTGCTCGCGGTGTTCTGGCGCGACTGGATCCGGCTCATCCGCGCCGGCGCGGCGAGCCTCCTCGATCGCCGCATCGGAGACGATCCCGACCGGCGGCTGTTCTGGGCGCTGGTCGTCTCCTCCATCCCGGCGGCCGTGGTGGGCAAGCTCTTCCACGAGACCGTGGAGGAGACGGTCCGCTCTCCGCTGATCATCGCGGGGACCATGTCCGTGATGGGCATCGTGCTCTGGCTCGCCGATCGGCGCGGAGCAAAGAACCGCCCGGAAGGCGACATGCGGATTCCCGAGGCGCTCGGGATCGGCGTGGCCCAGGCCTTCGCGCTGGTGCCGGGAGTGTCCCGATCCGGGTCCACCATCAGCGTCGGCCTCTTCCTGGGATTCACGCGCGAGGAGATCGCGCGCTTCAGCTTCCTCATGTCCACCCCCATCATCTTCGGGGCGGGGGCGCTCAAGCTGCCCCAGATGCTGCGCGAGATGCATGCCGGGACCGGCCAGGTCGGGCCGGCGGCCCTGCTCGGGGGCCTGATCGCTTCCGCGGTCGTCGGCGTGCTGGTCATCCGCTGGCTGCTGGCCTGGTTGCGCACACGAACGTACAACGTGTTCGTCGTCTACCGCCTGCTCGTGGCCGTGCTCATCGTGGTGCTGTGGCTGTCGGGAAAGCGATGATCGAACGGGCGCCGACGCTCGCGCAGATCCGGCGCGCGCTGGCGCGGCACCGACCGCAAAAATCGGAGGAGACCTTCCGCCCCGCCGCGGTGCTCGTCCCGCTGCTCCCGCGTCCCGAGGGACTGCACGTGCTCTTCACCGAGCGCAGCAAGGAGCTCCGCTCGCACGCCGGGCAGATCAGCTTTCCCGGCGGCGGCATCGACTCCGGAGACGCCGACGCGCCCGCCGCGGCGCTGCGCGAGGCGCGCGAGGAGGTCGGCCTCGACCCGCGGCACGTCGAGATCCTCGGCCAGCTCGACGACTGCCCCACCTTCGTGACCGGCTACGTCATCCTGCCGGTCGTCGGCGTCGTCGATCCGCTCGCGTTCACCGCGGCGGGCCAGTACCCCTGGACGCCGAGCGCGGCCGAGATCGCCGAGCTGCACGAGCTGCCCCTGGACGCGTTCATGGACCCGGCGAACCGGCGCGTCGAGCAGCGCCTGCGCGACGGGCAACCCTACGAGCTGACGTGGTACACCGTGGGCGGCGCGACCGTCTGGGGCGCGACGGCGCGCATCCTCCGCCAGCTGATCGAGATCGCGAATGCGCCCGTGGAGGCATCGTGAGCACCCACGCGGTGCTGCTGGCCGGCGGCAGCGGGACGCGGTTCTGGCCGCTGTCGCGCGCGCGGCGGCCCAAGCAGTTCCTCGAGCTGGTCACCGGCCGCACGCTGCTGGCCGACACGTACGCGCGCATCGCGCCCCTCTGCGGTCCCGAGCGCGCCTGGGTTGTGTGTGGACGCGACCACGAAGGCGCGGTGCGCGCCGTGCTGCCCGACCTCCCTCCGGCGCACCTCCTGGTCGAACCGGCGGCGCGCAACACCGCGCCGGCCATCGGCCTCGCGGCCTTGCACGCAGTGCGCGAAGATCGCGACGCCATCCTGCTGGTGCTGCCGAGCGACCATCACATCGCCCATCCCGAGCGCTTCCGGCAGGCGCTGCAGACCGCGGCGCGGGTCGCGGAACAGGGCGACCTTGTGACGCTCGGGATCCGGCCCACCCGCGCCGAGACGGGCTACGGGTACCTCCGGCGCGGCGCCGAGCGCGGGCCTGGCGTGTTCGCCGTCGAGGCCTTCGTGGAGAAGCCCGACGCGGTGACCGCCCGGAGCTACCTGCAGGACCCGCGGTATTCGTGGAACGCGGGCATCTTCGTCTTCCGCGCCGACGCGCTGCTGGAGGCCCTGCGGCGGCACTTGCCGGCGGTGCACGAAGGGCTGCAGCAGATCGGCGCCGACGAGGCGCGCGCCGGCGAGATCTTCCCGCTCCTCCCCTCCATCAGCATCGACTACGGCGTGCTGGAGCCGGAATCGTCGAGCACGCGCCGGATCGCCCTGGTCGCGGCGGACGATCTCGGCTGGAGCGACGTCGGCTCGTTCGCCACGCTGCCGGAAGTGCGCGAGCTGGATGCGCGCGGCAACGCGCTCAGCGGGGACGCGCTCGCCGTCGATTGCGCGGATTGCGTCGTGCTCTCCGAGGGCGGGCGCCTGGTCGCGGTGCTGGGCCTTTCGGGCGTGTGCGTGGTCGATGCGGGCGACGCCCTCCTGGTGGTGCCGCGCGACCGCGCCCAGGACGTGCGCGCGGTGGTCGAGGCGCTGAAGGCGCGAGGCCGCGGCGACAAGCTGTAGACGGAGGCCGGCATGGCGATTCCCACACACGTTTTTCGCGAGTACGACATCCGGGGCCTGACCTCGACGGAGCTGACCCCCGAGTTCGCCGAGGCGCTGGGCCGCGGATTCGCCACGTACCTGCTCGAAAAGTGTCCCGGCGCGCAGAGCATCGCGCTGGGGCGCGACCACCGCACCTCCAGCCCGGGCCTGGCCGGCGCATTTTCCCGCGGAGTGCGCGCCGGAGGGGTCGACGTCTGGTCCATCGGGATCGTCCCCACCCCGCTGACCTACTTCGCGGCAAACACGTTGCCCGTGGATGGGCTGTGCATGATCACCGGCTCGCACAACCCGCCCGAGTACAACGGCTTCAAGGTCGGCATCGGGAAGACCACCCTGGCCGGGCCCGAGGTGCAGGAGCTGAAACAGCGCGTGCTCGAACAAAAGCCGGGTAGCGCCGCGCATCCCGGCCACGAGAGCGAGTTCGACGTCGTCACCCCGTACCTGCACTTCGTCACGCAGACGCTCGAGACGGCGCGCCGGTTGAAGGTCGTCGTCGACGCGGGGAACGGCACCGCCGGCATCGTCGCGCCGCGGCTCCTGCGCGCGCTGGGGCACGAGGTGGTGGAGCTGTTTTGCGAGCTGGACGGCACCTTCCCCAACCACCACCCGGATCCGACCGTCCCCGAGAACCTCCGCGACCTGCAGGAGACGGTGCGCATCCAGAAGGCCGACCTGGGCGTCGCGTTCGACGGCGATGCCGACCGGGTCGGCGCGGTGGACGAGAACGGGAGCATCCTCTGGGGGGACCAGCTGATGATCCTCTTCGCGCGCGATCTGCTCCCCCACCATCCGGGCGCGGCCATCATCAGCGAGGTGAAGTGCTCGCAGACGATGTACGACGACATCGAGGCGCGGGGCGGGCGCGCCATCATGTGGAAGGTGGGGCATTCGCTGATCAAGGCGAAGATGAAGGAGGAGCACGCGCTCTTGGCCGGCGAGATGAGCGGCCATATCTTCTTCAAGCACCGCTACTACGGCTACGACGACGGCATCTACTCGGCCGCGCGCCTGCTGGAGCTGGTGGCGCGCGACGGCCGCCCGCTCTCGCGCATGCTGGACGGCATCCCCAAAACGTTCTGCTCGCCCGAGATCCGCAAGGAGTTCCCGGAGGACAAGAAGTTCCAGGCGGTCGAGCGCGCCAAGGAGAAGCTGCGCAAGGCGGGCCGCACCATCGAGGTCGACGGGGTCCGCGTGGTGGTGCCGGGCGGCTGGGGCCTGATCCGGGCCTCGAACACGCAGCCGCTCCTGGTGCTTCGCTGGGAGGCGCAGAGCGAGGAGAAGATGGCCGAGCTGCAGCGCCTCATCGAAGGGACCGTGGAGGAGGTGCGGAAGGAGCTGCAAGCCTGATAAGCTCGGGTTGCGATGAAGGCGCGCGACGAGGTTTGCGTCGGCGTCGACCTGAGCGGCAGCAACGTGCGGGCCGCGGTGGTCGATGCGGCGGGCCGCGTCCTCGGGCAGGAGCGGCACCGGCTGCTCTCGAAGGAGCCGCCCCAGGTAGCGGAGGCCGTGGTGCGCGCCTCCAAGACGGCGTGCGGCGCGGCGGGGCTGCCGTTCGGCGAAGTGCGCGCGCTCGGAGTCGGCGTCGCCGGGCAGGTGGAGAAGGGCAGCGGGATGGTCGCCTCGGCCCCGAGCCTGGGGTGGAAGGACGTCGCGCTGCAGAAGCTCCTGCAGGCGCGCGCCTCCAAGCTGCCGATCACGCTCGCCGGCGATCTCGCCGCCGCCGCCTGGGCGGAGCGCGAGGCCGGCGCGGGGAAGGGCGCCGACGACGTGATCGTGGTCCTGGTCGGCAGCACGGTCGGCGCGGGGATGGTCGTCTCCGGCAAGCTGCACGAGGGCGCGAGCGGCGCGGCGGGGGAGCTGGGCCACGTCAAGGTGCATCCCAACGGGCGCGTCTGCGCGTGCGGGCAGCGCGGGTGCCTGGACGCGTATGCGAGCGCGCCGAGCCTCGCCGCGTGGGCGCGCGATGACCTGCGCATCGCAGCCGCGGCAGCTCGCGCGAGCGGGAAGCAGCCCGGGATCGGGCGCAGGCTCCTGGACCACGCCGGCGGCGATCCCGAGCGGATCACGGCCGCGGCGATGGAGCGGGCCGCGCACGAGGGCGACGAGCTGTCGAACCGGCTGCTCGACGAGGCAGCGAAGCTCCTGGGCCAGGCGGTGGCGAACCTGGTCATCGCGCTGAACCCGGAACGCCTGCTGCTCGGCGGCGGCCTGCTGTCGAACTCGCCGCGGATGCGCCGCACCGTCGGCGAGGCGGTCGAGCAGAACCTCTCCGCCGCCGCCCGCGCCGCCGTGCAGATCGGCGCGCCCGCGCTGGAGGAAGACGCCGCCGTGGTCGGCGCCGCGCTGATCGCCCGCGAAGCCCTGTTCCGGTAGCCGCCGCCGTATTCGGCGGCGCTATGCTTTTCACAGCGCGGACGTCAGGGGATGCGCTCTGGTCAGTCGAGCACGAAGTGCAGCACGTACGTGATGGTGGTGGCCACGGGCTGGCCTCCCACCTTTCCCGGGCGGAACCGGAACTGCCGGATGGCGCGCGCGCCGGCGGCGCCGAGCCCCGCGCCCGGATCGCCGATCACGTCCACCTTGGCCAGCGAGCCGTCGCCGTCGATGAGCAGGCGCAGAACCACGTCGCCTTCGACGCCGCGCTGCCGGGCCGCCTCCGGATAGAAGGGCCGCAGCGAGTCCGGCCGGCCTTCGACCGAAGGCAGCTCGTTCACCTGCGAAGCGGCGACGTAGCGCTCCGCCTTGTACGGTTTCGCCTCCGCCGGGTCGCTCGCAGTCCGCGGGGGCTGCCCGTAGAGCGTGTTCCCTGCCGACACGGCGAAGGAGCCGCCTTGCGAGGTCGACTCCAGCGTGATCCCCGGCAGCACCACCGGCTCCTGGGTGGCCTGCGGAGCCTCGCGCGAGGGCGGAGGCGGTGCGGCGGAAGGCGGCCGAGGTTGCGTCCGCGCGGGCGGCGGCGGCAGGTCCTGGGCCGGGCGCCTCGGGGCCCGCGCGACCTTCATCGGCACGGGCTCCGCGGGCGGCGGGGGCGCGGGTTTCTCGACCACCGCGACCTCGAGCGGCTGCGACGCCGGCGCGGGACGCGGCGAGGGGGCGCGGCCGAGCAGGACGACCACGGCGGCGTGCAGGAGGAGCGACGCCCCGAAAAGCCCGGCGACGCGCGCGGCGTTGTTCTCCGCCCTCTCCATCAGCGCGCCGCGGGCTGCTCCGCCTCGATCTGGATGGCGAACTTCCTCACTCCGGCCCCCTTGAGGACGTCGAGCAGGTGCGTGACCGAGCCGTGGGTGGCGCTCTTGTCGGCGCCCACGATCGCCTGCACCTCCTCGCCCTTGTCGCGCGCCTGCCGGACGGCGGCGACCAGGCCGGCGTCGTCCGTCTCCGCGCCGTT
>DASWGI010000012.1:0-22056 GCA_036393835.1 Myxococcales bacterium | reverse complement strand
TATGGTGCGCGGCCATGCCGGAGCTGCGCAGGGACCCCGTGGTGGGCCGCTGGGTGATCGTCGCACCGGAGCGCGCCGACCGGCCGAACGCGCTGGTGCGCATGCCGCCCGAACGGGACGATCCCGCGGGCTGCCCCTTCTGCCCCGGGCACGAGGCGATGACTCCGCCGGAGCTGCTCGTCCACCGCGACAAGGGCGGTCCCCCCAACGGTCCGGGCTGGTCGCTGCGGGTGGTGCCCAACCGGTTCCCGGCCCTGCGCACCGAGGAGCGCATGGTGCGCGCCGGCCTGGGGATGTACGACGTGATGGGGGGCGTCGGCGCGCACGAGGTGATCATCGAGACCCCCGAGCACGCCCGCCAGCTGCCGCAGCAGAGCCCGGAGCAGGTGGAGCAGGTGCTGCGGGCGGCGCAGGAGCGCATGCTCGACCTGTCGCGCGACGTGCGCCTGCGCAGCGTGCTCTTCTTCAAGAACAGCGGAGCGGCCTCGGGCGCCACGCTCAGCCACCCCCATTCCCAGATCGTGGCGCTCCCGCTGGTCCCCGGGGAGCTGCAGCAGGAGCTGTCGGGCGCGCGCAAGCACTTCGAGGAGAAGGAGCGCTGCGTCTTCTGCGACATCCTCGCCCAGGAAGCGAGGGAGCGCTCGCGCGTGGTGCTGGAGACCGACGGCTTCGTGGCGCTCTCCCCCTGGGCCTCCCGCGCTCCCTTCGAGCTGCTCGTCCTCCCCCGCGAGCACCGGTCCGTCTACGAGCAGAGCACGGCCCAGGAGGTGCGCGGCCTGGCCGAGGCCCTGCGCCTCTCCCTCCGCAAGCTCGACCTTGCGCTGGACAAGCCGGCCTACAGTTTCTATCTCCACACGCTGCCGCTGCGCGAACCGCCCTCCGACTGGTATCACTGGCACCTGGAGGTGAGGCCTGTCCTCGCGCTGACGGCGGGATTCGAGTGGGGCAGCGGCTTCTTCATCAACCCCACCCCGCCGGAGGAGGCCGCCGCCTTCCTCCGCCAGATGGAGGCGTAGAGTGAAGATCCTGTTCGTCGCGTCCGAGGCGGCGCCCTTCATCAAGACGGGCGGGCTGGGGGACGTGATCGGCGCGCTGCCGCGGGCGCTGGCCGCGCGCGGGCACGACGTGCTGGTGGTGCTGCCGCGCTACGGCGCGATCGACGCGTCGGCGGCGAACATCCGCGACACCGGACGCCGCGTCGAGGTGCAGTTCCCGCACCTGAACGCCTCCGCCTCGGTGCACGTGGCCGCGCCGGCGGAGCGGCTGCGGTACATTCTCCTGCAGAACCCCTGGTACGACCGCAAGGAGCTGTACGGCGAGTCCGGCAAGGACTACCGCGACAACCACAAGCGGTTCGCGCTGCTCTGCGCCGGGGCGCTGGAGGCCGCCAAGCAGATCAACTTCCGGCCCGACTGCGTGCACGCGCACGACTGGCAGGCCGCGCTCACCCCGCTGATCCTGAAGCGCGGCTGGTCGGGGCGGCCCGCGCCGTTCAAGGCGCGCAGCGTGTTCACCATTCACAACCTCGCGTACCAGGGCGTGTTCCCACGCGACGCGATGAGCGACCTTGCCCTGCCCGGCGATCTGTTCCACCCCGACGCGCTCGAGTTCTACGGGCAGCTCAATCTCATGAAGGCGGGGCTGGTGTTCGCCGACAAGCTGACGACGGTCAGCCCCACCTACGCGCGGGAGATCGTCCAGAGCCCGGAGACGGGCGCCGGCCTGGAGGGCCTGTTGCGGCACCGGCAGCAGGACCTCTTCGGGATCATGAACGGGGTCGACTACTCGCGCTGGAGCCCCGAGGTGGATCCGGCGCTCCCGCAGCGGTACTCGGCGCAGGATCCGTCCGGAAAGGCGGCCGACAAGGCGGCGCTGCAGCGGGAGCTGGGCCTCGACGTGGACGAGCGCGCCCTCTTGACCGCCGCCATCGGGCGGCTCGCGCACCAGAAGGGGTACGACCTGTTGGCCCAGGCGCTGCCGCGGATGCTGGAGCGCAACGTGCAGTTCGTGCTGCTCGGGATGGGCGACTCGATCCTGGAGCAGGAGTTCCGCGCGCTCGCCGAGCGTCATCCGACCCGCGTCTCGGTGCAGATCCGGTTCGACGACGCGCTCGCCCACCGCATCGAGGGAGGCGCGGACGTCTTCCTGATGCCCAGCCGGTTCGAGCCGTGCGGGCTGAACCAGCTCTACTCGCTGCGCTACGGGACGCTCCCGGTCGTGCACGCGGTCGGCGGGCTCAACGACTCCATCCGCGAGGGCCCCGACGGGTGGGGCTTCCGCTTCGACAACGAGGACCTCGAGGGGCTGCTGGCGGCGGTGGATCGGGCGCTGGCGCTGTGGGGCGACCGGCCCGCCTGGCGCGCCGCCATGCAGCGCGCGATGGCGCGCGACCATTCCTGGGACCGCGCCGCCGAGCAGTACGAGGCGCTCTACAAGGGCTGAGCGGCAGCCGCCTGCGCGCGCAGCGGCGAGGCACCCGCCGGCGGCTCCGCGCGGACCGCCTGCAGCGCGCGCCCGAGCCGCGGGAGCACGTCCTCGCGCGTGTACCGGATCAGGTGCTCGCCCTGGATGGCCAACTCGATGGCCCGGGGGAAGGCGTGCGGAGCGCGGCGCAGGGTGCGCACGACCAGCCGCCAGAACTCGCGGCGCCGGGGGGAGCGCACCCCGATGATCCAGAGGGTGCGTAGGAGCACGCGGATCCCGCCCGGCCGCCAGTGCAGCGGCGCCTTGGGGCGGCCGACCGTATCGATGAGGAGCTCGCAGCGCTTGTAGAACGAGTCGGGCTGGTACAGCTGCCCGAGGAGGTCGGCGTATCCGGCCAGGAGCGTCTTCTCCTCCATCGTGGTCCGGAAGTTCGGCCGGTCGAACTGGTCGCCGGTGGTCACGATGCGGAGCCGTCCTTCCTTCTCCAGGCGCCGGGTGAGCTGAGTCCCGGGCAGCGCGGTGAGCACGCCGATCATCGCCACCGGCACCGGGACCGAGGAGATGAAGTCGCGCTGCAGCGCGAAGATCTCCGGCCCGTCGTTGTCGAACCCGACGATGAATCCGGCGAAGACCTGGAGCCCCGCGCGGGTGATGCGGCGCACCGCCTCGGCGGGATCGAGCCGCAGGTTCTGGAACTTGTGCGTCTCCTTGAGCGACTCGGGCGAAGGAGACTCGATCCCCAGGAAGACGGAGGTGAAGCCCGTGTCCACCATCGAGTCGATCAGCTCGGGCTTGGTGGCGAGATCGACGCTCGCCTCGGTGTAGAACTCGAAGGGGAACCCGTGCTGCTCCTGCCACCGCTTGACGTGCGGCAGCATCCCGGCCACCGCCACCCGGTTCCCGATGAAGTTGTCGTCGACGAAGAAGACGCTGCCCCGATAGCCGGTGGCGCGCAGCGCATCCAGCTCGGCGGTGACCTGCGCGGGCGTCTTGGTGCGGGGCTTGCGGCCGAAGACCTCGATGATGTCGCAGAACTCGCACTGGAAGGGGCAGCCGCGGGAGTACTGGACGCTCATCGAGGCGTAGCGCTTGTGATCGACGAGGTCGAATCGCGGCCGCGGGACGATCTCCATCGACGGGCGCTCCTCCGTCTCCGGCGACAGCACGCGCGGGGCCTTCTCGCCGGGCGCCTGGAGCGCGCGCACCAGGCCGTCGGTGCGCCCCTCGGCCTCGCCGCGGAACAGGTGGTCGGCCTCCGGGAACAGCCCCGGGTCGGTGTTCACCGCCGGTCCGCCCACCACCGTGCGCTTGCGCAGGCGCCGGGCACGCGCAAGGACCTCGCGCATGGCCGGAGCGTGGATGATCATCCCGGTCAAGAGCACCACGTCCGCCCAGCGGAGATCCTCGTCGCGCAGCGGCTCGGTGTTCTCGTCCACCACCCGCAATTCCCAGCCGGCGGGGAGCAGCGGGGCCAGGCTCAACAGACCCAAAGGGGGCAGGGAAGCAGCCTTGCCCGCGATCGGCAGGCTGTGCTGGAAACCCCAGTAGGTCGGGGGTGTTCGGGGATGAACCAGGAGCGCTCGCATTGGCGCAGGATGTGCGCCTCCATTGTCATGGGTTCGTCACGCCCCGCGGCGCTCCACCGCAGGGCGCCCCTTGCTCCCGGCGCGCGGCGCTGGTACTCTACTGTTGATGTTGAGACTCAGTCTCAATATCACCTGAGCCTCCATGGTCCTCTGCATCTGCCGTGCAGTCACCGACCGCGAGATCGACGCTGCCGTGCGCGCGGGCGCGCTCAGCGTCGACGCGGTGGGCGCCTGCTGCGGCGCGGGCACCGACTGCGGCGCCTGCCGCGACGCGATCGAGGCGCGGATCGAGGACTCGTGCGCGGCCTGCCCCATGCGCGGCGCCTCCGATTGCCGGTCCGGCGCCGGCGCGCTAGCCTCCGCGCCCCACTGACCGTTCCGGCCGCTCCCGGCCGGCGTCCTCCCCAGGGGGCCCCGCCATGAAGGGCGACTCGCAGGTCATCGCGCTGCTCAACGACGTGCTCACCGCCGAGCTGACCGCGGTCAACCAGTACTGGGTCCATGCCCGGATGTGCGAGAACTGGGGCTACCAGCGGCTGTGGAAGAAGATCCGCGAGGAATCTCTCGATGAGATGAAGCACGCCGACGAACTGGTCGCGCGCATCCTCTTCCTCGAAGGCCTGCCCAATCTCCAGAAGCTGGGGAAGGTCAACGTCGGACAGACGGTGCCCGAGCAGTTCCAGCTCGACCTCCAGGTCGAGTACGAGGCCGTGAAGCGGATCAACGAAGGGATCGAGCTGTGCCGCGCCAAGGGGGACAGCGGCAGCCGCGAGATCCTCGAGCACATGCTCGTCGACGAAGAGGAGCACGTGAACTGGCTCGAGGCCCAGCGGGAGCTGATTGGGCAGGTCGGCGAGCAGAACTACCTGGCCGAGCAGATCAAGGAGAGCTGACCCGGCTAGAACTCGTACGCCGAGGCGAGGAACACGTAGAAGAGGAACTGCGTCGAGGTGCTGGGTTTCAGGTCGGAGAAGTCGAGGTTGTTGGCGACCAGCCCTCGGCGGCGCGATCCTCGTCTTCCCGGACGTCGCGCGCGGCCAGGTATCCCCGCGGCCCGTCCACCAACGACGTACGGGCGGAAGTTGGACTCGTCCGCCCGCAGCGCGACCTGATGGGATGCGCTCTGGGCTAGACGCGCGCTTCCTTGGGCAGCTTCTCCAGATACTCCTCGATGAGCTGCCGCTGCTTCTTCTCGTCCATCTGCGTGGCGAGCAGCCTGCCCGCGGCCTCGATGGCCAGGTCGACGACCTGCGAGCGCAACTCGGCCACCGCCGCGCGCCGCTCCTCCTCGATGGTGGCGCGCGCCTGCTTGAGCAGCTCTTCCGACTCCTTGCGCGCGTGCTCGATCAGCTCCGCCTTGGCGGCGGCCACTTCCTGCTGGTTCTTGCGCACCATCTCGGCCGCCTCGGCCCGGGCCTTTTCCAGGGCCGCGCGCATCTCCACCGCCGCCTTCTCCGCCTCGGCGCGCTCGCGCTTGGCGGACTCGAGCGCGTCGGCGATGGTCCTCTCGCGCGTCTCGATCATCTGCAGGATCGGGCCCCAGGCGAACTTGCCCAGCACGACGATCAGGAGCGCGAAGGTGACCGTGGTCCAGACGACCAGCGCCACGTTGATGTCGGTGAGACCTGCAGCGACCAGCATCTTGGACCTCCGACGGAGGCCGGGAGCTTACTCGAAAAGCTCCCGGCCCGGCCGCCTCGTTTCAGGCCTTGGTGCCGGCCAGGATGATGCAGACCACCTCGGCGAACAGGGTGACGCCTTCGATGAGCGCCGCCGCGATGATCATGGTGGTGCGGATGTCTCCACCCGCGGACGGCTGGCGCGCGGTGCCTTCCATCGCCGCCGCGCCCACCTTGCCGATGCCGTATCCGGCGCCGAGCATCGCCAGCCCGACGCCGAGCCCTGCAGCCAGGTATCCGAGAGAGAACTGGTTCACGTGACTCCTCCTGCTTCTTTCGATGCCTCGCTGCCCGGGCGGCCGGGAGAGGCGGATTGTCGCGGGGTATAGACCCGAGGCCGCCGAAGGCCCTGCCCGCGTGCTGCGCTTGCTTCAGTGCGCGTGCTGCGTCATGCCGATGAACACGGCGGAAAGCATCGTGAAGATATAGGCTTGGACGAGCGCGACGAAGAGCTCCAGCAGGTAGATGCCGAGCGCGAAGGCGACCGACACCGGAGCGACCAGCGGGGAGATGAGCACCGTCAGCGCGATGAGGAAGAAGATGACGATGTGCCCCGCGACCATGTTGGCGAAGAGGCGGACGGTGAGGGCGAAAGGCTTGGTGAAGAGCCCCAGGACCTCCACCGGCACCATGATGGGGAAGAGCCACTTCGGCACTCCCGCCGGGACCAGATGCATCCAGTAGCCCAGTGCGCCCTGCGCGCGCATCCCGGCGATCTGCGTGATCACGAAGGTGAACAGCGCCAGCACCATGGTGACGCCCAGGTTGCCGGTGGCGGTGGAGATGCCGGGGAACTTCCCGGCGATGGACGGGATGGGGAGGAGCCCGGTGAGGTTCATGAAGAGGATGAAGAAGAACGCGCTGCACAGATAGGGCGTGTACTGCGCGGCGTTATGCCCGATGTTCTTCTCGGCGATCTCGTCGCGCACGAACACCACGAACATCTCGAGCAGGTTGTAGCCGCCCTTGGGGACGATGGCCCGCCGCCGCACCGCCGCGGCGAGCACCAGCAGCAGGATGCCCGCGGCGATCCACATGTTGATGACGTGCTTGGTGACGGAGAGGTCGATGTGGTGCGCGCCGATCCAGAAGCCGAGCGGGACCCACACCTCGTCGGCGACGTGGTGGAAGATGTGTTCGGCGACGCCGCCCTCTTCGTGCGCCTCGCCAGGCTTTCCTTCCCCCTCGCCGTGCTGGCGCGCCTCGTGGGCGCCGGGCGCGGCTTCCTGCTTGCCCAGCGTCACGCCGTGCCCGGTGGCGCGCGGCTTCTCGCTCTCGGGCACCGGGAGGGGCTTCTGCTCCTGCACCTCGCCCCGCGGGGGCTCGGCCGGGTGCGCGGCTTGCGCGAGGAGGAGGGCTACGGCGAGCGCGATGGGCATCGTTCAGGCTCCGGCCCGCCGCCTGCGCGACGAGCCCCACACGTAGGCGACTTCTACCGCCTGCGTGAGCGCGTAGAGGACGAAGAAGGACGAGGCGTACGCGAACGCGGCGCCGCCGCGCGCGCCGGACAGGATCAGGCCGGCCGCGACCGCCACCATGCGCGCGAAGAAGCCCGCCACGAACCCGGCCAGGATGCCGTTGGTGCCGTGTGGCGCGCCGAGCGCCAGGGCCGGGAGCGCGCAGAGCGCCGACGCGGTCGCGGCGGCCGCGCCGAAGAGAGCGGCGCGCGGCTGGCCGGTCTGCGACGACGCCGCGAGGCCCAGCCCGCACAGCGCCGCTGAGGCGAGCGCGTACGGCAGGAGGGCCGGGCGGGTCGGGGCGGAGGCTGCGGCCTGCGTCACTTCTTCCTTCCGATCGCCAGCAGGGACTTGAAGAACAGGTAGAACCCCAGCCCCATCCCGACCACCGCTCCCGACACCAGGAGCCAGGGCGTGGTGTGCAGCTTGCTGTCCGCGAACCAGCCAACCACCGTCCACAGCCCCACCGACCCGATCAGCTGCCAGCTCGCTGCGAGGTACGGCGCCGCCCGCCGGTACGAAGCGGCGGCGTCCTCTTCCCCACCCTCGCTGGGCCGCTTCGGAAGCAATTCGCCGCCTGCCCGCAAAATGGCACGGCCTGATAGCATGGCCCAGTTCGGGCCGTCAATGAACGGGAACCTCTCGGGATTTTTCCTTGGGCCGCGGTGGTATCCTGAGGCCCATGCTCCGGCCGTCCGGGTCCTTGCTCGCCTCCTCCCGCGCCGCGCAGCGACGGACGCTGCGTCTCGAAGTGGTCCGCCTCGTCGCGACGGTCACGCGCAAGACCGGCGCGGCGGTCGCCGACCTGGTCGCCACGGCGGCGGACCTCTTGCTGATGCTCGGGCTGCCGCTCCTGTACGCGGTGGCTGCCTACCTGACGCTCGACCTGCCTGCGCGCGTGTTCGCCGGGCGGGTGCGCTTCTCCGGCACCGGCCTGCTGGTGTTCCTCGCCGCGGTCGGCGTCTCGCTCCTGGGCGTCTCGCGGATGCTGCGCGGCGCTCCGCCGGTCGCCCCGGTGCGCCCCAAGTTCGCCAGGGCCATGCTGCTCGCAACCTGGGCCGCCGCGCTGTTGCTGACGGTCGCCGACCTGGCCGGCTAACGCCCGTCTCCGATTCACACCGCGCCTGGTCGTGCCGAGACTTCCTCCACAAGGAGGTCGTCATGGTGCGTTCGATTCTCTCCTTCCTCTCCATGCTCCTGTGGGCTCCAGCACTGGCGCTGGCGCAAGCCGGCCAGGGTTCGCCCGGTTCTCCGGGCAATGCCCCCGCGGGCACCGGCGCGGGTCCCGCCGCCCGCGCGGGCGACGCGGCCGCGAGCGGCGGAAGCGCGTGGGTCTGGTGGATCATCGTCGCGATCATCGTGCTCGCGATCATCTGGTGGGCGGCCGGGTCGGGCAGGCGCCGCCGGCCAGCGGGCCCGTGACGTAAGCGGCGCCGGGTCAGGCGGCGCGCAGCGCGTCGCGGAGCGCCGTCACCGTCTGATCGATCTCCTCGCCGCCGTGCTCGCTGCAGAGGAACGCGGCCTCGAACTGGCTCGGCGGCAGGTAGATCCCGCGCTCGAGGAGCGCCCGGTGGACGGCCGCGAACCGCTTCACGTCGGACCGCTTCGCGCTCGGGTAATCGAACACCTCGGAGGGGGCGAAGAACAACGTCCACATCGAGCCCGCCTGGTTGACCTGCGCGGGCACCTTCGCCGCCGCGCACGCCTCGCGGAGCTGGCCGCACAGCTCCTCGGCGCGCTTCTCGATCTGCTCGGTGAAGCCGCGCTGCCGGACCAGGTCCAGCATCGCGCAGCCGGCCGCCATCGCGACCGGGTTCCCGGAGAGCGTCCCGGCCTGGTAGATGGGCCCGTCCGGCGCCACCTGCGCCAGCACGTCCTCGCGCCCTCCATAGGCGCCGACCGGCAAGCCGCCGCCGATCACCTTGCCCAGGCAGGTGAGGTCCGGCTCGATGCCGTATCGCTGCTGCGCCCCGCCGCGCGCCACCCGAAAGCCGGTCATCACCTCGTCGAAGACGAGCAGCGCCCCGGCGGCGCGGGTCTCCTCGCGCAAGGTCTCCAGGAAGCCCGCCCTGGGCAGGAGCACGCCCATGTTGCCGACCACCGGCTCCACGATCGCGCAGGCCGTCTCCCGGCCCTGCGGGGAACGGAAGAACCCGCGCACCGCCTCGACGTCGTTGAACGGCAGGACGGTCGTGAGCTTCGCCACCGCCGCCGGCACTCCGGGCGAATCGGGCAGCCCCAGCGTCTCGACCCCGCTGCCGGCGCGGACGAGCAGGCTGTCCGCGGCGCCGTGGTAGCACCCCTCGAACTTCACCACCCGCTCGCGCCCGGTGAATCCGCGCGCGACGCGCAGGGCGGCCGAGGTCGCCTCGGTCCCCGAGGAGACGAAGCGCATCTTCTTCATCGAGGGCACCAGGGCGCGCACCTTCTCCGCCAGGTCCGATTCGCGCGGGCTGGGCGCTCCGAAGCTGGTCCCGTGCGCCGCCGCGTCCGCCACCGCCCGGACGATCTCGGGGTGCGCGTGCCCGCCGAGCAGCGGGCCCCAGCTCAGCACGTAGTCGACCAGGTGGTTGCCGTCCACGTCGACGAGGTGCGCGCCCTCGCCGCGCGCGATGAAGAGCGGCTCGCCGCCCACGGCGCGGAAGGCGCGGACGGGGCTGTTGACCCCGCCGGGGAACAGCCCCCGGGCGCGCGCGAGCTCCTTCTGCGATTTTGCGGTCTTCATGGCGCGGGAAGGAGTAGCACGTCCGCAGGAAGAGGGATCGGCGGCAGCTAACCCCACGCTGGGTTCGGTTGACCGTGATCTGTTGGGGGGTCGAGGGGGGAGCGAGCTCCCCCCTTGTAGAGGCGCCGAAGGCGCCGGATCGAAGAGCGTCGCGTCGCTGGCAGAGCGGTCAACTGGAGCGAATCAATGGGTCGAAGCCCGCCCGTTGCGGGCGAGGCCGCGGTCGAAGACGGCGGAGAGGTTCCGCGGATCCACGGGCTTGGTCATGTCGAGGCGCCGCTGCGCCCGCTCGAGCGCGAACTGGACCACGTCGGGCGAGTCGTGCGTGCGCAGGGCCTGGGTGAAGGCCTGCACAGCGTGGGCGTCGTCGCCCATCTCCACCAGGCAGTTGCCCATCTCGAAGCGGGCCTCGGCGTCTTCCCGGGTACCCGGGTATTGCTGGCTCACGCCGCGGTAGGCGGCGACCCCGTCGGCGTGCCGTCCGGAGAGATGGAAGGTGGAGGCGGCGAGGAGCGCTGCCGCCGGAGCCAGCTTCGAATCGGGCCAGCGCTTCTGCAGCTCCGCGGCGGCCGCGCGCGCCTCCGGGTAGTCGCCACGGTCGCTCTGCGCCCGCGCGATCTTGAGCTGCGCGACGTCGGCCCCGGGGCGGTCGGGGGCGGCGGCGACCTGGTCGCGCCACGCCTCGAGCGCACCGCGCAAGTCGCCGAGCCGCAGGTCGAGGTCGCCGAGCCGCTCGCGCGCCTCGAACGACTCCGGCGCGGTGGGGTACCGCTTCACCAGCTGCCGGTATTCCTGCGCGGCGCAGCGCGGCTTGTCGAGGTGCAAGGCGCAGAGGTCGCCGCCGAGCTTGAGGGCGCCGCGGCGGACGTCGTCGGCCCCGTCGCCGCGGTCGTCGCCGAGCTGGAAGAGGACCGCGCGCGCCTCGATCAGCGCCGCATTGTGGTGCCCGGCGAGCGCGAGGTCGCGCGCCTGCTCGAGCTTGGCCGCCGGGCTCTTGCCGCAGGCACACAGCAGCAGGGCGGCGCTGATTCCCAACGCGATCGATCCTCGCGGCATCAAGAGAATCGCTACCAGTTTCAGCGGGACCCCGCAACGAATGAAAGGTGCGCCTCCACGCAGGATCGGCGTGCTTGTAGTGCCGTGTGCGACAATCCGTCAGGTCTCGTCGGAGCCTTCCGGGGGGCTGCCGTCGTCGTCCTCGTGTCCCGCGGCGGCTTGCTCGGCGGCGACCTCCGCGGCCGCATCCGCCTCGCGCTCCTCGGGAGCGCGCGTCGCTCCGACGACCTTCTCGCCCTCCTGCTGGAGACCGATGAGCCGCACGCCCTGGGTGTTGCGGCCGATCAGCGAAACCTCGGCAACCCGCGTGCGGATGATCATCCCCTTGTTGGTGATGATCATCACCTCGTCCGCGTCGGTGACCTGCAGCATCGCGACCACCTTGCCGTTCCGCTCGGTGGTCTTGATGTCGATGATGCCCTTGCCGCCGCGGTGCGTGCGCCGGTACTCGTCGATGGTGGTGCGCTTCCCGTACCCGTTCTCGGTGACGGTGAGCAACGTCGACCCGGAGTGGACCAGCTCGGCCCCCACCACGTGATCGCCGTCCTCGAGCGTGATCCCCTTCACGCCGTACGCCGTGCGACCCATCGCGCGCGCTTCCTTCTGCTCGAAGCGGATGGCCATCCCGTTCGCGGTGCCGATGACCACGTCCTCGGTCCCCCGCGCGTGCATCACGCTGACGAGCGAGTCGTTCTCCTCGATGGAGAGCGCCTTGAGGCCGCTGGGCCGCGGGCGCGAGAAGGCGGACAGCGCGGTGCGCTTGATCAGCCCGTTGCGGGTGACGAACACGATGTAGGGCCCCTTGCTGACCGCGATCGCGTCCTCGGCCGCCGCGCGCGCCTCGTCCTGGGCGCTCCCGGGGTGCTCGGCCTCCTCCGCCCCGGGCGCCTCCGCCTCGGCGGCCTCCTCGCCCTCCGCCTCGTCCGCCTCTGCGGCGAGCTTCCTCGGCAGCTCCTTCACCGGCAAGAGCGCGGCGAGCTTCTCCTCCGGCCCGAGCGGCACCAGGTTGATGATCGCCTTGCCCCGCGCGGCGCGCCCCGCCTGCGGCAGCTCGTGCACCTTGAGCCAGAACACGCGTCCCTTGTTGGTGAACAGCAGCAGGTAGGCGTGGGTCGAGGCGACGAAGATCTGCTCGATGAAGTCGTCGTCCGAGGTCATGGCGCCGGTCTTGCCCTTGCCGCCTCGCTTCTGCGCCCGGTAGAGCGAGACCGGGTTGCGCTTCACGTAGCCGGTGTGGCTCACCGTGACGACCATGTCCTCGTCGGCGATGAGGTCCTCGTCGGACAGGTCGCTGGCCTCGCCGACGATCTCGGTCCGTCGCGCGTCGGCGAAATCCCGCTTCACCTCGCGCAGCTCGTCCTTGATCACGGTGAGCAGCAGCTCCTCGCTGCTCAGGATCGCTTCCAGGCGCGTGATCAGCTTCTGCACCTCGCCCAGCTCGTCGAGGATCTTCTGCTTCTCCAGGCCGGTGAGCCGCTGGAGCTGCATCTCCAGGATCGCCTTGGCCTGGATCTCCGAGAGTCCGTAGAGCGCCTGCAGCTGCGTGGAGGCCACCTCGCGGTTGGCGCTCGCCTTGATCACCGCGATGATCTCGTCGATGTGGTCGAGCGCGATCTTATAGCCGAGCAGGATGTGCTCGCGCTCGCGCGCCTTGCGCCGGTCGTAGCGCGTCCGCCGGGTGACCACGTCGCGCCGGTGCGCGATGAAGCGCTCGAGCAGGGGCTTCACGCCCAGCGTGCGCGGCTGCCCGCGGTCGATGGCCAGCATGGTGGCGCCGAAGCTGTCCTGGAAGAGCGCGCTGTGCTGGTAGAGGTTGTTCAGCACCACTCCGGTGACCGCGTCCCGCTTGGTCTCGACCACCGCGCGGATGCCCTCGCGGCTGGATTCGTCGCGCAGGTCGCTGATCCCCTCGAGCTTCTTCTCCTTGACCAGCTCGGCGATGCCCTGGATGGCGCGCGCCTTGTTGACCTGGTACGGCACCTCGGTCACCACGATGGTGTCGCGGCCGGTCTTCTTGTCCGTCTCGACCTCCACCTTGGCGCGCATGCGCAGGATGCCGCGGCCGGTCTCGTAGAGGGCGCGGATCGGCGCCACGCCCATGATGATCCCGCCGGTCGGCAGGTCGGGCCCCTGGATGCCGCCGGGCAGCGTGCCGCCCAGCTTGGGGTCGAGCAGGTCGCGCAGCGGCGCCTCGGGGTGCTCGATGAGGTGGACGCAGCTCTCGATCACCTCGCCCAGGTTGTGGGGCGGAACGTTGGTCGCCATCCCCACCGCGATGCCCGCCGACCCGTTGACCAGGAGGTTCGGAAAGCGCGTGGGCAGGACGGTCGGCTCGGTGGTGGAGTCGTCGAAGTTGGGGACGAAGTCGACGGTCTCCTTGTCGATGTCCGCGAGCATCGCCTCGGCCAGCTTGGTGAGGCGCGCCTCCGTGTACCGGTAGGCCGCGGCGCTGTCGCCGTCGATGGAGCCGAAGTTCCCCTGCCCGTCGACCAGAAGCGCGCGCAGGTTCCATTCCTGCGCGAGCCGGACCAGCGCGTCGTAGACGGATGCGTCGCCGTGCGGATGGTACTTCTTGAGCACCTCGCCCACCGTGCCGGCGCACTTCGAGTAGCGCCGGTTGTGCAGCATGCCCTGCTCGAACATCGCGTACAGGATGCGGCGGTGGACGGGCTTCAAGCCGTCGCGCACGTCGGGGAGCGCGCGCCCGACGATCACGGACATCGAGTAGTCGAGATACGCCTGCCGCATCTCGTCTTCGATGGCGACGGGGATGAGCGAGGGAGCGGTTGCTTCAGCCATGCGGTTGGACCCTGTGGGGGACCCGGTTTTCGAGCTTCTCGGGACCCCTTTTTTATCCTGCCGCGGGTGCCGCCGCCATTGGATTCTCGTCCTCTTTACAGGACGGATCCGGGGGAGGATCCTGCGCCGCCGTGAACGTCACCTTCCCCGAGTTGCTGCGCTTCCAGGACCTCGCGCTGCTGCTCCTCCGGCTGGTGGTCGCCGTCGTGTTCGGCGCCAGCGGGTACCTCCACCTGAAAGACCCGGTCGGGAGAGCAAAGAGCATCGAGCTGAGCCCGGCGGCGACGGTGGCCCTCGGCCTGGCGGAGGTGCTGGCGAGCGCCTCGATCGTCACCGGGATCTTCCTCCAGATCGGCGCCCTCGTCCTGATCCTCCTCGGGCTCGGCGCCATCGGGAAGAAGGTCTTTCGCTGGAAGACCGGCTTCTGGGGCGAGAAGGGGTACGGCTGGCACTACGACCTGATGCTGCTGGCGATGAACCTGGTCGTCCTCTGCTCGGCCGACGGCAAGCTCGTGTTGACTTTCTAGAGCGCATCCCATCAGGTCCGCGCTCTGAAAGCACAGCGCCGCCCTATCCGGCGGCGGCTGACCCGCTACGAGTTGTCGAGGTGCCGGCGCGCCTCTCGGCCGGCCTCGCTGCGCGGATCGCACTGCTCGGCTTCGCGGAACGCCTCTCGCGCGGACGCCTTGTCGCCGCGCAGCTTGAGGGCGATGCCGCGCCCGAGGTGGGCGCCCGCGTGACGGCGGTCGATCGAGAGCGCTTTGTCGAACTCGGCCAGCGCCTTCTCCATCTCGCCTTCCTGCAACCAGCGCCGCCCGTCGGCGACGTGCTGGTCGGCGTTGGAGACGAACTCCACGTCGAGCACGGCGCGGCCGACCACGTGGCCGAGCACCACGCGCAGCGGGCCGAACCACCAGAAGCTCGCCACCTCGGCCGCGGCGACCACCGCGATGGGGACCTCGGCGATCTGCTTGCCGCGGAACTTGATGCGCACCCGCGTGTGCTGGCCCTTGGCCATCAGATCGCGCGCCTGCGCGGTGATCTTCGCGAACGCTCCCTCGAGCCCTTCCGACAGGTCGACCGCCACCTTCTTGGCGGTCTCGCCGGCCTTCTCCGCCGCCGGGCGCGCCTTGTCGGCCAGGTCCGACAGCTTCTTCGCGGCGCGATCGGCGATCTCGGCCCACTCGCCGTTCGCGGCCGGCTTCTTCGCCTCGCCGGGCGCGGCCCCGCTCGCCTCCTCGCGTGGCGCCCGGCGCACGGTGCGGCGGCGCCGCCGCTGGGTCTTCTTCTCGCTGCCCTCGCGCTCGGCCATCCTGTCCTCCGTCGGAACGCAGTATGCTCCGGGGCGGCGCTCGCCGCTACGAGCGCGGATCACGCCACCGCTTGCGCCGGGGCGGCGCGGCATGCACATCGAGGACCATGCCCGTCCGCCGCGAGCGCGTCGACCCGATCCGGACTCCCGCGCAGCTCGAGCTGTGCCATCGCCGCTGGCTCCTGCCGGACGACGTGGGGCGGGCGGTCGCGCTGCCGCAGGCGGCGCGCCTGTGGCGCGGGCTGCTCGACCTGGGCGTCCTCGACGCCTCGTCCGAGGCGCAGCTCGAGCGCCTGGGCCTGCCGGCAGCAGGCCAGCCGGACCAGAACGACCTGCCCGCCGCGGCGAGCGCGGGAGCGCTCCTCGCCGGGGCCGGCGCCGCGACCGCGGTTTCCCAGGTCGTCTTCCCCGAGGAGGGCCGGCGCGACCCCTACCGGGACGAGGGACCCGACCCAGGGTATCGCGACTACACGCTCTACGTGGTCGACTCCCCGCGCTTCCTCCTCCTTCCGCTACCCCCCGTGGAGCTGACCTGCGGCTCGTGCGGCAAGGCGCGGGCGCCGGACCTGATCTCGTTCGGCGCCGCGGCCTTGCTCGACCTCGAGCGGGCGTGCCCCGCCTGCGGCGCGCGGCGGGACCTCGGCCGCGACCGCGCCAGGCTGCGCTCCGGAGCGATCTTCCTCCTGGAGGAGCTGTGCGCCCGGGCGGCGCTGTCGATCGAGCTGCCTCGCGCGCCTCGCGACGAGGAGCTGCCCGACGCCGGCGTGTCCGATCTCTTGCGCGAGGCGTTCGGCGGCTACGACGAGCTGGCGGACGACGGCGTGGAGCCAGCGTAGAAAGGCGCGCTCTACAGCTGCGCCAGCCAGGCCGATACCAGCTCCGCCGTGCGGTCGAGAGCGGGCGCGACGTACAAAACCTCTTGATAGTCGGTCGGGTCGTAGGGCGTCGCCGCCACCAGGGCGAGATCCAGCGGCCGCAGCTGCGCGTGCTCCTCGAAGCGTCCCAACTCGCCGAACGACGAGAGAAGGCCCGCGCCCCAGGCCTTCACCGCGCCGCCCTCCTCGCAGAGGCCGAACTCGAGCGTGTACCAGTAGACCCGAGCGACGCGGGCGAGCTGCTCCGGCGTCGCGCGCAGCGCGGCCTCGCCGAAGGCCCGGTTCAGCCGCGCGAAGGCTGGATCGCAGAAGGTGGCCGCGTGCCCCACCAACTCGTGCACGACGTCGGGCTCCGGGGTGTACAGCGGCCGGGACGGATGCCGCATGTACTGGGTGGCCAGGAAGACGCTTCGCCCGAGGTGCCCGAGGAAGTTGCGATCGCTGACCAGCCCCGCCACCGGCCTCATGCGGAAGCCCGTCGCGCGGACCAGCGCGAGGTTCACGTCCGCGAGCTGCGGCACCCGCTCGCGGTCGAGCTTCAAGAGCCGCGAACAGCCCAGGTACGCGCGGCAGGCGTAGCGCTCGTGCAGCGGAGCGAGGTTCCGCCAGACCGCGCGCCAGACCTCCTGTTCCTCGTCCGTGTAGTCGACGCGGGGGACGGGCTCCCCGTCCCGGTACTCGAAGGCAATGCGGGCGATGGCATCGCGGCGCGCGCGGTAGACGGGATCGCGGAAGCCCGGGTGATCGGGATCGAGCTGCACCAGGCCTGCCGCATCGAGGCGGTCCGGGGCCTGCAGCTCGAGCTCTTCGGGAGTGGGCTTGTCTGCGCGCATGAACGTGGCGCGGCAGTGTAGCAGCCGTGAGATCGCGCTTCTACAAGCCGCGGCCTGCGCCGCCTGGTTACGGGCGATGCGCCGCGACCAGCGCCCGCGCCGCCGCGCGCTCCACCGCGGCGCGAACCTTGTCGTAGTCGGGGTCGCCGGGACCCATCTCCTCCAGCTTCTTGCGCGCCTCGGCCAACTCGCGCGCCGTGCGCTGGGCGTCGATCTGGTCCGCGCGCAGGACCTCTTCCACCAGGACGCGGACCCGGTCGTCCGAGACCTCCGCGAATCCCTCGCCGGCGGCGTAGCGGTGCGTGGACCCGGCGGCGTCGTACGCCAGCTCTCCCGGAGCGAGCGTGGCGACGAGCGGCGTGTGCCCGGGGCGGACGCCGAATCCACCCTCCACGCCAGTGAGGCGCACCTCGTCGCATTGAACCGTCAGCGCGCGCTGCTCGGGCGTGACGATCTCGAGGGTCAGCGGCATGGCTTCTAGGCCGCCATCGTCTTGGCCTTCGCCACGGCGCCTTCGATTCCGCCCACCATGTAGAAGGCCTGCTCGGGAAGGTTGTCGTGCTTGCCGTCCAGCACCTCCTCGAAGCTGCGGATGGTGTCCTCGAGCTTCACGTACTCGCCCTTGATGCCGGTGAACGCTTCCGCCACGGCGAAGGGCTGCGAGAGGAACCGCTGCATCTTGCGCGCGCGCGCGACGGTGAGCTTGTCCTCGTCGGAGAGCTCGTCCATGCCGAGGATGGCGATGATGTCCTGCAGCTCCTTGTAGCGCTGCAGCACGGCCTGCACCCGGCGCGCCACGCGGTAGTGCCTCTCGCCCACGACGTTCGCGTCGAGGATGCGGCTGGTGGAGTCGAGCGGGTCCACGGCGGGATAGATGCCGATCTCGGTGAGCCCACGGGAGAGCACCGTGGTCGCGTCGAGGTGGGCGAAGGTCGTCGCCGGCGCGGGGTCGGTCAGGTCGTCGGCCGGCACGTAGATGGCCTGCACCGAGGTGATCGCGCCCTTCTTGGTCGAGGTGATCCGCTCCTGCAGCTCGCCCATCTCGTTGGCCAGGGTCGGCTGGTAGCCGACCGCGCTGGGGATGCGCCCGAGGAGCGCCGAGACCTCGGAACCCGCCTGGGTGAAGCGGAAGATGTTGTCGATGAAGAGAAGCATGTCGCGCCCCTCCTCGTCGCGGAAGTACTCGGCCATGGTCAGCGCGGAGAGCGCGACGCGGGCGCGGGCGCCGGGCGGCTCGTTCATCTGCCCGAAGACCAGCACGCATTGGCTCTTCTGCGGCTCCTCGAGGTTGACGATCTTCGACTCGATGAACTCGGCGTAGAGGTCGTTGCCCTCGCGGGTGCGCTCGCCCACTCCGGCGAAGACGGAGAAGCCGCCGCGCGCCTTGGCCACGTTGTTGATCAATTCTTGTAGCAGCACGGTCTTGCCCACGCCCGCGCCGCCGAACAGCCCGATCTTGCCGCCGCGGGTGTAGGGCGCGAGCAGGTCGATCACCTTGATGCCCGTCTCGAACGCCTGCACCCGAACATCCTGGTCCACGAAGGACGGGGGCGCGTGGTGGATGGGATTGCGGCGGGTGGCGTTGACTGGCCCACGCTCGTCGACCGGCTGACCGATCACGTTGAGGATGCGCCCCAGCGTTTCCTTGCCGACCGGCACCGAGATACCCGCTCCCGTGTTCTTCGCCGGTTGGCCGCGCACCAGGCCCTCGGTCGAGTCCATCGCGATGCAGCGGGCGGTGTTCTCGCCCAGGTGCTGCGACACCTCGACCGTCAGGTTGTCGGGCTCGCCGGAGATGCCCGGGTTCGAGAGGGTGAGCGCCGTGTAGATCTCCGGCAGCGCCCCGGCCGGGAACTCCACGTCCACCACCGGGCCGATCACCTGCGTGACCTTCCCGGTCTTCTGCATCTCGGTCATTGCCACTGCGGCCATGTCGTCTCCGGATCCTTACTTGAGCGCCTCGGCGCCGCTGACGATCTCCATCAACTCCTTGGTGATCGCCGCCTGGCGCGCGCGGTTGTAGTCGAGGGTGAGCCGCCCGATCATGTCGGACGCGTTCTTGGTGGCGGAGTCCATCGCGGTCATGCGCGCGCCGTGCTCGCTCGCCTCGCTCTCCAGCAAGGCGCGCCAGACTTGCATGGCCAGGAAGCGGGGGATGAGCGCCTGCAACACTTCGGGCCGGCTGGGCTCGAACAGGTGCTCTGGCGTGATGAACCCCTTCTCGCCCGGGGCGCGCGACGCCTGCGCGCGCGGCTGGAGCGGAAGGAGCTGCACCAGGCTGATCTGCTGCACGATGGCGCTCTTGAACTCGTTGTAGAGGAGGTAGACGGCATCCAGCTCGTCCGTCTCGTACGCCTGGATGAGGTCGGTGGCGACCTCGCGCGCCTGCGCGTACCGGAGGCGCCCGAAGAACCCGATGTAGTCCTTGCGGGTCTCGATGCCGCGCTTGCGGGCGAAGTCGCGCCCGCGGCGTCCGACCGTGGAGAACTGGATCCGTTCGAACCGGGCGCCCTCCTCGACGAGGAACCGCTGGCCGCGCCGGATGATGTTGGAGTTGAATCCGCCGCACAGGCCGCGGTCGGAGGTCATCAGCACGAGCTCCACCCGGCGGGGCGGGCGCACCGCCATCAGAGGGTGCGGCGGCAGATCGGCGTCGGCGCGCGCGCGGGCCAGCGAGGCGAGCATCTCGTCGATGAGCTGCGCATAGGGTCGGGCGCGCAAGACCGCGTCCTGCGCCCGGCGCAGCTTCGCCGCGGCCACCATCTTCATGGCCTTGGTGATTTTTTGCGTGTTCCGCACCGACCGGATGCGGGTGCGGATGATCCGGAGCGAGGCCACGTTCTCCTACGCCTTCGCCGGCGCGGAGGGCCGGAACACGTCCCTGAACTCCTCGAGCGCCCGGTCGAGCGCGGCGCGCACGTCGTCGGTCAGGTCCTTCTTCTCGCGGAGCAGCTTGAGCATCTCGGGGTGGCGCGTCTCGATGAACTCGACCAGCTCCTTCATGTAGCGCGGAACGTCGCTCACCTCGATGTTGCGGATCCAGACCACGCCGTTCTTGTCCTTCTGCGTGCCCGCGTAAACTTGGATGATCTGCTTCTCCACCGGCATCGGCTCGTACTGGCCCTGCTTCAAGAGCTCGGTGAGGCGCGCGCCGCGGGCGAGGATCTCCTGCGTGGACTTGTCGAGGTCGGACCCGAACTGCGAGAAGGCGGCCAGCTCGCGGTACTGCGCCAGCTCCAGCCGCAAGGACCCGGCGATCTTCTTCATCGCCTTGATCTGCGCGTTCCCGCCCACCCGGGAGACCGAGATGCCGACGTTGATGGCCGGCCGCTGGCCCGCGTAGAAGAGGTCGGTCTCGAGGAAGATCTGGCCGTCGGTGATCGAGATCACGTTGGTCGGCACGAAGGCGGTGACGTCCCCCGCCTGAGTTTCGATGATCGGGAGAGCGGTAAGCGATCCGGTCTTGCCCTTCACCTTGCCTTCGGTGAACTTCTCGACGTACTCCTCGTTCACGCGCGCGCCGCGCTCAAGCAAGCGAGAGTGCAGGTAGAACACGTCGCCCGGGTACGCCTCGCGTCCCGGCGGGCGGCGCAGGAGGAGCGAGATCTGCCGGTACGCCCACGCTTGTTTGGTCAAATCGTCGTAGATAATGAGCGCGTCCTGGCCGCGGTCGCGGAAGTACTCGCCCATGGTGCAGCCGGAGTAGGGGGCGATGTATTGCATCGCCGCCGACTCCGAGGCCGAGGCCGCGACCACGATGGTGTAGGCCATGGCGCCGTGCTCTTCGAGCTTGCGCACCACGTTCACGATGGTCGAGGCCTTCTGGCCGATCGCGACGTAGACGCAGATCAGGTCCTTGCCCTTCTGGTTGATGATGGTGTCCACCGCGACGGCCGTCTTGCCCGTTTGCCGGTCGCCGATAATCAGCTCGCGCTGGCCGCGGCCGATCGGCACCATGGCGTCGATCGCCTTCAGGCCCGTCTGCACCGGCTGGGAGACCGACTTGCGGTGAATCACGCCGGGCGCGATTTTCTCGATGGGCTCGGAGAGCTTCGTGGCCACCGGGCCCTTGCCGTCGATCGGCTGGCCGAGCGAGTTCACCACGCGCCCGAGCAGCTCCGGCCCGACGGGCACCTCGAGAATGCGTCCGGTGCACTTCACCGTATCGCCCTCGGTGATATGCGTGTAATCGCCGAGAATCACCGAGCCGACCGAATCGCGCTCGAGGTTGAGCGCGAGGCCGAAGGTGTTCTGCGGGAACTCCAGCATCTCGCCCTGCATCACCTCCGACAGGCCGTAGATGCGGCAGATGCCGTCGGTGACGGTCACGACCGTCCCCTGGGTGCGCACGTCCGCCGCCAGCGAAAGATTCTGGATCTTGCTGCGGATCAGATCGCTGATTTCGGATGGGTTGAGTTGTTGCATCGTTGCTCCTGGTAGCTTTTATGTCCCCTCCTCGTTTGAGGAGGGGTGGCGCCATCCCTCATCCCTAGCCCTTCTCCCGCACGCGGGAGAAGGGAACATATTGCTCCCCTCTCCACTGCGTGGAGAGGGGTCGGGGGTGAGGTCAGCGCCGGGGTGGTTAAGCCGCGTACCACCACCCCCCGCCTGCGGCGGACCCCTCCTCCTGAAAGGAGGAGGGGACAAAGAATGGGTCGTCTGCAGCTGCTGCATTCCTCACGCCTTCAGTGCCGCGGCCATGTCTTCGAGCTTGCCGCGCACCGAGCAGTCGATCACTTCGTCGCCGGCGGTGATGCGCACGCCCCCGATCAGCTCCTTGTCCAGGGTGACGCGCGGCTGGACCCTGCGCTTCAGGCGCCGCGAGATGTCCGCGACGAGACCGTTGATCTGCGCGTTGTCCAGCGGAAAGGCCGTGCGGATCTCGGTTTCGACGACGCCCTCGCGCTCGTTTTTCAGCTCGACGAACTGCCGGTGGATCTCGGGCAGCAGCCCGAGACGGTCGTTGGCGATCAGCACGCGCACGAAGTTCCGTGCATCGGCGGGAAAATCCTCCTTGCACAGCGCCATGAACAGGTCGTAGATCTGCTTCGAGCCGAGATTGGGGTTGGAGATGCAAGCGCGCATGTCCGGATGCGCCGCCACCCGCGCCATGGTCGCGAGCATGTCCTGCCACGGGGCGAAGGCGCCGGCCTTCTCCGCGAGGCCGAACACGGCTTCGGCGTAGGGCCGGGCGACGGTGGCGGTCTCGGCCATTGTCAGATTTCCTTCTTCAACTGGCCGAGCAGCTCGGCGTGGCTCTGCGCGTTCACTTCGCGGCGGAGAATTTTCTCCGCGCCGGCGACCGCGAGC
>DASWGI010000011.1:0-6196 GCA_036393835.1 Myxococcales bacterium | reverse complement strand
GTACCGAGCGTCGCCGCGACGACCGCGAAGGTCAGCGGATCGCGCTCGCTGACCCCGTAGAGGAGCGCGGCCAGGAACCGCGAAAGGGCAAGCGCTCCAAGGACGCCCAGCGAAACGCCCAACAGGGCGAGGCGCGCGGCGCGTGCGAGCACCAGCGTGGAGAGTTGCCGGCGCTGCGCCCCGAGGGCCGCGCGAACGGCCAGCTCGCGGCGGCGCTGCACCACCGAGAACGCCATCGCGCCGTAGACGCCGAGCGCCGCCAGCCCCAGGGCCGCCGAGGCGAAAGCGACAGCGAGACCGAGCTGGAACCGCCGCTGCTGGAAGTGCCAGCCGAGGTAATGGTCGAGAGGCTGCGTCGGCCCGAGCAGAAGCTGGGAGTCCAGCGGTGCGGCCGCGGCCCGCAGCGCAGCCTCGACCCGGCCGGGAGGCAATCGGCTCTTGACGACCAGCATCGCTCCCTCTTCGTATGCCCGCTCGTTCCGCGCAAACTGGAGCTGCGGCAAGTAGACCTCCGGGATCGAGGTGTAGGCCGGCCCCCATTGGCGCACGTCCTGGACCACGCCGACCACCGCGAAGGAGGTCCCCGGCCAGTCGGACGAGGTGAAGAGCGCACCGATCGGCTCCCGGCCGGAGAGAAATCGCGCCACGAACGTCTCGTTGATTACGGCAACCGGAGCGCTGTGCGCGCCGTCGGCCGTGTCGAGATCACGCCCTCTGACGAGCCGGACGCCCGCGGTGGCGAGGTACCCTGGACTGAACCAATTGATGCCGGCGACGTCGGGTGTGGTCGGCGACGTGCTCCTTCCCTCGACGCCGACGGTGTCGTCCCATCCGCGTCTGTCGAAGGGCAGGTATCCCACCAGCGCTGCGCCATCGACGCCAGGGATCGCCTTGGCGGCTGCGAGAAGCTGCGCCGTCGCGGCGACCGAAGAGCCGCCCTGTGGGTACACGAAGCTCGCCAGGAGGTTGGTCGGTTCGACACCGAGCGGAACCGCCGAGAGCCGCTGCAAGCTGCGCAAAAGGAGCCCGGCGCCGGTGGCCAGGAGCAGCGCCAGCCCGAGCTGAGCGACGACCAGCCCGTCGCGCACACGGGAGCGGGCCCCGCTCGGGGTTGCGCCGGCTCCACCCTCCTTGAGCAGCAGGAAGAGATCCGACCGGAGCGCGTGCCAGGCGGATGCAGCGCCGGAGAGGGCACCGGAGATCAAGGACGCGAGCAGCGCAAACGCCGCCATGCGCCAGTCGACCTGCACCTCGTTCAACCGCGGGATCCCCGCCGGCGCGAGAGCGACCACGCCGCGGACGGCGAAGACTGCGAGGACGAGTCCGAGCGCGCCACCGGCGATGGCCAGCAGGACTCCTTCGGCCACCTGCTGGAACGCCACCCTGCGGTGGCCGCCGCCCAGCGCTGCCCGGATCGCCAGGTCGCGGCCCCGCGCGGTCCCGCGCATCAGGAGGAGCAAGGCCACGTTGGAGCAGGCGATGACGAGCAAGAGGAGCACGGCGGCGAATGCCGCCCGCAACGCTGGCGCTGCTTCGCCCGTCAGCCACTGCAGCAACGGCTCGACCGTGACTCCATATCCGCTGGTGGCGTGCACGATGGAATCAATTTCGGCTCGGGCGACCGCGGAGGTGATGCCAGGCTTGAGGCGGGCGATTCCGTAGAGGCCGCTCCTTGCGCCAGCGAGCGCCGCCTGCTCCGCCGTGATGCCGAGCGGCAGGAACAGCTCGTACTTTTCGAGCCTGGGAAAGGCGACGCCGAGCGGCAGGACTCCGACCACTACGGCGGGCTTGTGATCCACTTGCAGCGTGCGCCCGAGAACGCCGGGGTCGGCGCCGAGCTCCCGCCGCCAGAAGGCGTCGCTGACGATCACCACTTGCTGGCCGCCGGCGAAATCCTCGGCAGCCTCGAACGCGCGCCCGCGCGCGGGAGCGATGCCCAGCGTGGCGAACATGCTGGCGCTCAAATTCGCCATCCGCGCCTGCCGGGGTCCGGATGCCGAGGCAACCGTGGCGCTGTGCGGATAGAAGGCGCCGATGGCCTCCACCGTCCTCGCCTGCTTCTCGAGCTGGAAGAATTCCACGGCGCCCATCGGCACGCGCTGACCTGTGCCCTCGACGGAAATCACCTCGATGAGCCGCTCCGGCGCCCGGTAAGGCAGGGGCCGCAGCAACGCCGCGTCGACGACGCTGAACATGGCAGTGCTGCTCCCCACGCCGATCGCCAGCGCGGCGACGGCAACCGCGGTGAACCCGGGCTCGCGCGCGAACCCGCGGATGCTCTGCCGGAGATCGACCTCGAAGCCCTGCATGACGTGCCTGCCTCCCGCTCACTTCTCCTCGCCCTGCGACGGTTCGTCCTGCCCGCGATTCGCCTTCTCGCTGACTTTCTGCAGGTCCTGCTGGGCGCGGCCCAGATCGTCCATCTCCTTGCGGTGCGTCTCGAGGAACTCCACGTTGGCGGGGTTCATCGCTTCGCCGATCTGCGCTGCATCCAGCTGCACGCCCTTCGCCTTCATGGCGGCGACCATGCCGGCCTGCAGGGCGGCCAGGTGGACCATGACGTACTCGCGGGTGCTGATCGACTCCGCGCGCAGGGCGGACGCGATGCGCGGCTCGCTCTCCAGCGCCTTGGCCTTCGCATCCAGCGTGTCGGCGTGCTCGCCCCGCTTCTCCGCGGAGCGCGCCAGGGCCGGGTCCTTCGCCACCTCGGCCGAGAGGCGGCGCGTGACGGCGGCGGCCTTGCGGACGTTCTCAGTGGTGAGGCGGAACGCCTTCATCGCCTGGTCGTCCGAAGTCTTGAAGCGCGTGCCGGCGGCGAAGGCGGGAGCGGCGAGGAGCAGGAAGGCGAGGGTCGCGGTGCGCGGCATGGAGTCTCCGGCCTAGGTGTGCGCCTTGCCTACCACAAGAAGCCCGCTCTGCTGCCGGTCGCGCTGGCTGCCCCGGGCCGGGTCGTGGCAAGGTGGAACCCCCATGCACAGGACCGCCTTCCTCCTCTGCCTGGCGCTGCCGTTCGCCGCGCCCGCGCAGGAAGATCCGGACTTCCAGTTCCTGCAGAGCCTCACCCAGACCCGCTACTGGGACCTCGGGCGGCCCACCTCGATCCGCGTCACCCCGGATGGAAGCGCGGTGCTGTTCCTGCGGGCGCTGCCGCGCAAGCCCGAGATGCGCCTTTTCTCGTTCGACGTGAAGACGGCGCGGGCGCGCGAGCTGATCACTCCCGAGCAGGTGCTGGGCGGAGCGCCGGAAGAGCTCTCGCCGGAGGAAGCGGCGCGCCGCGAGCGCATGCGCGTCACCTCGCGCGGTTTCACCAGCTACGACCTGTCCGAGGACGGGAGCAAGGTGCTGGTGACGCTGTCCGGCCGCGCGTACCTGGTGCCCCTCTCGGGCGGCGCCACGCGCCAGGTCGCCGGGCCGGGCGAGAACGGAGAGCCGGTCTTCGACCCGCGCCTCTCGCCCGACGGGAAGAGCGTCGGATTCGTGCGCGGCGGCGAGCTGTGGGTCGCGCCTGTGGACGGCGGACAGGAGCTGCAGATCACCGACGGCGCCACCGCGCTCGTCACCCACGCCGCAGCCGAGTTCGTCGCCCAGGAGGAGCTGCGCAGGTACACCGGCTGGTGGTGGTCGGGCGATTCTCGCTGGCTGGTGTGGGAGGAGGCCGACTCGACGGGCGTGGAGAAGCTCTGGATCGGCGATCCCGCGCACCCGGAGAAGCCGATCGTTCCCAGTCCGTACCCGCGCCCGGGGAAGCCGAACGCCGTGACCCGCTTCGGCGTCACCAGCGCCCAGGGCGGGCGGACCACCTGGATCGACCTGGACAAGAAGTGGGAGTACGTCGCCCGGGTCGAGTGGCCGCCCGGCGCGCCCCTCACGCTCGAGCTGCTCTCGCGCGACCAGAAGGACCTGGCGCTGGTCTCGGCCGACCCGAAGAGCGGCAAGACGCGCGAGCTGCTGCGCGAGCACGACGACGCGTGGGTGGAGTCGGTGCGCGACTACCACTGGCTGGCGGGCGGCAAGGGATTCTTGTGGAGCACCGAGGCCGGCGGCGAGTGGCAGCTCGAGCTGCGCAAGAAGGACGGCGCGGTGCTGCGGACGCTGACCCCGCTCGATTTCGGCTATGCGGGCCTCCAGCACGTCGACGAGCACAGCGGCGTCGCGGTGGTCGCGCGCAGCCCCGATCCGCAGGACCGCCAGCTCTACGAGGTGCCGCTCGGCGGGGGCGCGCCGCGCCCCGTCACGCGCGGTCCCGACCTGCATTCCGGAGAATTCTCCCGCGACTCGACCGTCTGGGTGCGGATCGCCTCCTCGCGCACAGGGCAGGTGCGCCACGAGGTGCTGCGCGGCGGCACCTCCCTCGGCGAGCTGCCCGCGATCAACGAGCCCTACCCGTTCGTGCCGCGCGTCGAGATCAAGAAGGTGGGGCCCGCCCCGGGCTTCTTCGCCTCGGTGGTGCGGCCGCGCGACTTCGACGCGCGCAAGAAGTATCCCGTCTGGGTGCAGGTCTACGGCGGGCCCACGGGGCCGCTGGTGGTCCCCTTCGCCGCGCGCTACCTCGTCGATCAGTGGATCGCCGACCATGGCTACCTGGTGGTGCGGGTCGACAACCGCGGCACCACCGGCCGCGGGCATGCGTGGGAGCGCGCCATCCTCGGCCGGTTTGCCGAGGTACCCCTGGACGACCAGGTCGCGGCGCTGCAGGCGCTGGCCAAATTGGAGCCTGCGATGGACCTGGGCCGCGTCGGCATCTACGGCCGCAGCTTCGGCGGCTTCATGTCCGCGCTCGCGGTGGCGCGCCGCCCCGACGTGTTCCGGGTGGGCGTCGCAAGCGCGCCGGTGGTGGACTGGATGAACTACGACACGGCGTACACCGAGCGATACCTGGGCGTTCCGCCTCCCGCCGGCACCGCGGACGACTACGCCCGCAACGGCGTCCTGGCCTACGCGAAGGACCTCTCGCGGCCGCTCCTCGTCATCCACGGCACCGCCGACGACAACGTGCACTTCAGCGAGTCGCTGCTGCTCGCCGAAACGCTCTTCCGCGCCGGCAAGAAGTTCGAGTTCCTGCCGCTCGCCGGCATGACGCACATCATCGCCGACCCGGCGCTGCAAGCCCGCGACTGGCAGCGCGTCTTCGCGTTCTTCGACCAGCACCTGAGGAGGGAACCATGACCGCCCTGCTGCTCGCCATCGCGCTCGCCGCCCCCGCCGTCCGCGACGTGTACGGCGTCCAGGTCCCCGAGAGCGTGTTCGCCGGCGGCCGCATGCTGTTCCTGAACGGCACCGGCCTGCGCAAGAAGGTCTTTTTCAAGGTGTACGTGGCCTCCCTGTACCTCGAGAAGGTGCCGGACCAGGACCCGGCGAGCGTGGTCGGGTCGGACCAGATCAAGCGCGTCGACATGGGGATGCTGCGCGACCTCGACCGCGGGAAGATCGTCGACGCGGTGCGCGAAGGCTTCGAGAAGAACTCCCGCGCGCAGATGCCGCAGCTGCAAGAGCGGCTGGACCGATTCGTCGAGCAGATCCCCGACCTCAAGGAAGGGCAGCGGCTGACCATCGCCTACTTCCCCGGGCAGGGGACGACGGTGGTGGTCGGCGACGGCGAGGCGCGCACGCGCATCGAGGGCAAGGACTTCGCCGACGCGTTGTTCCGCGTCTGGCTGGGCGACGACCCGGTCGACTCGGACCTCAAGGATCGGATGCTGGGGCGGTGAGATCACGGCGCAATCCACAGCCGCCACGGTGAAAGCGCAGCGCCGCCGAATACGGCGGCGACCGGCGGCGGACTCGCGCATCCAAGCCTCATGACCGGCTTTTTGCTACGCAATGGCTACGTCCTGCTGTTCGCGGCCTCGCTCTGCGAGCAGCTCGGCGCGCCCCTTCCCGCGTCCCCGCTGCTCCTCGGCGCGGGCGCGCTGGCCAAGTCGGGGCGCATGGCTTTGCCGCTGGTGGTTGCCGTGTCCGTCCTCGCCTCGATGCTCGGTCACGCGGTCTGGTTTTTGGCGGGGCGGAAGCGCGGCGGGTCGGTGCTGCGCCTCATCTGCCGCATCTCCATCGAGCCTGACTCTTGCGTGCGGCGTACGGAGGACCTGTTCGCTCGGCACGGAGGGCGCGCGCTGGTGGCGGCGCCCTGGGTTCCGGGGCTCGCCGTGGTGGCGCCGCCGCTCGCCGGCATGTCGGGCATGAGCTGGCGGCGTTTCCT
>DASWGI010000010.1:0-19174 GCA_036393835.1 Myxococcales bacterium | reverse complement strand
TTGGAGACCGCTCCGTTGCCGAGCAGGATCTCCATGGCTGGCACGCGCCCGCCGCCGATCTTCTTGCAGAGCGTCTGCGTGACGACGCCCTTCAGCGACTCGGACAGCATCGTCCGCACCTGGGCCTGGCGATCGGCTGGGAACTGGTCGATGATCCGGTCGACCGTCGACGGGGCCGTGTTGGTGTGCAGGGTGCCGAAAACGAGATGCCCGGTCTCCGCGGTCTCCAGTGCGATCGAGATCGTTTCCAGGTCGCGCATCTCCCCGATCAGCACCACGTCGGGATCCTCGCGCAGCGCCGCGCGAAGCGCGGCTTTGAAGCTGCCCGTGTGGACGCCTACCTCGCGTTGGTGGACGAGGCATCGCTTGTGCGAGTGGACGAACTCGATGGGATCCTCGACGGTGATGATGTGGTCGTCGCGGTTCCGGTTGATGTAGTCGATCAGTGCCGCCAGGGTAGTCGACTTGCCCGAACCCGTCGGACCGGTGACCAGCACCAGGCCTTTGGGGAGGAAGCACAGGTCGAGCACGTTCCTGGGGAGGCCCATCTCTTCCGCGCTGAGGATCTTGCTGGGGATCCGCCGGAGGACGGCAGCGATGCCCGAGCGATCGCAGAACACGTTCACCCTGAACCGCGCCTCGGCCGTCTCGTGCGCGAAGTCGGTGTCCTTGGTCGCGAGCCACTGTTCCCGGTTGGCCTTCGGCGTCACCGTCCAGAGGATCTTCTCGAGCTGCTCCGGGGGCGGCTCGCCCCAGCCTTCGACGGAGACGACGTCCCCGTCGACGCGCAGCGCGGGCACGTAGCCGCTGGTGAGGTGGAGGTCCGAGGCGCCCTGCGAATTGCACAGCTCGAGCAGCGACTGCATGGCCTCGGCGGGATCGGCCGGGGCGCGCGGCACGACGATGGCCGGGCGCGGGTGAGGCGGCGGCGGCGGGGCCGCGGGCGGTGGCGCAGGCCTGGCGGCTTGGACGGCGACCCGGGAAAGCGAGGCCGCCTTCTCCCGCTCGGCGCGCTCCGCCTGCCCCGCAGGCTGCACCTCCGCGCGAACGCCGTCGCCATTGGCGCTGAACCGGACCACGACCCGGCCCGCCGGCGCCTCGTACGCGATCTCCTCGTCCTGCTTCCCGGTGAAGCTCGTGGCGGCGTATGCCGGCATCAACTCGGCGACAGCCGAAACGATGTGCGCGCTCGTGAGCGTGCGTTTGATGAGAGGAACCAACGCCGGCCCCGGGCCCTCGAGGATCGCCACCGAGCCGGTCTCGAGCACCAGCGTGTCGGCGCCTTTTTGAAACAGCACGTCGATGAAAGCGTCGAGTCTCGGCATCGTCAGCGCTCGAAGAGCTCGGCTTCGGCGAGGATCATCTCGGCCTCGGCGTCGACGGTCGGACGCACCTGGCGCAGCTGGGCGCGTTGCCTGCGCACGATGGCCAGAAGCTGCCGGTTCTCCTCCTCGAGCAGGATCACCTCGAAGGCGAAGTGCACCATCGTCCGCAGGCTGGTGTTGTCCCAGGGCTTGCAAATGAAGCGGTACACCTCGCCTTCGTTGATGGAGCGAATCACCGTGTCGGGGTTCTGGTCGGCGGTCAGCATCATGCGGAGGATGTGCGGATGCCGGTCGCGGACGGACTTGAGGAACTCGATGCCCGACATGCCCGGCATGTTCTGGTCGGAGATCACCAGCTGCACCGGATGGGTCGCGAGCGTTTGTAGTCCCTCCTCGCCGGTTCCCGCGCCCAGGACCGTGTACCCGGCGGCTCCGAGAAGTCGGGAAAGAGCACTCCGGACCTCGTCCTCGTCGTCGACGACGAGGATGGTCCGAGGAGGCAATACCTTCATCTCAGGACCCCCCTCGCACGCGTCATGCTGCCTTGGTCGCGAGCCTGACCCGGAAGACGGCGCCGCCGCCCTCCCGATCCAGGACCTGCGCCCTGCCGGCGTGTCCTTCGGCGACCAGCTTCACCAGATAGAGACCGAGGCCGAAGCCCTTCCGCGCCCCGCCCTTCTTCGCCTCGACCGAGCCGAACTTCTCGAACATGCCCGCCTTGAGCTCCGCCGGGATGCCCGGGCCGCGATCGGCCACGTCGACCTCGACCGCGTCGGGCAGATGGCGCACGGTGACGGAGACGTCCTTCCCGCCGGGCGTATACTTGAGGGCGTTGCCGAGCAGGTTCTCGATCGCGCGGCGCACGAGCTTCCCGTCGAGAGACGCCTTCGCCTGGCCCTCCACCGCGGTCGACACCTCGACGCCTTTCCGTCGCGCCACGGCAGACAGCGTTGCGACGGCCTCGTCGAGCAGGCGCCCCAGATCCACCGACGACCTCGTGATGGGCAACTGCCCTTCCTCGAGGAGCCGGATCTGCAGGGACTCTTCGAGCGATTTCAGCATCGCGTCGGCGCCGCGGAGCGCCGCCCGGGCGTCGTCGCGCGGCTCGCCCTCGGGCAGCTCCTCGATCAGGATGCTCAGGTGCGCGATGATTCCCGAGAGCGGACTCCGCAGGTCGTGCACCATGAGCGAGAGCATCTCGTCCTTGGCCGTCTGCAGCTCGGTGAGCTTCTTCAGTTGCAGGCGGATGAGCATGTCCTGCGCCCGGAGCTTCAGGAATGAGCTGACGCGGAGCAGCAGCTCGCGGCGGTCCACCGGCTTGGCGAGGAAATCGTCGGCGCCGGCCTGCAACCCCATGTTCTTCTGCTCTTGGTCCGAGAGCGCCGTGATGAGGAGGACCGGCAGGAACGACTGCCGCTGCATCTCCTTCACACGCTTGCAGACCTCGTACCCGGTCATCCCCGGCATCATCACGTCGAGCAGGACGAGGTCGACCTGTTCCCGCTGCAACAGCTCGAGAGCCGCGGCGCCGTTCTCGGACTCGAGGGTGCGGTACTGATCGCGCAGCATCGCCCGGACCAGCGTGCGGTTCCGCTCTTCGTCGTCGACGATGAGAACGCACGCGCGACCGTCCATGGTTCCACCCTCGCTTTGGTTTTCCGAACGGGCAAAAAAAAGCCACGATGACCGGACGCTCCGCGGAGGGACAAGGGAGTGAAGCGGGGGGCATGTGGGTGCAATCCAAGGATCGTTCGACCGCTCCGGGTTTGCTACACTCGCCGGGCATGAAGCTGACCGGCGACGCGGAAGGGCTCGCAGCCCTGAAATCGTTCCAGGAGGGGAACCGGGAGTATCTCAAGTTCCTCATCCAGGAGGCGACGTCCGTGTTCGAGCACCACGTCGACTTCAAGGGTCCCGACGGAACGCAGTTCCGGCTCGTGCACGACGTGCGGACGGGTGAGTTCCGGGTCGAGAAGAAGGCGACCTGAGTCGCGGCGCGCCCGGCCTCCGCGTTTGCCAGTGACGGGTCCGGTGGCGTAGCCTGAAAAAGTACGAGTTCTGTGCGCGGCGGAGACCTGGGGGGCTTCCGTGCCGAATACGCCGGATGGCGAGCGGATCGAAGTCGCGCCGGCCGCGGAGATCCGTACTCGCCCTCTTCGCACCGGGAAGGAATTCCGGCTCGTCCTGCCTTTGCACCGGCTGTTCCGCGCTGCCTGGGACAAGGCCGTCTACGAGCTGGGTGACGAGGCGAAGCTGGTTGTCGCGGGCAAGCAGGTCGAGGCGCCGGTCAAGCTGGCCATCGAGCGCGAGGAGAGTGGCTCGTGGCGGTACGTCGCGACCGTGCAGGGCGAGGTGAACGCCGACGGGACGGAAGCGACCGCGACGTTCCGCTTCCCGGCCAAGGCAGGCGCCGGCAGGGCGGACGGGCGCCTCACGAAGGCGGAATGGGACCGCTCCGAGGCGAAGCCCGGCGAGGCGCTCGGCATCCGGGTGCAGGCAGAAGGGCTCGACGGCAAGCGCGTCGTCTACGAGGTCGAGCGCGAGGAGCGCGGCCGCTGGGTCACGGTGGCGCGGTGGGACGGCAAGATCGAAAAGGGAAAGGCCGAGTCGCGCTACCAGGTGCCTCCGCCGGGTGAGGATGCGCCGCGCATCGGCGCGCTCGTATCGGCGCAATTCGAGGACGGCGAGTCGTTCGCGGCCGCCGGCGAGACCACCTGGGCCGTCGTGCGCGCCACCGGCCTGGACGGTTCTGCGCTCCAGTTCGAGATGCAGCGCGAAACGCCGAGGGGGGAGTGGGAGACGGTCGGCTCCGCCGCCGCGACCGTGAAATCCGGCATGGCCAGGGCAGCCCTGCCCCTGCGGCTGGAGCGCAAGAGGTGAGGGGATTCCATGGCTGAAGCAAGCGGTACGAAGAGCGGAGCGGCAGGCGGCGCCGACGCGCAGCCGGCGCGTCCGGTGGTCCGGTACCGGTTCACGGTGTCCACACCCGACAACCGGCGCCTCACCAGTGCGGTGGCCGCCGTGCTCCTTCCCCCGTACCTCGATGCCCCGCAGTGGAGCCAGGCGCAGGTCGGACCGGGTGAAAAGGCCACCATGTCCGTGAAGGCGCCCGGCCGTGAGGGCGAGAAGATCTCCTTCGTGGTCGAGCGGCGCGGTCCGAAGGAGTGGGAGGCGGTCGGGAACACCTCCGCCACCGTCAAGGACGGAAGCGCCCAGGCCGTCCAGGAGATGCCGTTCCTGCCGCCCCCCGAGGAAGCAGGGGGAGAGCACCAGATCCGGTTCCGGGCCTGCTCGACCGACGGGCAGGAGCTGCAGTCGCAAGCCGTCCAGCTGCGCCCCGCGCCGCCGCCTGCCGTGGAGGTGAAGCTCGGCACGGCGCACTTCGCGCACGCGCAATACACCGCCGGCGACGTCGCCGGGCTCTCGGTCCAGGCGCACGGCGCCGACGGGCAAGGCGTCCGGTTCGTGGTGGAGAAGAAAGAGGGCGAGAATTGGGAAGCGATCCAGGAGCTGCGGGGCGTGGTCGAGCATGGCGTGGCCAGCGCGAGTTGGGCGATCGCGGCGCTCGCGCCGCCGGCCGGCGCGAAAGCCGAGGGCGGCGCAAAAGGCGAGGGCGGGGCCAAGCCGATGCAGGTCCGCTTCCAGGCCATCGCGGACTTCGCCAGCTCGGTGTCCGAGCCGGTGCAGGTCGCGCCGGCGCCGGTGGTCGAGCTGACCGAGGCGGAGTGGTCCAACACGCACGCCGAGACGGGAGCGGCGTTCGACCACGGAGAGGACGCGGTGATGCGCGTCAAGGCGGCCGGGAAGGCCGAAGGCCGCCGCGTCTGCTTCCAGGTGGAGGAGAAGGAGGGCGAGAACTGGAAGCCGTTCGCGACCGTCTACGGGATCGTGCACAAAGGCGTCGCGCAGGCCTCCGTGCGCGTCCGGCACCCGGCCCAGCTCAAGGGCAGCCCGGCGGACGGCGAGGAGCGGCAGCCGGCGCCACCCGTGGAGCTGCGGTTCGAGGCCGGTCTCGCCTGACCCCCCGCCGCTCACGCAAAAGTCATGGCGCCCCCGTACTGGAACTGCATCCGCTCGACGTACAGCTCCGCCTTGACACGCCGGATCCCCTCGCTGCCGGCTTCCACGTGCTCTTCAGCGAGCTTGAAGATCCCGAGGTTCGACAAGCTGACCCGGAGCAGTTCGGTCTTCATATCCGACGCCAGGTAGACGAGCGAACCGCTTTTTTCCTGGTCCTGGCCGCAGTTCCCCTTGATGACGAACTCCTCGAACCACTTGTACCAGCTGTCCGCGAGCGACTCGGCCATGGTCACGGTCAGGTTGCCGAACTCCAGATGGCCGGGGTCCTTCTCGTAATCGCGTAGCTCGCCGACGGGGTTGTCGACCACCTTCTGTTTCACGACCAGCTCGCCGATCTTGTTGACTCGCGTGCAATCCAATCCCGGGATGTCGAGCTTGAAATTGGACGGCAGCCATTTCTTCTGCGCTTGGGCGTTGCCGCCCGCTGTGGAGATCTGCTTCCCGCTCCCCGTGGTGGTGCGGACCCATTCCGGCGTGAGCTTCACCGTCATCTTCGCGGCATCCTTGCTTGCCGCGTCGAGCGCGGGGAGCACGGTCTCGGTGATGAGTGCAAGGTGGAAAGTCTTGCGGCTTTGCTCCTTGAAGTCGTAGTCGGTAACGATCACCGCACCGTCCTGGCGGACGGACTTGCCGTCCCAGGCGGCCTTGATCCACTCGTAGAAGCCCTTCGACATCCCTGTCCCGACTTCCAGGACGATGTCCTCGTACTTGACCCCGGCGAGGTGCTTCCTGGCGAGGTGATCGATCCCGATCTTCTCGGTGACCACCTCGGCGGTGGCGCTGCCGCCGCTGAACTTCTGGATCCATCCGGCAGCGATGCGTCCTACCTCCAAGGCGTACTTTCCGGCCGTATAAGCGCGCTTGTCAGGCATGGCTCTGCAGCTCCATCTGCTCGCAATACATCTCGGCCTCGATCCGGTGGATCTGCTCCGACCCGGCCTCTCCGGCGTCCTCGTGGAGCCGGAAGATGCCTAGGTGCGAGAGCTTGACGCGGAACAGCTCGGTCTTCAGGTCCGGCGCGAGATAAACGAGCGAGCCGTTCTTCTCTTTGCCCTCGTCATTCTCGCCCTTGATGACGAAGTCCTCGTGCCACTGGTGCCAGCCCTCCGCGTGCGACTCCGGGAGCGTGACGGTGAGGTTGCCGAAGTCCCAGTGGGAAGGTTCCCGCTCGTAGTCGCGCAGCTCTCCGACGGCGCGTTCCACGACCGCCTGCCGGGCGACCAGCGGTCCGATCTTGTTGACGTGAGTGCAGTCGAGGCCGTCGATCTCGAGCTTGAAATTGCTCGGCAGCCATTTCTGCTGCTGCTGCTGCTGCTTGGTCACCGTGAGCTTGGTGCCGTCGGCTTTGGGCGGCGTCCGGCTCGACCGGATGAGCTCGGGCGCGAGCTTCACGGTGAGCTTCGCGGCATTCTTCGACGCCGCGTCCAACGCCGGAAAGGAGACCTCGGAGATGAGCGCGTGCGTGAAGGCGAGGCTGCCGCGCGGGTGGTAGTCGTAGTCGCAGACGTAGATCGTGCCGTCCTTGCGGCTCAGCTTGCCGGGTTGCAGGGACTCCTTGATCCAGTCGTAGAAGCGCGCGGACATGCCCACGCCGACCTCGAGCGCGATGTCCTCGTACTTCACTCCCGCGAGGTGCTTCCTCGCGAGGTGATCGATGCCGATCTTCTCGGTGGCGAATTCGGCGTAGATCGAGCCGCCGGTCACGCTCGTGAGCGCGCCACAGACCTCGCCGTCGAGAACGAGCACGCGCGGGCCGACCGGGGAATACACCCGCGCGGATGCGCTGATTGGCACGGCTCCCCCCTGCCATCCTTTTATCACAGTTGAATAACCGCGCGGATCATGAGGTGTGAGCGCCGGGCATGGGCATGTAAAGCGAGACGCCGCGGACGTTCTCGTCCACCTGCAGCCGGTGGCGCAGCGAGGGGAACGCGCGCTGCTCGCAGTCGGTCCGTTCGCAGACGCGGCACGTGATCCCCACCGGAGTCGCCGTGGCCAGGTTGTCCAGGTCGACCCCGTCCGCGTACACCATCTCGCGAGCGTACTGGACCTGGCAGCCGAGCCCGATCGCGTGCACCGGCGGCTGGTCGTGCCACCCGCCCGAGTCCTTCTGCAGGCTGCGCGCGATGCAGAAGTATGCGAGGCCGTCGGGCATCCGGGAGACCTGGATGCGCAGCATGCCCGGGGTCATGAAGGCGGCGAACACGTTCCACTTCGGGCAGGCGCCGCTGAATCGGGCGAAGCGGATCCCCGAGGCGCTGAACCGCTTCGAGATGTTGCCGGCGACGTCGATGCGGAGCATGTGGAACGGGATGCCGGTGGCGCCCGGCCGGCTGAGCGTCGTGAAGCGGTGGCAGACCTGCTCGAATCCGACCGCGAACCGCCGCCCGACGACGTCGATGTCGTAGCGCTCCTCCCGCACCGCTTGCAGGAACGGCGCGTAGGGCAAGAGCACCGCTCCCGCGAAGTAGTTGGCCAGCGCCACCTTGCCGAGCGATCGCGACTCGTCCGAGGTGAGCACCGGGTCGGCCGCGACCCGGTCGAGCACCGCGTGGTGCGAGAGCAGCGCAACCTGGTGCGCGAGCTGGAAGGCGCGGCTGCGCGTCGGCAGCAGCTCGGACAAAGTGAGGACCTTCGTGGCGGGGTCGTAGCGCCGCAGGACGCCCTTCGCCTCGCCCCGCCGCGCGATCCGCACCTCGACCCCGTACGCCTTCTCGAGGTAGCGGGCGAGGCCGGCGGCGAGCTGTCCCTGGTCGAGCCTCGCCTTGCGCCACAGCTCCTCCGCGCCCTGCTCCAGCTCTGGGAAATGGTTGTTGTGCTTCTGGAGGAGGTCGTTGACTTCCTCGGACGGGATCTGCGCGCGGTCGACGCCGGCCACTCCTTCCTGGCCGGCGATGATCTGCGAGGCGAGCGACTCGGTCGACTGCAGCTGCGACTGGTAGGCGCGGTAGAGGGCGAGCGCCGCGCGCGCCAGCGAGGGCGTGGTGGTCACCAGCTCGCGCATGTCCAGCGCTGCCAGCCCGTACGGCTCGAAGAGCGGATCCGAGAACGCCTCGAGCAGGTCGGAGATGAGGCGCGCGTCGTCGTCGCTCGCGAAGGTGTGGAGGTCGGCGTGGAAGACCTGCGCCAGCTTGATGAGCAGTGCAGCCGGGAGCGGTCGGCGGTTGGACTCGATCAGGTTGAGGTAGCTGGGAGAGATTCCCAGGCGCTGGGCGAGCTGCACCTGCGTGAGCTGCTCCCTGCGGCGCAACGCCCGCACCTTGGCACCGAGGCGGGCCGATTCTGGCGTATCTTTGCTCACCTCGGCCTCCCCTGGCGATTTACAGCACGTGACAACCGCACATCCGGTCTTTTACTTTTCCTGACACGACCCGCTGCACAGACGACGTTCTGCTCTTGAGGGCTGCCACGCGCAGGCCCCATTGTCAAACTTGTACTGGAGCGTCGCCGGGGGCCGGGCATGGAGACGATCGTCGATTTGCTGCAGGGGGGAGCCGATCAGGCGACTGCGATCGCCTCCGTCGAAGGTGCGCCGCCTCTGCGCTATCGCGACCTGCGTGCCCTGGCGCAAAAGACCATCCGGGATCTGAACTCGCTGGGCATCGGCCGCGGTCACCGGGTGGCGATCGTGCTCCCCAACGGGCCGGAGGCTGCGGCCGCGTTCGTCTGCATCGCCGCGGGCGCGACGGCAGCGCCGCTCAGCCCCGGACTTTCCGCCGAGGAGTTCGAGTTCAACTTGAGCGACCTGCGGGCCAAGGCCCTGGTCGTCGCCGCCGGCGTGGATTCCGATGCGCGGTCCGTGGCGGCCAGGCTGCACGTGCCCGTGTTGGAGCTCGTTCCCGAGCCCGCGCAGGGAGCAGGCAGCTTTTCGCTCCGGCCGCTGGCGCGCAATGGGGCGGGCCCGTTCGCGGGAGGTCCGGCGGAGCGGGACGACGTGGCGCTGGTGCTGCACACGTCGGGGTCCACCGCCCGGCCGAAGATCGTCCCGCTGCTGCAGCGGAACGTGTGCGCCTCGGCGCAGCACATCGTCACCGCGCTCCAGCTCGGCGAGAGCGACGTCGGCCTGAACATCATGCCGCTGTTCCACATCCACGGGCTCATCGCCGGGGTGCTCTCCTCGCTCGCTGCCGGCGCGCAAGTGGCGTGCGTCCCCGGCTTCAACGGCCTGCGGTTCTTCCACTGGTTCGACGAGGTGCGGCCCACCTGGTACACGGCCGTGCCGACGATGCACCAGGCCATCCTGGCCCGCGCTCCGCGCCATCCGGCGGAGGTCGCGCGCTCGCGGCTGCGCTTCATCCGGTCGTCGTCCGCGTCGCTCGCGCCGCAGGTGATGGAAGAGCTGGAGCAGGCGTTCCGCTGCCCCGTCATCGAGGCGTACGGGATGACCGAGGCAGCGCACCAGATGGCGTCCAACCCGCTGCCGCCGGGCGCCCGGAAGCCCGGGTCGGTCGGCATCCCGGCGGGCCCGCAGATCGCGGTGATGGACGACCAGGGGCGGATCCTGCCAAGCGGGCACGTGGGCGAGGTGGTGATCCGCGGACCGAACGTGACTCCCGGATACGAGGCGAATCCGGAGGCCAACGAGAGCGCGTTCTTCGACGGCTGGTTCCGAACCGGCGATCAGGGCCTCATCGAGGAGGACGGGTACCTGCGCCTCACCGGGCGGCTGAAGGAGCTGATCAACCGCGGCGGCGAGAAGATCGCACCGCTCGAGATCGACGTCGTGCTGATGGACCACCCGGCGGTGCAGCACTGCGTGACGTTCGCGATGCCCCACGAGAAGCTCGGCGAGGAAGTCGCCGCTGCGGTGGTGCTGCGCGAGGGAAACTCCTGCACCGAGCGGCAGCTGCGCGAGTTCGCCGCGCGGCGGCTGGCCGACCACAAGGTGCCGCGCAGGGTCGTGTTCGTGCCCGATCTCCCCAAGGGACGGACGGGCAAGCCGCAGCGCATCGGGCTCGCCGCGAAGCTGGGGCTGGGCTAGCGGCCGCCGACAGCCGCCGTTGCCAGGGCGGCGCTGCGCTCTCGCAGAGGTTGTGAGCTGCATCCTACGGGTTTCCGGGCGCCTTGATCAAGCGCCCGCCTTTCACCACCAGCGAAACGCGTTCCACCGCGGACGGGTCCTGCAGCACGTTGCCGGGGACCGCGATCACGTCGGCCAGGTACCCGGGCAAAAGCTTCCCGACGCGATCCTCCATCTGCAAGAGCTTCGCGGCGGCGATCGTGCCCGCCTGGAGCGCCTGCGCGGCCGGCATGCCGTTGCGGACCATGAGGGTGATCTCGTGCGCATTGAACCCGTGGTGCGACACCCCGGAGTCGGTGCCCAGGGCGATGGGCACGCCCAGCTGCACGGCGGTGCGGAACGTGCTCGCCAGCGAGGAGGCAGCCTGCAAGGCCTTCTCCGCCACCAGCGGGGGCAGCTTCTTCTCGCGCGCGCGGCGCTCCACGTTCTCCACCGCCATCAAGGTGGGGACGTAGACGACGCCTCGCCGCTTCATCTCCGCCAGGGTCTCGGGCTTGAGGAACGCTCCGTGCTCGATCGAATCGACGCCCGCCGCGATGGCGATCTTCGCCGCCGCGTCGCCGTGGCAGTGGGCCGCCGCCCTCTTGCGCCACAGGTGCGCCTCATCGACGATGGCGGCGGTCTCCTCGGGCGTGAGCTGCGGAACGTCCACCGGGTCGGTGAGCGAGAGCACGCCGCCCGAGGCCATGAACTTGATCACGTCCGCGCCGTACTTGAGCTGCCAGCGCACGGCGTCGCGGCACTGGTCGGCGCCGGCGCAGATTCCCTCCTCGACTCCCCTCTGCACGAGGTGCCCAGGAGGCGCGGGCGCGCCGTCGGCGTGGCCGCCACGCGAGCCGATCGCGTTCTCCGAAACCAGCATGCGCGGGCCGTCAGTGAAACCCAGCTCGATGCCGCGCTTCAACCCGAAGTCGGTCAGCTCGGGAGCGCCGAGGTTCTGGACGGTGGTGAAGCCACCCAGGAGCGTGCGCCGCGCATAGACCCGCGCTTGGAGCGTCGTCTCGGCAGGGAACTTGAACAGCGACTCGATCGCCGCCTTGGCGAAGTCCTCCTGGGACTCACCGGTGAGGTGCACGTGCGCGTCGATGAGACCGGGGAGCAGGGTGGCGTCTCCCAGGTCGATGGTCCGCGCGTCGCCCGGCACCTGCACGTTGCGGCCGGCAGCGGTGATGCGGTCGCCGTCGATCAGCACCGTCGCGCCGTCGATCAACGCGCCCTTCTCGGCGTCGAAGAGGTGAGCGGCCTTCAGCGCGAGCTTCTTCGGCGCGGGGGCGGCCGTCCCGTTCTTCACCACCACGCCGGCCTTCATCACGAACGACACCCGCTCCACCGCCGTGATGTCCTGCAGCGGGTTGCCCGGGACGGCGATCACGTCGGCCAGCTTGCCCTTCTCGAGCACGCCGGCGTCGACTCCGAGCAGCTCCGCATCGACCACGGTGGCACTCTGCAGCGCCGCCGCCGGCGTGAAGCCCCATCTCACCATCCAGGCCAGTTGCTGGGGATTCGTCTTCCCGTGCTCGCCCACGCCGGCGTCGCTGCCGAAGGCGACGCGCACCCCGATGCGGCGCGCGTTGCCGATCATCTCGGGCCAGGACTTGGCGGCGGCGAGCGCCTTCTCCACGATGGGGCGCGGGAACTTCTTCTCCAGTTCGTCCCGGGGCTGACCTTTGGGGTCGTACATCGGCCCGGGCATCAGGACCACGCCTCGCTTCTTCATCTCCTGCAGCGTGTCGGGCTTGAGGAACGTGCCGTGCTCGATGGAGTCCACGCCCGCGCGGACGAGCATCTTCGCCGCCGCGTCGCCGTGGCAGTGCGCCGCGGCCTTGCGTCCCCACCGGTGCGCCTCGTCGACGATGGCGTCGAGCTCGGCCTGCGAGAGCTGCACGTTGTCGACCGGATCGGCGAGCGAGAGGATGCCCCCCGACGCGACCAGCTTGATGACGCCGGCGCCGTACTTGACCTGCCAGCGCACCGCCGATCTGCACGCCTCGGCGCCGTCGCAGATCCCTTCCCGGATGCCGAGCGGCGGAACGCGGTCGGGAGGATACGGGTCGAGGTCGGCGTGCCCGCCGCGGCTCCCGACCGCGTGCACCGCGGCGATCATGCGCGGCCCCGGCACCGCGCCTGCGTCGATCGCCTTCTTCAAGCCCACGTCGATGAAGTCCGCGGAGCCGAGGTCCCGCACGGTGGTGAAGCCGGACTCCACCGTCCGGCGCGCATACTCGGCTGCGTACTGCGCCTGCTCCGCGGGCCAGCGCAAGACCAGCTCCAGGGCGTCGCGATACCAGCTCGCCCCGCTCTCGAAGCTGAGATGCGTGTGCGCGTCCATCAGGCCCGGCAGGAGCGTCGCGTCGCCGAGATCGATGGTCCTCGCCCCCGCCGGCGCAGCGCCGCCCACCTGGACGATCCGTTCGCCGTCGACCACCACCAGGCCCGGCTGCACGATGGCGCCCCTGCGCGCATCGAACATGCGCGTGGCGCGGACGGCGGTGGGCTGCGCGAGCAGGAGAAGGGCGAGCAGGACCATGGGAACCTCCGGTCCGCCGCTCCTACCACACGGCAGCGCCCGCCCGCTCGCAGGCCGTCAGCGAGACCAGGTGCGGATGAAGTCCGCCAGGTTGGCCAGGAGGTCCGTCCAGGCGTGGAGCAAGACGACGAGAGCGAAGCTGCGGGTGCGCCACCACCGCCCAGGCGACGAGGTAGCCTGCGGCGCACACGGCGGCCGTCAGATTCCGCTTCCGCCGCGCAACCTTCGCAGCAGGGACCGCAGCAGGGAGGCGGGGACCGCGGGCCCTCCTGCGCTCGCCGGATGCGTGGTGATCCCCACCAGGTGCCCTCGGTCGTCGAACAGCGGGCCGCCCCAGAAGGGCGGCGGCAGCGCACGGTCGGTCTGCAAGCGCGGGCCTGCGTCGTCGCCGACGCCGAGGCGTTCGAGGAGCACGCCGACGACCCTGATCGAATCGCCGTCCACGCCGGTGGCGAGCATCGCGTCGCCGACGTTCGGATCCTCGGCGGCCAGGGACGCTCCGGGCAGGCTCCTCGCCTCGTCGGGCAGCTTGAGGACGGCCACGTCGAGAGCCGCGTCGCCGGCGAGGAGCCGCGCGGGCAGGGGGCCGACGTCGGTGACGAGGACCTCGATCTCGTTCGCTGGCTGCAGCCCACCGTCCCGGCCGCGCAGGGTCACGGTGCCGAGCCCGGTCAAGACGAGCCCGTCTCCGACCAGCACTCCCGAGGCCGAGCTGACCGCATCGTGCACGCGCAACCCACCGTCCGTCTGGTCGGCGACGAAGGCTCGCGCGCGGACCTGGACCGTGAAGGCATGGACGCGATCCGCGACGGCCTGGAGCTCCGGATGCTGCGGAAGGGGGACGACCACCGCGGCCCGCGCGGCGCCGACGGACAGGACCGCCGAGGCGAACACCCAGGCAGCCGGACCAAGCGAGACGATTCGACGCATGCGCTCCTCCGCTCGACGCCGGCGAGTCTGCGAGAGCGTTGTTGCAACGGCGTTACGATCCTGTTTGCGATTGTGTGGGCATCTGCCCGCGCACTCTGGCGCCGGTAGGATGCGCTCGTCATGGAAGGGGTTCGGGGCGCTCTCTCGTCTCAGGCGCGCGCTGGGGTCCACGGCGCGCGGCCGTGAGCAGCGCGCGGCGCGGGAAGGTCGGCCAGGCGGCCCTCGGGAGTGAAGGCCATCTCGCACGGCTCGCCCAGGGCACGCAATGACGCCTGGTCGCGCCCGTCGCTCTGCCAGAGCGCCTCGGCGACCCACATTTCGTGGAGCCGCAGCGTGCTCTCGATGCGAACCAGACGCGGAGCGAGCGGGTCCACCCGCGGGGCGGTGGCGATGGCGAGCGCGATCGCGGAGCGGTCGTCGGGGACCCAGATCGGAGTCTTGCCGTTGGTCAGCTCGGTGGAGGCGACCACGTTGGTCCAGTACTTCTGGTAGTCGACGTTCTCCACCACGTCGCGCGTGGTGACATCGGCCACGCCCAGCCCGCAGGCGTTCCCGTGGGTCAGCTCGGTGAGGCGCAGGACGGCGAGCTTCTTCGGGTTGCGCGGATCGACGATGTGGCGGACGGCGTAGCGCCCGGTGACGTTGGGGTCCATGCCCATCCCGCTCACGTCCTTGCCGAGATAGTCCACCACCAGGACGTCGAGCCGGTCGAACGGTATGCGGGGCATGAGCGAACGGCTCAGCCGCATCAGCTCGGGCTCGCGACTCGCGATGCGGTCGCCGGGCACGACCTCGAGATGGGCCACGTCCTCCAGCGCGCTCTCGACCGACGCGACGCCGCCGAGCACGTTCACCTTCTCGAAGACCAGCCGCGCGGTCTCGGGGACGACCTCGTGGAAGGTGTCGAAGCCGCGCCGATGCACGGTGGCCGCGCCCTTCTGCTTGCCGAAACCGATGGCGAGCATCTTGGAGAGGCCGCTCTCCACCTCGCCGTGGAAGTCGGTGTGCGCCTTGACCCGGTTGACCGGCAGCACCGCATCCGCGCGCAGCGCCGCGCGGCTCCAGTGGAGCGGCATGCCCGTGGCCGTGGTGCCGAGCAGCACCGTCTCCATGCTCGGCTCGAAGGGCACGTCCATCGACTGCGGCGTGACCCCGTACCCGGCGAGCACCTCCAGCTGCCCTTCGGGCGTGGCGCCTCCGTGCGAGCCCATCGCGGGGACGATGAACGGGCGCGCGCCGAGCCGCTTCAATTCCGTCACGGTCGCTCGGACGATCTCCGCCAGGCGCGCGACCCCGCGGCTTCCGACGCCGACCGCGACGGACATCCCCGGGCGCACCCGGCCCTCGAGCTTGCGCATGTCGCGCGCGACCGCCGCCTGGATCGAGTCCACCCGCGGCGCCTCGAAGGTCTGCGCGACACGGCGCCACTTCGGCAGTGGGAAGGAAAGGCCGCCTTCGACGATGCTGAACTCCCGGTCCATGGTCACCCTTTCAGCGCCCCGCTCATCCCCTGGACGTAGCGGTCCACGAAGAGGAAGTAGATCACCACCACCGGGATGCAGCCCAGCACCGCTCCGGCCATGAGGGGGCCCCACTGGTAGATGTCGCCGCGGACCAACTCGGTGGCCAGGCCGACCGGGACGGTCTTGTGCTCCGGGGCCGACATGAATACCAGCGCGTAGAGGTACTCGTTCCAGGACAGCGTGAAGGCGAAGATGAACGCCGAGATCAGTCCCGGGCCGCTGAGCGGCAGCACGATCCCGAGCATCACGCGCAGGCGGCCGGCGCCGTCGACCATCGCCGCTTCCTCGATCTCGCGCGGGATGGATTTCAAGTAGCCCATCAGCAGCCAGGTGCAGAAAGGGATGAGGAAGGTGGTGTAGACGGGCACCAGGGCGGCGGGGCGGTCGAACCAGCCGAGCTTGAGCAGCACGTCGGCGAGCGGGATGAAGAGGATGGCCGGCGGCACGAGGTAGCCGAGGTAGATCGCCAGCCCGGCGCCGTTCGCGCCCGGGAAGCGGACGCGGACGATGCCGTACGCGGCCAGCCAGCTCAGGGAGACGCTCAGCACGCTTGCGCCGGCGGCGATCCCCATCGTGTTCCAGAACCAGCGCGGGAAGCCGGTGCCGGTCAGCAGATAGCGCACGTGGTCCAGCGTGGGGTGTTGCACCAGGAAGGGGTTGGTCGCCGTGGAGACCAGCTCTTGGTTCGGGCGCACCGCGGTCAGCACCATCCAGTAGAACGGGAAGAGCAGGAACAGCGCGAAGAGCGCGAGGGGGAGCCAGGTGCCGAGGAGGCGCGACCTCATGCGCGCTCCCGGATGGCTCGCAGTGCAGCGTAGGCCAACAGGCCCAACGCCGGCAGCGTGACCGCGGCGATGGCTGCGCCCTCGCTCATCGCGCCTCCCACGATGGCGCGCTGGTAGGCGAGCGTCACGAACAGGTGGGTCGCGTTGGCCGGGCCGCCGCGGGTGATGGTCCACACCAGCTGGAAGTCGGTGAAGGTGAAAATGGCGGAGAAGGTGGTGAGGATCACGGTGAGCGGCATGAGCAGCGGCCAGGTGATCTCTCGGAACACGCGAAGCGCGCGGGCGCCGTCGATCTGTGCGGCCTCGTAGACGTCGGTGGGGATCGACTGCAGCCCCGCCAGGTAGCCGATGGTGAAGAAGGGCGTGCCCCGCCAGATGTTCGCCACCATCAGGGACCCGCGCGCGAGCCACGAGTCGCCGAGGAAGTCGATGTTGTGGCGGATCAGCCCCAGCTTCACCAGCGCCCAGCTGATGAAGCTGAACTGCGGATCGAAGATCCACCACCAGGCGAACGCCGACAGCACGGTGGGCACGACGTACGGCAGGAGCAGCACCGAGCGCCAGAAGCGCACGCCGGCGAAGCGCTGGTTCAGGACCAGCGCCAGGCCGAGGCCCAGGGCCAGCTTCAGCGCCACGGTGACCACCGTGTAGAGGGCCGTGTTGAGGGCCGTGAGCCGGAAGACGGGATCGTCGAGCAGGTACTGGTAGTTTTCTAGCCCGATGAACGTGCCCGGCGCGCCGATCTTCGCGTCCTGGAAGCCGAGCCAGACGCCCAGCCCCAGCGGGTAGGCCAGGAGCAGCCCGAGCAAGGCGGCCGCCGGCACCACCAGCGCGGGCCCGAACCACGCCCCGCGGTCGAGCGCGAGCGACAGCCGCCCGGCGGCCATCGGTCAGCGGTAGATGCGGCGCAGGCGGCCCTCGGCCCTCTTCGCCGCGTCCTTGGACGTGAGGCCGTTCACGGTGGCGTCGGCGAACATGTCGAGCACCACGAAGTCGGCCAGCGCGGCGGCGGCGTGCTGTCCCGGGCTGCCGGCGTAGCTGTTGGGGAGCATGCGCGCGATGCCGTCGCGGAAGGGCGTCGTCTTCGGATCGCGCGTCCAGACCGGCAGGTCGCGATACTTCTTCAGCGCCGGCGTGACGTATCCGTTCATCGCGTCCACCCAGGGCTCCGCCTGCTCGGGCGAGAGCATGAAGCGCAGGTATTCCTTGGCCGCGTTGGGGAAGCGCGAGTACTTGAAGATGAACGCCTGGCTGAAGACGGCCAGCTCCGTCGGCTTCCCCACCGGTCCCACGGGGAAGTTGGCGTGGTCCATGTCCTGAGCGATCTGCGGGAAGTCCTTCTTCGCGGCGGCGTAGATGCTGATGCCGTTGTTGGTGATCGACACCTCGCCCGCCAGGAAGGCGCGGTTGTTGTTCGGGTCCAGCCAGGACGCGACGCCGGGCACCATCTGCGCGTACAGCTCCCGCACGTTGTCGAGCGCCGTCCAGGTCTCCTGCTTGTTGATGGCGATGGTCTTGTCGTCGGCCTCCACCGCCTTGCCGCCGTGCGCCCACAACCACCAATGCGTCCAGGCGTTGCCATCCCCGACCGCATGACCGAGCGCGAATCCCATCGGGTGGCCCTTGCCCTTGAGCGCGCGCGACAGCTTGATCAGCCCGTCGATGCTGTCGGGGAACTTGTCGAACCCCGCCTCCTTCATCCAGCTGATCCTGTAATTGAGCGCCTGCACCGTCCCGCCGATGGGCACCCCGATCCAGTGCTTGAGCTGCTTGCTGTATCCGTACGAGCGCGCCACGTCGTACCAGCCGAGGCGCTTGCCCAGGTCCTCGGCGACATCCGACACGTCCACCAGGCGCTGCGGGTAGATGTGCGGATCGTCGTACCAGCCCATCACCAGGTCCGGGCCGGTCCCCAGATTCGCCGCCATCGCGGCCTTGGGCCGGACGTCCTCCCAGGTGATGTACTCGACGCTGACCGCGACGCCGGTCGCCTCCTGGAACTTCTTGCTGTTCGCGTTCCAGGCCTCCTCGTCCGCCTTGATGAACCCGCTCCAGCGCAAGAGCCGGAGCTGCGCGTCCTTCTCGACCGGGAACATCGGCGCGTACTTCGTGGCCGGGGCTTGCGCGAACGAGCGGGTCGCGGCACCCGCGGCGAGGCCGAGGCCCCACTTCATGAACGAGCGGCGCAGCGTCATGGCGGTCCCTCCAGGGGGCGGCGATTCTTGTGCGCGCCGGAGCGGGATGTCAAAGAGCGCGCAGCTCGCGCGGGAGCCAGGTGAGGCTTTCGTCCGTGGTCCCTTCCGGGCGGTATTCGAGGCCGACGGAGCCCATGTAGCCCAGCTCGTCCAGGTCGGAGAGGAATGCCGGGATCGGCTGCTTGCCGGTGCCGGGCTGGTGGCGGCCGGGGACGTCGGCGATCTGGACGTGCGCGATCAGCGGGAAGTGACGGCGCAGCACGGCGCGCGCGTCCTCACCCATCATGCCCACGTGGTACTGGTCGAGCTGCAGCCGTACGTTGGGAGACCCGGCCGCGTCCACCAGGTCCGCCGCGATGTCCGCCGTCGAGGCGAAGTAGCCGGGCATGTCGACGGTGTTGATGTTCTCGACCAGCAGGGCGATGCCGGCCTTCGCCACCAGCGGCGCGGCCGCGCGCAGGTTCGCCACTGCCGTCCGGCGCGCCTCGTCGCGCGAGACGCCCGGCGGAGGGATGCCGGCGAGCGCGTTCAGGCGGCGCGTCCCGAACCGCTGCGCCGCGGCGATCGCCTCGCGCACCGTCTCGAGGAATTCCGCTTCCCGGCCGGGCACCGACAGGAGACCCCGCTCTCCCTTCGCCCAATCCCCCGGCCGCGGGTCGAACAGCACCAGCTCGAGGCCGAGCTCGCGCAGGGCCCGCTCAACCGCCGCCGCATCCAGCTCGTGGACGAAGAGGATCTCGACCCTCCGGAAGCCCGCCTGGGCCGCGGCCCGGAAGCGATCCAGGACGG
>DASWGI010000009.1:0-5886 GCA_036393835.1 Myxococcales bacterium | reverse complement strand
ACGTTCGCGGAGGTGAGGAACGGGAGCAGCGCCTCGTCGTCGCAGCCCTCGCCGACATCGGCGTTCAGATCGATGCTCATCGCGCCCTCCACGCGGCCAGCGCCTCCGCCAGGGTCGCCCTGGCGAACCGGATCCTCTGCCCGGGCCGCGCGCCTGCCAAGAGGGGGAGGTCGGCGCCGATCACGCACGCGACCCGCGGGTAGCCGCCGGTCACCGGGCCGTCGGGGCCGAGCACGATGGGAAGTCCGTCGCCCGGGATCTGCACCGAGCCGGGCGCGACTCCTTCGGGCGGAAGATCCGCGGGACGCGCCATCTCGACGCGCGGCCCGTCGAGGCGCAGGCCCCGGCGGTCGCTGCGCGCCGAGAGCACGTAGTCGGAGGAGAAGAACGTCTCGATCCCCGCCGCGGAGAAATACGCGAGGTGCGATCCGGGGACGGCGCGGACGGCCAGGGCCGCCGGCCCGGTCTGCTCCGCCCGAGGTGGCACGCGAGCCCGCCCGGGCCCCGGCGCCGCCTCGGCGCGCGCCACCACATCGCCCTTCCGCAACGCGCGCGAGACCGCGCCGGGCTGCGCCTGAGCGAGGCCCCCGTCGACGCACAGGTACGCTCGCAGACCGGTGCGCACCCGGCCGAGCTTGAGCCGATCGCCCTTCGTCAGCGAGCGTGGCCACCCGCCCGCGGGCGCGTGCTCCACGTCCCCCGCGAGCGCCACGCGCGAAGGGCCGAGCGCCTCCAGCTCGGGCCCGTTCACCGTGACCTCCAGGCCCGCGGCGAGCGGCGGATTGCCGAGCTGCGCGTTCGCCGAGGCGAGCGCGGGCAGGTCCATGGCGCCGCCGGCGGGGACGCCAATGGATCCGAAGCCGTGTCTCGGTCCACCTTGGATCGTCGTGGACGCGCCGGGAGCCGCGACGCGCAGCACGGCTGTCCCCGAGGGAGGAGGCGGGTCGTGTCGCTGGGACGCGCGCGAAAGCTCGGCGAAGCGCGCCTCGTCCACGGGCTCGAACACGACCCGATCGGCGGGCAGCAACAGCGAAGGCGGCGAAGCCGCCGGATCGAACAGCCGCTGCGCGATGCGCCCGATCAGGTGCCATCCGCCGGGAGACTCGGTCGGGTAGATGCCCGTGTACCCGTCGGCCACGGCGATGCTGCCCGCGGGGACGCGCACGCGGGGCGTGGCGAGCCGCGGCACCGCGAGCGCGCGCGGCGCGCCCGTCATGTACGGGTACCCGGGCGCGAAGCCGAGGAAAGCCACGCGATGGTCGGCTGCCGCGTGCAGTCGGACCAGCTCTTCCCCCGAGACCCCGGCCCGGTGCGCGAGCGCCTCGAGGTCGGGACCGGCGTCGCCGCCGTACAGCGCCGCGAGCCGCACGGTACGCGGCTCCGCGCTCCTCTCGAGAGGCTCGATCCGGAGCAGCAGCTCCTCGGCGGACGCGTGGTCGAGCACCTCGGGGTCGAAGAGGACGAGCAGCGTGCGCGCGCCGGGGATGGCGTCGAGCAGACCGGGCGGCCGCCGCCGAGCGAGGGCCCTGGCCACGGCGACCGCGGCCCGATTCGCCTCCGCGTCGGCCAATCCTGGGTACTCGAGGAGCACCGCACCGTCGACGACGTGGCGCACTTCGGGCGTCATCCCGCCGTTCTCGCGGAGATGCGTCCGGCGCGCAACCGCCGTCCGGGAGCAGTGAAGCTCCCGGGCAGCGGCCGCGCAAACACGTAGGTCAGTTGCCGATCACGAACATCACGCCGTCGTTCTGGGTGTAGATCCGCCCATCGGGCCCGATCGACAGCGGCGTGTACGCCGCGCCGAGGGCGAGCCGCGTGAACACGGCGTTGACGAGCTGGCCGTTGCGGTCGATCTCGTACAGGTTTCCGTCCTCGCTGTTCGCGAAGGTGGTGCCGTTCCCGTCGACGGCCGGGGCGTTCACGCACCACTCGAAGTTGTGGGGATGGTCGGAAACGCAAGAGAACGTGCCGTTCGGGCTGGTCGAGCAGCTCAGCGTGTTCGTGTTCTTGAAGCGCCAGTTGACCTGGAGGTCCGGCGTCAGCGAGCTGATGAAAAACTCCTCGGGATATGCCGGGTCCGTCGCATTCCGGTCGGGCGGGCAGATCGTCGCGTCGTTGCAGTAGGAGCCGACGTCGCCGTAGTGGTTCTCCTTGGTGATGACCGCGAACTTCGACGTCCCGTCAGGCGCTGTGGACTGGAAGATGGCCGGCGTGGTGTCCCACCCGAACTGGAACCCGCCCCACGGCGCCGCCGGGTCAAGGTAGACGCCCGTGCCCGACCAGCGCATCATGTGCCCCTGGGCGTAGTTATACCGAGTATACGCGCCGTAGTAGATGGACCCGTCCGGAGCCACGACCGGCGCCGAGGTCGAGTCATCCAGGACGCGGCCGGAACCGGGCAAGCCGTCGGGCGGGCTGATGCCGGTCGGAGCGCCGGCGCGGCAGCCGCCAGGCGCGCCATTCGGGGGCAGGAACTGCGTGCCACAGCCGTCGTGGAAGCGGTTGCGCATCGACGAGACCCACTTCGGCGTCAGGTTGGGATTGATGGCGATGAGATACCCGTAGTAGTCGTCGAGCGAAGCGCGGCTGACGTCGTAGATGGTGCCGTCGGGGCCGATCGCGGGCGCGGTGTTGACCGGCGGCCGCTGCGAGCCGCAGGTGACGTTGATCGGCGGCGCAGGCGTCCCGTCCGGCCCGAGGACCGGCCACGGAAGGTTCGTCGTCGAGTACCGCCACAAGCATTGGTCCGTGGGCGCCGGCGTGCCCGGCACTAGCGAAGCCCACGGCACAGCCGTCGGGACGTCCGCCGTCGTCACCTTCACCAGCCACGATTGCGGCACGTCGACAGCCCAAGGGTCTTTAGCCGTACCGTCGAGCTGCATCACGTTGTAATAGATGTTCCCGGCCCTGTCCGCGCTGAGCGGCCCCACGGCGAACGTGTTCGGGTCCAGCGTGGCGCCGAACGGCGTGATGTGCGCAAGCACGGCACCGGTCGCGCGGTCGAGCTTCCACACCGCACCTCCGAAGGCGGGCACGTACATCGCGTTGCCAGTGAGCGCGCCGTGGTAGACCGGCTCCCAGCCGGGTCCGTCCTTGTCGGCCGAGAAGGGGACAGGCTTCCAGTCGTTGATGTGTGTCCACTGCAGGACGAGCTGGCCGTTCACCCAGGTGAACTTCTGCTCACACCAGGTCTGCACCGGCCAGTTCTTGATGTTCGCGTACTGCCCCGTCTTGCACTCCATGAACACGTCGTTCCCGTCGACCAGCGGCGTCTGGTAGTGGACGAGCAGGCCACCCGCCGCGTACGGGCCTTGCGTCTCTTTCGAGACGAAAGGATCGTAGACGATGCTCGCCTGGATCCTCGACCCGGTCTGCCCCGCCACGGGGACCGAGCCCTGGTGAAGTTGATTGCGTCCCCACTGTCCCCAGAACACGGCCGGCGCCGGAGCCACGGCGACGGCCGCGCCGGCGAGCGCGACGCAGAGACACGCGACGATCTTCTTCCTCAGAAGTGTCTTCATGGTCCCCTCGGCTGTTGTTTTGCAAAAACCCGCTTGCGCGCAAAGCGCTCCCCAGGAGCGCCGGAACGCTAAGGCGGCGATGTCGCGACTTGCAAGAGACTTGCGTCTCGTTCGCGCTTGACACGTCGCTCCGTCATGGGTGAGGGAGGCGCATGGACAACCTCTCCCGACGCACGCTGCTGCGCGGCTCCCTCGCGGGGGCCGCCTCTCTGATGCTCCCGCGCCTGGCGCGCGCCGCCGACCTCGCGCCCGTCGAGCGCGAGATCCAGAAGCGCCACGGCGAGGCCGTGCAGCGGCTACAAGAATGGATCCACCAGCCCACCATCGCCGCCGAGGGCATCGGCGGTGAGGAGGGAGTGCAGCACTTCATCCGCCTGCTGCGAGACGCCGGGTTCCAGCGCGCCGAGCGCGTGCCGACCGACGGATTCCCCGGCGTGTTCGCCACGCTCGACGCGGGAGCGCCGAAGACCGTGGGCCTCTACTTCATGTACGACGTGAAGCAGGTGGACCCGCGCGAGTGGTCCTCGCCGCCGTGGGAGGCGCGGCTGGTCGACAAGGCGGAGTTCGGCAAAGTGGTGGTCGGCCGCGGCGCGGTGAACCAGAAGGGGCCCGAGGCGACCTTCCTGGCGGCGCTCCACGCGCTGCGCGGGGCCGGGCGGAAGCCGCCGGTCAACCTGGTGCTGGTCGGGGAGGGCGAGGAGGAGATCGGCTCGGTGCACTTCGCGCAGGTGGTGCGCCGGCCTGAGATCGCCGCCGCGCTCTCGAAGACGGTCGGCATCTACATGCCGTTCGCCGCGCAGGACCCCGACGGGAACGTGACCATCAACCTGGGCGCCAAGGGCGTGATCGAGCTGGAGATGATCGCGAGCGGCGAGAAGTGGGGGCGCGGTCCTGGCCGCGACATCCACTCCTCGTTCCGCGCTTCGGTCGACAGCCCGGCATTCCACCTCGTCCAGGCGCTGGCCACGATGGTCTCTCCCGACGGCGTCGATCCGGCCATCGACGGCTACTTCGAGAAGGTGCGGCCGCTCTCGCCCGAGGAGGAGCGGCTGATCGAGATCGCCGCGCGCCGGCGCGATGAGGCCCAGCAGAAGAAGATGCTCAGCATCCAGCGGTGGGTCCGCGACGTGCCGTACCGCGAGGCGCTGCAGCGCATGGCCGGCTGGCCCACGGTGAACATCGAGGGCCTGGTGGGCGGCTACACCGGCCCCGGCGGCAAGACCGTCCTGCCGCATCGCGCGGTGGCGAAGCTCGACCTGCGGCTGGTCCCCGACATGACGGTCGAGGACACGCTGCAGAAGGTGAAGGCGCACCTCGCCAAGCGCGGCTTCGGAGACATCGAGGTCAAGGTGGGCGGCGCGTATCCGCCCAACACCACCCGCGCCGACTCGGCGATGATCCGCGCCGAGCAGGCCACCTACCGCGGGGTGGGCATCGATCCCATCCTCTGGCCGCGCCTGGGCGGCTCGTGGCCCGGGTACCTGTTCACCGAGCCGCCGCTCAAGCTCGCTGCCGGGCACTTCGGGCTCGGCCACGGCTCCGGCGCGCACGCGCCCGACGAGTACTACGTGATCGAGTCGAGCAACCCCAAGGTGCAGGGCATCGACGGCGCGACGCTCTCGCACGTGCACTACCTCTACGCGCTGGCGGAGCAACAGGCCTGATCCGCTTCGGGCCCGCCGGATGGGACTATCCCGACTGGGCGGGGACCGTGTACCCCAAGCCGAAGCCGAAGAAGTTCGATCCGCTGCGTTATCTGGCCGGGTACTTCGATACGGTGGAGGTGAACTCGACCTTCTATCGCCCGGCCGCGCCAGAGGCGGCGCGCAAGTGGGCGGAGCGGGTGAAGGAGAACGAGCGGTTCCGCTTCACGCTCAAGCTGTGGCGGCGCTTCACCCATGAGCGCGACACCGCGTTTTCCCGAGAGGAAATCGACGTGGTGCGCGCTGGTTTCGATCCGATCGCGGAGGCGGGCCGGCTCGGCGCGGTCCTCCTCCAGTTCCCCTGGTCGTTCCGCAACGAGGAGGCGAACCGCGAGTGGCTGCGCGACCTGGCCAACGCGTTTCGCGCCTACCCGCTGGTGGTCGAGGTCCGCCACGTCTCCTGGAACGAGCCCGCCTTCTACGCTGAGCTGGCAGAGCGCGGGATGGGCTTCGTCAACGTCGATCAGCCGCTGTTCCGCAACTCCATCAAACCCTCCGCCCGTGCCACCTCCGGCATCGGCTACGTCCGCGTGCACGGCCGCAACTACCGCGACTGGTTCCGCAAGACCGCCGGCCGCGACGAGCGGTACGACTACCTCTACACGGCGAAGGAGCTGGAGCCCTGGGCCGACCGCACCCGCGAGCTCGCCGACGAGCCGGGC
>DASWGI010000008.1:0-12727 GCA_036393835.1 Myxococcales bacterium | reverse complement strand
AGGTGCTCCCCGGGGCGCATCTCGCGGAAGGGCCCGACCGGCTCCAGCACCTCGAGGCGGGCGTGGCCGTACTCCCGGTGCGCGGTGCGATCGATGGCGCCGCCGAGCAGCTTGGCCATCAACTGGAGGCCGTAGCAGACGCCCAGCACCGGGACGCCCATCTCGAAGACCGCGCGGTCCACCAGCGGCGCGCCGGGCTGCTCCACGCTGTACGGGCTGCCGGAGAGGATGATGCCCCGGGCTGCGAAGGCGCGGATCTGCTCGATGGGCATCGTGCAGGGGTGGATCTCGCAGTAGACGTGCAGCTCGCGCACGCGCCGGGCGATGAGCTGCGTGTACTGCGACCCGAAATCGAGGATGAGGATCTTCTCTGCGTGCAGGTCGGCCACGTGCGGCACTCCAGCGCGGGGGGCGCACTGTAACGCGGCGCGCCTGGGTGCGCACGCGGAGATTACTTCGCGAGCGCCTTGAGCCCCGCCTCCGCGCAGTCGAGGTCCTGCTCGGGCTTCCCGCCGGAGACGCCGACTGCGCCGAGGACCGCGCCGTCGCGTCGGACCAGCGTGGACCCGAGGCCCGGGATGATGGGGACGCGGACCATCTGGGCGACGGCGTTGAACAAACCGGGGCGCTCCTGGTGGACCTGGGCCAGCGAGGCCCCGTCGCGGTGCCAGACCGCCGCGCCCACCGCCTTGGCCTCCGCGATCTGCGACGAGAGCGGCGGCGCGCCGTCCATGCGCGCGAGCGCCTGCAGGAGGCCCCCCTCGTCGACCACCGCCACCGTGACGCGGATGCCGATCTGCCGGGCCCGGTCGTGTGCAGCGCCGACCAGCCGCAACGCTTCTTCGCAGGACAAGGGCATGGCCGGCAGTATAGATCGGCGCCGGAGGTTCAAATGGCCGAGGCGGCCCTGTCCGGGATCCGGGTGCTCGAGGTGGGCAACTTCATGGCCGCCCCGTTCTGCACCCTGCAGCTCGCGGACCTCGGGGCGGACGTCATCAAGATCGAGAACCCCGACGGCGGCGACCAGACGCGCGCCAGCGGACCGTTCCTCGAGGGCGAGTCGTCGAGCTTCCTGCGGCTGAACCGGAACAAGCGCTCCGTCGCACTCGATCTCAAGGCGCCGCGCGGGAAGGAGGTCTTCCGCACGCTGGCCGCGCGCGCGGACGTGCTGGTCGAGAACCTCCGGCCCGGCACCATGAAGGACCTGGAGCTCGACTACCCTCGCCTCTCGGAGATCAACCCGCGCCTGGTCTACGTGGCGGCCTCGGGCTGGGGACAGGACGGCCCGTACGCCCAGCGCCCCGGCCTCGACATCATGGCCCAGGGGATGAGCGGCCTGATGTCCATCACCGGCGAGGAGGGAGGGCGAAGCCCGGTCAAGGTGGGGGTGCCGGTGACCGACCTCACCTGCGGGCTGTACGCCGCGCTCGCCGCCCTGGCCGCCCTGCGCGTCCGGGAGCGCACCGGCCGCGGGCAGTTCATCGACGTGTGCCTGTTCGAGTCCGGCGTGTCGCTCGCCGTCTGGGAGGCCGGCCGGTATTTCGCCACTGGCGAGATCCCCAAGCCGCTTGGATCCGCGCACCAGACCTCCGCGCCGTACCAGGCGCTGCGCGCCTCCGACGGGTTCTTCACGCTGGGCGCCACCACCGCGCGCAACTGGGAGGCGTGCTGCGACGTCTTCGGGCTCGCGGAGCTGAAGCAGGACCCCCGCTTCGCCAAGAACCACCTGCGGCACCAGAACCGGCGCGAGCTGATCCCGCTCCTCGAGGTCGTGAGCGAGAAGCGGCCCGCGAAGCACTGGGTCGACGCGCTCACCCAGGCGGGCGTCCCTTGCGGGCTGCTGCAGACGTACGACCAGGTCTTCAACGACCCGCACCTCGCATCGCGAGGGTTCTTCCCGGACGCGCCGCACTCGAAGCTCGGCCCGGTCAAGCAGATCGGATCGCCGATGCGCCTTTCCGACACGCCGCCGCGCATGGTGCGCGCGGGTCCGCTGCTCGGGGAGCATTCGGCCCAGGTGCTCGTAGAGCTGGGCTACTCGCAGGAGGAGATCCGCCGGCTGGCCACGGACGGCGTGATCCGCATGCCATGACCGCGACCGACGAGATCCTCTACGAGGTGAAGCAAGGCGGCATCGCCTGGCTCACCTTCAACCGCCCCGACGCCCGCAACGCGATGACGTTCGGCATGTACGACCGCCTCGGCGAGATCTGCAGGCAGATCAACTCCGACGAGTCGGTGAAAGCGCTCGTCCTGCGCGGCGCCGGCGACAGGGCGTTCGTCTCCGGCACCGACATCTCGCAGTTCCGCGGGTTCTCGACCCCGCAACACTCCATCGACTACGAGGCGCGCATGGACCGCGTCTTCGACGCGCTGGAGGACGTGCGCGTGCCCACCATCGCGGCCATCCAGGGCGCGTGCACGGGCGGTGGCGCGGGCATCGCGGCGGCCTGCGATCTGCGGGTCGGGGCGCCGAGCGCGAAGTTCGGCTTCCCCATCGCGCGGACGCTCGGGAACACGCTCTCGACGCGCAACTACGCGCGCCTGGCGGCGCTGATCGGGGTGGCCCGCACCAAGGACATCATCCTGCTGGCGCGGCTGATGGACGCGGAGGAGATGCGCGCGATCGGCCTCTTGAACGAGCTGGCCACGGAGGAAGGCGTGTACGCACGGGCCGGGGAGATGGCGCGGACCGCCGCCTCGCACGCGCCCCTCACGGTCCGCACCGCCAAGCAGGAGCTGAACCGGATCGTGCGGCACTGGGCGCCGGCAGGGAGCCGCGACCATGTCGTGCAGGCATACATGAGCGAGGACTTCCGCGAAGGGATCGACGCGTTCCTGGCGAAGCGCAAGCCGCTCTGGAGGGGCAAGTGATGGCGCATCCGAGCGGACGGCATTTCCTGCAGATCCCCGGACCCACCAACGTGCCCGACCGGGTGCTGCGCGCGATCGACCGGCCCACCATCGATCACCGAGGACCGGAGTTCGCCAAGCTCGGCAAGGAGGTGCTCGCCGGGCTGCGCAAGGTGTTCCGCACCTCGCAGCCCGTGGTGATCTACCCCGCTTCCGGCACTGGCGCCTGGGAGGCGGCGATGGTGAACACGCTCTCGCCGGGCGACCGCGTGCTGATGTTCGAGACGGGCCATTTCGCGACGCTCTGGCACGAGATGGCGCGGCGCCTCGACCTGCGGGCGGACTTCGTCCCCGGCGACTGGCGCCGCGGCGTCGATCCGGCGGCCGTGGAGCAGAAGCTGCGGGGGGACGCGCAGCACGAGATCCGCGCGGTGTGCGTGGTGCACAACGAGACCTCGACCGGCGTGGCTTCGCGGATCCCGGAGATCCGCGCCGCCATCGATCGCGCGAAGCATCCCGCACTGTTCCTCGTGGACACCATCTCGTCACTCGGGTCCATGGACTACCGGCACGACGAGTGGAAGGTCGACGTCACCGTCGCGGGCTCCCAGAAGGGCCTGATGCTCCCGCCCGGCCTGTCCTTCAATGCCGTGTCGCAGAAGGCGCTGGAGGCCTCGGCCAATGCCAAGCTGCGCCGTTCCTACTGGGACTGGCAGCCGATGCTCCAGGCCAACGAGAGCGGCTTCTTCCCCTACACGCCCGCCACCAACCTGCTCTACGGCTTGCGCGAGGCCCTGCGCATGCTCGAGGAAGAGGGCCTTCCCAACGTGTTCCGGCGGCACGCCAGGCACGGCGAGGCGACCCGCCGCGCGGTGCGCGGCTGGGGGCTCGAGGTGAATTGCGCGGACGATCGCGAGCACTCCAGCTCGCTCACCGGGATCCGGGTGCCCGACGGCCACGACGCCGACAAGCTGCGCGCGATCATCCTCGACCGCTTCGACATGTCCCTCGGCCAGGGCCTGGGAAAGCTGAAGGGCAAGTTGTTCCGGATCGGGCACCTGGGCTCGTTCAACGACCTCAGCCTGTGCGGCACGCTCGCCGGGGTGGAGATGGGGCTGCGCCTTTCCAGCATTCCGCACCGGCCGGGCGGAATCGCCGCCGCGCTGGATTACCTCTCGCTACCCGGCGGTCCGACCTGAAGCTCCGGGCACCCACCGGGCCCCCTCCGCCAGCCTTGCGCCCCTACCCCGCGCCCTTGCTACCTCCAGAGGTGGGAGGGTGGACCATGACGCACGAGGAAGAGATGCGTTCGCTCGCTCGGGGGGCAGTGATCGCGCTCTTGGCGGTGATCGGCGCCCTGGTGCTCCACTGGCGCGCCGGCGACGCGCCGGCCGATCGCCGCGCGGTCGCCATGAAGTCGGCCAAGAAGCCCGCGCCCCAGGTGGTGGCGGAAGTGCCGCAGCCGTAGAAGGCCGAGGCGACTGTCAGCCCGTCCGCCGCGAGCGCCATTTCAAGAGCGGCGGCGTCAGCAAGGTGGTGACCATCACCATGATCACCACTGCCGAGAAGGTGGCGGAATCGATCATCGGCTCCCCGCGCACGGTCAGGCCCTGGCCGATGCTCGCTACCACCAGGCCCACCTCCCCGCGCGGGATCATGCCGAGCCCCACGAAGACGCGGTCCACGCCCTTCTCCAGCACGGCGAGGCCGCAGATCTGCTTCCCGACGATGGCCGCCAGCGTGAGCGCCGCGGCGAGCCCGAGGAGCTGCGGCCTGGCCAGTGCGAACAGGTCCGTGCGGACGCCCATCAGCACGAAGAAGATGGGCACCAGGAAGTGCGCGATGGGCTCGATGAGCTGATCCAGGGCGCGCTCCCCGCGGCCGGTGAACTCGCGCGAGTGGACCTCCTCCAGCACCAACCCGGCGGCGAACGCGCCCACGATGGGGGCGAGCCCCACCACGTCGGCGAGCCAGGAGAGGACGAAGCAGAAGGACAGCCCGACCGCGACCAGCACTCCGCGGGCGCGCAACCGGGCGGCGATGCGGAACAGCCGCGGCGACAGCAGCCTGCCCAGGGCGATGGCGCCGACCACGAACACCACCGCCTTCGACACCGTCACGCCGATCTCGATGCCGGGCAGCGCCTTGCCCCGGTCGGCCGCCGTGGCCACCGCCGCGACGACCGCCAGCACCAGGAGCCCTAGCACGTCGTCGATCACCGCGGCGCCGAGCACGATGCGGGCCTCGGGTGTCTGGACGCGGCCGAGGTCCTTGAACACCCGCGCGGTGATCCCGACGCTGGTCGCGCACAGTACGGTCCCCAGGAACGCGTGCTCGTAGGCGGAGGAGCCCGGCAGCAGCCATTGGGCCACGCCATATCCGAGGATGAACGGGCCGATCACGCCAACCGTGGCGACCAGCAAGGACGAGACGCCCACCCGCAGCATCTGCGCGACGGTCGACTCGAGCCCCACCTCGAAGAGCAGGATCAGGGCGCCGATGCGACCCAGCATGTCGAGCGTCGGATCGCTCTTCAGGCGCTCCATCAGCGAGTGCCCGAAGAGGGGCACGTTGCCCAGCAGGATCCCGCCGAGCAGCTCTCCCAGGACCGCCGGCTGTCCGACCCGCGCGGCGAGGTCCCCTCCCAGCTTCGCGGCGAGGAGGATCAGCGCCAGCGCCAGCATCAGGCCGGCGACCGGGTCGCCCTGCGTGCTTCCAGTGGCGAGGAGGAACGCCGGCATGGAACGCCAGCTCCAATCCTAGGATGGCAGCAAGTGGCACGCTTCCTGGGGAAGCTCGACCACGACCGCCTCGCCGCCCTCGAAAGCGGGTCCGGCGGGCATCATCGCGCGCACCTGCGTTCCGCCCGCGAGGGCGATGCGGAGATCCTGGAAGTCCCCGAGATACGCCTGCTGGAGCAGCCGCCCGCTGGCGAGGTTCTCGCCACGCTCCCTGCCGTTGCCCACCCGATGCACGCGCACGGCGTGCGGACGGATGCAGAGCACCACCTCGTCGCCGGGGCGGAAGCCCTCGCTTTCCGCGGCGCGGACCTGGACGTCTCCGCAGCGCACGAGACCTGGCTCGAGGACGTTCGCCTTGAGGCAGTTCGCCCCGCCCATGAAGGAAGCGACGAAGCGCGAGCGCGGATGCTCGTACATCTCGTGCGGCGTCCCGATCTGCTCGATCACGCCCTTGTTCATCACCGCGATCCGGTCGGCGATGACCATCGCCTCCGCCTGATCGTGCGTCACGTAGATGGTCGCGACCTTGGTGCGCTCGTGGATGCGGCGGATCTCGAAGCGCATCTGCTCGCGCAGGTTCGCGTCGAGGTTGGAGAGCGGCTCGTCCAGAAGGAGCGTGTCCGGCTCGACCACCAGGGCGCGCGCCAGCGCGACGCGCTGCTGCTGGCCGCCGGAAAGCTCGTGAGGGTATCGCCCTTCGAAGCCGCCCAGATTGACGATGTCGAGCATGAGCTGCACCCGTTCGCCGATCTGCCGCTCGGGGAGCTTTCGCATCTGCAGGCCGAAGGCGATGTTCTCGAAGACGGTCATGTGCGGCCACACGGCATAGCTCTGGAACACCAGCGACATCCGCCGGCGCTCGGGCGGGACGATCCCGCGCGGGCTGGAGAGGAGGCGGTCGTCGGCCCAGATCTCACCGGCGTCGGGGTCGAGAAAGCCCGCCAGGAGCTGCATGGTCGTGCTCTTGCCGCATCCGGACGGGCCGAGGATGGCGAGAAGCTCGCCGTGCTCGACCGTCAGGTTGATCCCGCGCAGCGCGGGTACGGCGCCGAAGTCCTTCTTCACGTCCACGAGCCGGATCCGTGCCATGTCGCTCCTGGACGTCGTCTGGCGGCGGGGCTACCCGCGCGCCCGTGAAAATAGCACCGTCCGGCCGAACAGGCGGTAGGCCAGGGCGATGAGCGCGAAGGTCAGCGCCATCATCAAGACACCGAGCGCGGACACCGGCTCGAAGTTCCCGGCGTCAGACAGGTCGAAAATGATGTTGGTGATCACCGCGGTCGAAGGGGTGAAGAGGAAGACGGCGGAGCTCAGCTCGCGCAGGGACGGAATGAAGGCGGTCAGCCAGGTGGCGACCACGCTCCGGCGCAGCAAAGGGAACGTGATCCGCGCGAACGTGTTCAACGTGGTCGAGCCCAGCGTTCGCGCCGCGTTCTCCAGCTCGACGTCGATGCTGCGCAGGGCGGACTCGCTGCCGGAATACGCGATGGGCAGGAACCGGGTGGCGAAGGCGACGATCAGCATCCACGCGGTGCCATAGAGCACCAGGGGCGGCCGCGCGTACGCCGAGAAGAACCCGATGGCGAGGATGATTCCGGGCACCACGAACGGCGCCATCGCGATGAACGCCAGGACGCGGGCCCCCGGAACCAGCCTTCGCTGCGCGACGTAAGCGGTGAAGAGGGCGATCACCGTCGCGATCGTCGCCGCGGCGGCCGCGTAGATGAGGCTGTGGCCGATGGCGGCGCGGGCGGCCGGGTTCTCGACGAGCGCCCACTTGTACCAGTCGATGGTCAGATTGCCGGGCACCGGCCCCCGCCCCCAGGCGCGCGTCAAGGAGGTCGCGAGGAGGGCAGCGTAGGGCAGGACGAGGGCGCAGAGCGTCGGGATCAGGCAGACGCCGAGCAACGGCCATCGCCAGCCACCCAGCCGGAACGGCTCGCGGACGCCGCCCTTCCCGCCCACCGAGGTGAAACGGCCGCGTTTGAGGAGCCGCTGCTGCAGCAGGAACAGGCCGGCGGTCACCAGGAGCAGCGGAACGGCGTACGCGGCGGCGAGATTCGGCCGGTTGGGATACTGGAAGAACAGGTAGAGCTGCGTGGTGATCACCTGCTTGCCCGCGGGGATGAGCAGGAAGGCGGGCGTGCCGAACTCGGAGATGGCCTCGAGGAAGGAGAGCAGAGCGCCGGCGAGGATCGCCGGCCGCACCAGAGGGAGCGTGATGCGCCAGGTGATGCGTGGCCAGCGCGCGCCCAGAAGCGCCGCGGAGCGTTCCATGTCGGAGGGGATCAGTTCGAGCGCGCTGGAGGCAAAGGCAAACGTATACGGAAAGCTGTACAAAGCGATGACGAAGATCGCGCCCTCCATCGAGTAGATGTTGAGGGGTCCACGCTCGGCGCCGGTGACCGCGATCCAGATCTTGTTCAGCCAGCCGGAATTGGGCGCGGCGAGGAAGATCCAGGCGGTCGCGCCGAGAAACGACGGCGTCGCGAAGGCCGCGAAGACCATCATCCGGATCGCGTTCCGGCCCGGCATGTCCGTGCGGCTGACGGCCCAGCTGAGGACCGTCCCGAAAAAGGTGGCGACGACGGCGGCCGCCGTGGCGAGGACCAGCGAGTTCCGGATCGGCGTCAGATAGATCGAACGCGTGAAGGCCCGGACGTAGTTGGACAAGGTCAGCGTCTCGTCCACATCGCTGTGCACGCTGCCCACGAAGATCCACGCCAGCGGCACGACGACCATGAAGACCAGGATCGCCGCCGCGATCCCGAACACGGCGGCGCTGAGATCCAGCCTCCGGGTCCGGAGTGAGGGCGAAGGCGCGCTCTTCGCCGATCCTACCGCCTCGGCCACTTCACACTCCGAACGTCTCGCGCCACTTCTCGATGGCCTCGGGGATGCCCTTGTCCAGGCGTTCCGCCTTGTTCCGGTAGTACTTCACCTTCTCGATGGGGATTCCGCTCGGCGCGGGCACGTCGGAGCGCAGCGGGTAGTTGAACGTCTTCGCCAGCGCCTCCGAGTACTCCTTCGCGTAGAAGAAACTTTCGAAGAGCCTGCCGGCGTTGGGGTGCGGGGCGTCCTTGAGGATCGCGACCGGCGACACACAGAGGATCGAGTCATCGGATGGGAACTTGATGTCGATCGGATTGCCCTTCGCCTTGCTCTCCAGCGACGCGTTCTCGGCTCCGGCCCCGACCTTGCGCTCGCCTGACACGATGTCCGTCACGGTGTCGAAGATGGAGCGGCCGATCTTCGGCTTGTTCTTCGCGAGCTTGGTGAAGTAGTCCCATCCGTATTTGTCCGACATCGCGACCACCCAGTTCCCGACGAATCCGGAGAAGCCGGGATGGCCGAGCGTGATCTGCCCCTGCCACTTCGGGTCGAGCAGATCCGTCCACTTCTGCGGGGGAGCGGACACGCTCGGGTGGTAGTTGATGATGAGCAGCGCGATCGCGCCGGTGTGATACGTCTTGTCCGGGTCGACGTCCCGGTACACCTTCGGCAGATTCGACTCGCCGAGCGGCGTGTATCGCGCGAGGACGTTCTGGCTCTTGAGCTTGAGGTAGTGCGATTCGTCCGTGCTGGCGAAGACGTCGACCTCTTTCACGCCCGCTTTCAGATTTTGCGAGAGCCGCTGGAACACCACCTGGGCGGTCTGCCGGATGAACTCGACGTCGATGCCCGGGTACTTGGCCTTGAACGCGTCGCGCACGGCTTCCGCGGCGCTCAGTTGGTAGTGGGACGTCCACCAGACGACCTTTCCCTCTTTCTTCGCCTCAGCATAGAGCTTCTGCTCGTCGTCGGATTCCGCGGCCAGCAGGGTCCGCGGACTCAGAGCGGCGGCGCCGAGCGCGCCCGCGCCCAATCTGAGGAAGGCACGGCGATCGATCCGCTGCGTTTTCCTGGACATGTCGATCCTCCCTCGCGCGCGCACGATGGCGCGCCTGCTGGTGCGTCGAGGGGGCGCACTTTCGCATAAGACGAACGGACGAGTCGAGGGAGAGAGTGTCCCTTGACGTCCGCGCGATGGACGGCGTGGCGCCGCCGGATACGGCCGCGGCTTAGCGGGTCGTCAGGGCGCCCTGGTCGGTGCCGGGAACGCGCACGGTGGGCGGCCGCCGATGCGGGCGGGCTCCCGAGGACGGCTTGCGCCCGGTCTTCATCGTCATGACCGTGGCGAGGATGCCCAGGTAGAGCAGTCCGACCAGCGCGGAGCCAGCGACTTCGATCACGGTCAGCACGGCATTCCCCCGTTCTGCGGAGTGGGGCGAGCCCTTGAAGAAATACAGAACCACCCCGGTAGGGCCGCAAGGCCCGCCAGGCGCAGCGCGTCCCACCCGCGGAGCCGCAGGTCGCTGGTTTGGTTGGGTTCTCCCGCTTCCGCTCAGGGGGAGCGCTGCAGGTCGGCGGCGCGGCGGCAGCGGGGCTCTCCCGGGCAGCGAACCACCAGGACTTGCCCTGATTTCACGGAGTAGACGTCCTGGCACCCCGGGACGAGCCGCGACGGCCTCAGACGGAAGTCTATCCCGCCGCGCAGCCACTCGGCCGTGCTCACCTTGCCGTCGCAGTTCAGGTCGCGCAGCGCGTCCGGCACCTCCCCTTCCCGGGCGAGCTGGACGGCGCGCACGCCGGCCAGCACGAACAGCGCCAGCGGGAAGAGCAGGATGAAGGTGAGCAGCAGCCTCGGCCGCCGCGGCAGTCGCGTGACCGTGGCGAGCGGCACTACTCAGCCCGGTAGTTGGGGGCTTCCTGGGTGACCTGCACGTCGTGGACGTGGCTCTCGCGCAGGCCGGCCTGGGTGATGCGGACGAACTTCGCCCGGGTGCGCAGCTCCTCGACGGTGCGGCAGCCGGTGTAGCCCATGCCGGCGCGCAGGCCGCCCACCAGCTGGTGCACGTTCATCGCCAGCGGACCCTTGTACGGAACGCGCCCCTCGATGCCCTCGGGGACCAGCTTGAGGTCCTCCTCGCCCACCTGGAAATAGCGGTCGCGCGAGCCTTGCTTCATGGCGCCCATCGACCCCATCCCGCGGTACGACTTGTAGGAGCGGCCCTGGTAGAGGATGACCTCGCCCGGCGCCTCCTCGGTGCCCGCGAACAGCGAGCCGATCATCACGCTGTGCGCGCCCGTGGCGATGGCCTTCACGATGTCGCCCGAGTACTTGATGCCGCCGTCCGAGATGCACGGCACGCCGAACCGCGAGGCGGCGCGCACGCAGTTGTCGATGGCGCTGATCTGCGGGACGCCGACGCCGGCGACGACGCGCGTGGTGCAGATGCTGCCCGGACCGATGCCCACCTTGACCGCGTCGACGCCGGCCTCGCACAGCGCCGCCGCGCCCTCGCCGGTGGCCACGTTGCCGGCGACCAGCTCGATGTCCCGGAAGTTGCTCCTGAGGGCGCGCACCGATTCGATGACGCCCTTGGAGTGCCCGTGCGCCGTGTCGACCGCGATGACGTCGGCGCCGGCGCGCAGCAGCGCGTGCACCCGCTCGTCCCGGTCGGGGCCCACCCCCACCGCGGCGCCGACCAGGAGGCGGCCGTGCTCGTCCTTGGCGGCGTTGGGGTGCGCGCGGGTCTTCTCGATGTCCTTGATGGTGATGAGGCCCTTCAGCTCGAACTTCTCGTCGACCACCAGCAGCTTCTCGATGCGGTTCTTGTGCAGGAGCTCCTTCGCCTGGTCCTGGGAGATGCCCTCGCGGCAGGTGATCAGGTCGCGGGTCATCACGTCCTCGACCTTCTGCTCGAGGTTCTTCTCGAAGCGCAGGTCGCGGTTGGTGACGATGCCCACCAGGCGGCCCTTGCGCGTGACCGGGATGCCGCTGATGTCGTGCTGCCGCATCAGCTCGAGGGCCTGGTAGAGTCGCGACTCGGGCTCGATGGTGACCGGATCGACCACCATCCCGCTCTCGTACTTCTTGACCTTGGTCACCTCCAGCGCCTGCTGCGCCGGCGACATGTTCTTGTGGATGAACCCCATCCCGCCCGCCTGGGCCATGGCGATCGCGGTGCGCGCCTCGGTGACCGTGTCCATCGCGGCGCTCACGATCGGGATCTGCAGGCGCAGGTTGCGCGTCAGCTGCGCGCTCACGTCCACCTGGCGCGGCAGCACGTCGCTCTCCGCCGGGAGCAGCAGGACGTCGTCGAAGGTGAGGGCCAGCGGGAGGTTCGGATCGAGCATCAGCGCTCCGTCGGGGCCGCGAGTCTAGCGTCCAGCCTTACCCTCGGCAACGCACACTCGCCCACTTCCCGTCCGTCACCGCGCGCACATCCGCCCACCTCCACGAGCGCCAACCAAACGACCGCTCGGAGCACCAGCCGCGGATGCCTCGAGCTGGCGGTTTGGACCGGCGGCGGGGCCCGGGGGTGCGTCCGCAGCGCCAGCGTCGCCCCTGGGGTCCGAGAAGCGCCGACCCCCGAGACTGGGGCTCCTAATGTCGCTGCGAACACACCCCCGGCTCCCCACCGCCGATGCGTCTCGCGGACGCTGTGGCCGCTGGCATGCGCCGTTCTATCGGGAGTAGGTGCAGATCGTGCCTGTACAATCGCCCTGAGAGAAAGCGTGCTGAATCCCCGCAGACGGATTCTCTGGGCAGTCCTCTTGGGCGCCCTTCCTTCGTGTGCTGGTGGTGGTGGGTCGACGCAGACCTGCATCAGGATGACTATCACTTACACGGGGTCGAAGTCGGGCACCGCTTACGAGAGGGTTCTAAGCGACGATGGCAGTTCGTTCTCCATTGCGGGACCCGAGGCATCGATCCAAGACTTGATGCTAGTCGAGAATGGGTTCGTCACCTGCTTCGGAGGCAGCGCTCATGGCGACATCCCTTTTACTGGGGCTGTCTGGATCGATGTGTCAGGTACTGCTGCCGCGAACTGTTCGCCGAACGTACTTGCCCCTCAGTGTCAGCCTGCTCTCAGCGACCCACAAGCGCACCAGAGTGGCGTGCTGCGCTTTGGTCAACTGACACAGATCCGCTTTGACGTCGTCGATCCGCCCTGACGCGCCGCAACTGATTGCCTTAGATCGGTACTCTCGCCCGTGCTTTAGCCAGACCGGGCGTCTGGGAATGCCGAACTGCCCATAGGTGACGGGGGAGCCGGGGGCGCGTTCGCAGCGACATTAGGAGCCCC
>DASWGI010000007.1:0-11824 GCA_036393835.1 Myxococcales bacterium | reverse complement strand
GAGGAAACGGCGCGGCAGGCCGACGGGCTCGAGCTGATCGCCAGCGAGAACTTCGTCTCCGAGGCGGTGCTCGAGGCGGCCGGATCGCCGCTGACCAACAAGTACGCCGAAGGCCTCCCGGGGAAGCGGTACTACGGCGGGTGCGAGGTGGTCGACAAGGTCGAGCAGCTCGCCATCGACCGCGCCAAGGCGCTCTTCGGCGCCGAGCACGCCAACGTCCAGCCGCACGCCGGGTCGCAGGCGAACATGGCCACGTACTTCGCCCTGCTGCGGCCCGGGGACCGCATCCTCTCGCTGTCGCTCGCCCAGGGCGGCCACCTCACGCACGGCTCCCCGGTGAACTTCTCCGGCAAGCTCTTCGAGATCCACCACTACGGGCTGGACCCCAAGACCGAGACCATCGATTTCGCCGCCACGCGCAAGCTGGCGCAGGAGGTCCGGCCCCGCGCCGTCCTCTGCGGCGCGTCGGCGTATCCGCGCACGCTCGACTTCGTGCGGCTGCGCGAGATCTCCGAGGAGGCGGGCGCGATGATGATCTGCGACATCGCGCACATCGCCGGCCTGGTGGCCGTCGGCCTCCACCCCAGCCCGGTGCCGCTCGCCGACGCGGTCACCACCACCACCCACAAGACGCTGCGCGGGCCCCGCTCCGGGCTGATCCTGTGCAAGCAGCAGCACGCCAAGGCGGTGGACTCGAACGTCTTCCCCGGCATCCAGGGCGGGCCGCTCGAGCACATCATCGCCGCCAAGGCGGTCGCCTTCGGCGAGGCGCTGCGGCCGGAGTTCAAGGAGTACCAGCAGCGCATCCTCGACAACGCGCAAGCGCTCGCGCAGGGGCTGATCGAGGGCGGGCTCCGCCTGGTGGCGGGCGGGACCGACACGCATCTAATGTTGTGCGATCTGCGCCCGAAGAAGCTGACCGGCAAGATCGCCGAGACGGCCCTGGGCAAGGCGGGGATCACCACCAACAAGAACATGATCCCCGGCGATCCGGAGAAGCCGTTCGTCACCAGCGGCCTCCGCCTCGGCACTCCCGCCCTCACCACGCGGGGCATGGGCCCGTCCGAGATGCGGACGGTGGCGAAGCTGATCGTGCGCGTCCTCGACGCGCCCGAGGACGCCGGGGTGCACGAGCGCGTGCGCGGCGAGGTGCGCGAGCTCTGCCGCCACTTTCCCCTCTACGCGAAGAGGCTCGGACAGCGCGCATGAAGTGCCCGTTCTGCGCCGAGTTGGAGAACAAGGTCATCGACTCGCGCCTCTCCAACCAGGGCGCGGTGATCCGGCGGCGGCGCGAATGCCTGGGCTGCGAGCGGCGCTTCACCACCTACGAGCGGGTCGAGGAGATCCTCCCGATGGTGGTGAAGAAGGACGGCCGCCGGGAGAACTTCGACCGGCACAAGGTGGTGGCGGGCATCCAGCTCGCTTGCCAGAAGCGGCCGGTCTCCTCCGAGCAGATCGAAGCCATCGTCGACGGCATCGAGCGGCGGCTGCAAGAGCTGGGCGAGAAGGAGGTGCCGAGCAGCTTCATCGGCGAGTCGGTGATGCGCGAGCTGTCGCGCCTCGACGAGGTGGCCTACGTGCGCTTCGCCTCGGTGTACCGCTCGTTCAAGGACCTGGGCGAGTTCATGAGCGAGCTGAAGGAGCTGATCCACGAGCGCAAGGGCAAGCAGAAGTAGCTCGCCCGGCGGGAGGCCCCCCTCGCGCGACGAGCGGCTCATGCTGGACGCGCTGGTCGAGGCGGAGCAGGGGCGCGGCCGCACGCATCCCAACCCGATCGTCGGCGCGCTGGTGGTCTCGCGCGGCAAGGTGATCGCCGCGGGCCACCACGAGAAGGCCGGCGGACCTCACGCGGAAGTGGTGGCGCTGCGCAAGGCCGGAGAGAGAGCGCGCGGCGCCGACCTGTATGTGACGCTCGAGCCCTGCAACCACCACGGCCGGACGCCGCCGTGCACCGAGGCGATCCTCGCGTCGGGCGTGCGCCGCGTCGTCGTCGGCAGCGTCGATCCGAATCCCCTGGTCCACGGCCGCGGCATCCGCCGGCTGCGCGCGGCCGGTCTCCGGGTAGAGGTCGGAGTGCTGCGCGACGCGTGCGACGCGGCCAATGAGATGTGGTTCAAGTTCATCACCCGCAAGCTGCCCTGGGTGATGCTCAAGGCGGCGGTCACGCTCGACGGCAAGATGGCGACGCGGACCGGCGACTCGCGCTGGGTGAGCGGGCGCGAGTCGCGGATGCTGGTGCACATCCTCCGTGACGAGATGGACGCCGTGCTCGTCGGCGTCGGGACCGCGCTGGCCGACGATCCGAGGCTCACCTCACGGCTCCCCAGCACGCGCGGCCATTCGGTCACCCGCGGAGTGCCGCCGCGCGATCCGGTCCGGGTGGTGGTGGACTCCACCGCGCGTCTGCCGCCGACAGCGCGCATGCTCCGGCAGCGCTCTGGAGCGCCGACCCTGGTCGCGTGCACCCTCCGGGCTACCGCCGGACGGGTGAAGGCGCTGCAGCGCGCGGGCGCTGAGATCGTCCGGTGCCGGTCCGACCGGGCGGGCCGGGTCGATCTCAAGGACCTGCTCCGGCGCCTGGCGGGCCGGGGCCTCACCTCGGTGCTGGTCGAAGGCGGCGCGCGCATCCACGGCGGCTTCCTCTCGCAACGCCTCTGGGACGAGCTGTACCTCTTCATCGCACCCAAGGTGTCGGGCGAGGGCGCGCTCTCCTGGGCCGGGTTCGAAGGGCCCGGCCGCATGGACCAGGCCCCCGGCGTGCGCATCGTGGACAGCACCCGGGTAGGCGACGATCTGCTCGTCACCGCCCGTCCCCTGCGATAGAACCAGGGGGTGTTCACCGGGCTGGTCGAGGACGTCGGGACGATCGCCGAGGTCGCGCCCGTCCCTGGCGGTGGCGCGCGGATCGCGGTGCGCACCCGCCTGCCCGGAGGCGACCTCGCGCACGGCGCGAGCGTGGCGGTGGACGGCGCCTGCTTGACGGTGGTGGAGCGCAGGGACGCCAGCTTCGTCGCCGACGTGTCCGTCGAGACGCTGCGGCGCACAACGCTCGGCGACCGGCGACCCGGGGACGCGGTAAATTTGGAGTCCCCGCTCGCCCTGGGCGATCGCCTCGGCGGTCACGTGGTTCTCGGCCACGTCGACGGAGTGGGCCGCATTCGCAGCCGCGAGCAGGCCGGCGAGGCCGTCCGGGTGGTGGTGGAAGTCCCGGCCGACCTCCTGCCGCTGGTGGTGGAAAAGGGGTCGGTCGCGCTCGACGGGATCAGCCTCACGGTGAACGAGCTGGTCGGCGCGGACGCCATCTCGCTGATGCTCATCCCGGAGACCTTGCGCGCGACCACCTGGGGAAAGAAGCGCGCGGGCGACCGCGTCAACGTGGAGGCGGACATCCTCGCCAAGCACGTGGCGCGCTTGGTCCAGGCCCGAGGGAGCCGAACGTGACCGAGATCGAGCGGGTGGAGCACGCCCTGGGCGAGATCCGGCAAGGGCGGATGGTGATCCTGGTCGACGATGCGGACCGGGAGAACGAAGGCGACCTGGTCCTGGCCGCGCAGCACGTCACGCCGGAAGCGATCAACTTCATGGCCCGGAACGCGCGGGGCCTCATCTGCTTGAGCCTCACCGAGGAGCAGGTGAAGCGGCTCGGCCTGCCCATGATGGTGCAGGAGAACGAGAGCACCTACGCGACCGCGTTCACGGTGAGCATCGAGGCGGCGCGCGGGGTGACCACGGGGATCAGCGCGGCCGACCGCGCGACCACGATCAAGGCGGCCATCGACCCGGAGGCGAAGCCGAGCGACGTGGTGCGACCCGGGCACGTCTTCCCGCTCAAGGCGCGCAAGGGAGGCGTGCTGGTCCGCGCCGGGCAGACGGAAGGTTCGGTCGATCTGGCGCGCCTCGCGGGCCTCAACCCCGCGGGCGTCATCTGCGAGGTGATGAACGACGACGGCACGATGGCGCGCATGCCGGATCTGGAGAAGTTCGCGGCGAAGCATGGGCTGTCCATCTTGAGCGTCGGCGACGTCATCCACTACCGCATGCAGCGCGAGCGCCTGGTGCGCCGGGCGGTCGAGGCCCGGGTCCCCACCGAGTTCGGCGGTGAGATGCGCTGCATCGCGTACGAGAACGACGTCGACCAGCTGAACCACGTCGCGTTCGTGAAGGGCACCTGGGAGCCCGACGAGCCGGTGCTGGTGCGCGTCCACTCCAAGTGCCTCACCGGGGACGTGTTCGGCTCCCGCCGCTGCGACTGCGGCCCCCAGCTCCACCGCGCGCTGGAGATGATCGACCAGGTAGGGAAGGGCGTGCTGGTGTACCTCGACCAGGAGGGGCGCGGGATCGGGCTGGTCAACAAGCTGCGCGCGTACAACCTGCAGGACGACGGCCACGACACCGTGGAGGCCAACCACAAGCTCGGCTTCAAGGCCGACCTGCGCGACTACGGGATCGGCGCGCAGATCCTCTGGGACTGCGGCGTGCGCAAGATGCGCCTGATGACCAACAACCCGAAGAAGATCGACGGGCTCAAGCAGCTCTACGACCTCGAGGTGGTCGAGCGGGTGCCCATCGAGGTGGGCCACTCGGAGCACAACGCCGACTACCTGCAGTCGAAGCGCGACAAGATGGGGCACCTCCTCTCGCTCGTCGGCGAGCCGAAGAAGTAGCCGGGCCGCAAGCTCGCCAAAAACGCATGTCGACCCACGCGCCCAGACCGGAAGCCGCCCTCAGCGCCAAAGGGATGCGCTTCGCCCTCTGCGCGACCCGCTGGAACCCGGAGGTCGTCGAGCAGCTGCTGGCCGGCGCGCGCGCAGCGCTCGAGGAGCGCGGGGCGGAGGAGATCCGCGTGCTCCGCTGCGCCGGGGTCTTCGAGCTGGGGCCGCTCGCCGCGCGCGTTGCCCGTGCCGGCGAGGTGGACGGCATCGTCGCGCTGGGTTGCCTGGTCCGGGGCGCGACGGATCACTACACCGTGCTCGCCTCCGAGGTGACCCGCGCGCTCGGAACGCTGGCGATGGAGGCCGCCACCTCTCCGCGCGCCCTGGCGGTCGCCTTCGGCGTGCTGACCTGCGAGAACATGGTCCAGGCGCTGGAGCGCGCCGACCCGCGGGGGATGGACAAGGGCGGAGAGGCGGCGCTGGCTTGCCTCGAGCAGATCCACGCGCTGCGGGGGGCCGAGTCGCCCCTGCCTGCCGGGCGGCGGGGAGGGCGGTAGATGGGGTCCAGGACCAAGGCGCGCGAGTGCGCTCTGCAGGCGCTCTACCAGCTCGACACCAGCGGCGGCACGCCCGCCGACGTGCTCGCGGGCCTGTGGGCGCATTTCGAGCCGGTGGACGAGGACACCAAGGCGTTCGCCGAAGCGCTGGTGCGCGGCGCGCAGCGCGAGCAGGCGGCAATCGATCAGCTCATCCAGCGCACCTCGACCAACTGGAAGCTGGAGCGGATGGCGCGGGTGGACCGCAACATCCTGCGGCTCGCCGTCTACGAGATCCTCAAGCGCGCCGACGTGCCGGTGAAGGTGACGCTCAACGAGGCCATCGAGCTGTCGAAGAAGTATGGGTCCGAGGACTCGTCGGCGTTCGTGAACGGGATCCTCGATCGCATCGCCAACTCATCCGGCCTGCCCGGCCAGGTCCCCAAGCAGGAGCGCTGATGGAGCTGTCCTACTACCCGCTCACCATGGAGGCGCTCGACCAGGCGGATGCGGAAGCGCTCTGCCTGTTCGTCTCGGAGGACGAGCGCCCGCTGACCGGGCTCGCCGGGCTGGTGGACTGGCGCCTGTCCGGCCGCCTCTCGCGCATGATCCGCGCCGGCCTGGTGATCGGGGCGGCGGGGGAGGCGCTGCTGACGCCTCCGGGGATGCGGCTCGCCTTCAAGAAGCTGTTCGTCTTCGGCCTCGGCACCGCGCGCGGCGAGGAGGAGCTGGCGGGGCGGCTCGCCGATGCGCTGCGCCGGCTGGCCCAGGCGGGGGTGAAGGACGCCGCGCTGCAGCTCCCGGCGCGCCTGGCTCCCGATCTCGGCGTGCGGACGCTGAAGGACGGCGAAGGCACGCTGTCGCGCGCGCTCGTCTTCACCCTCGAGCCCGCGAAGCTGGTCACCTCGCTGTCGCGGTCGTCAGGAGCCCCGCAGGTGGAGCGCCGCGTGGTGAAGGTGCCTTCTCCTCCCAAGGCTTCGCCCGCGCCGCGCGTGAAGCACCGGCCCACCCCGCCCGGTGGAACCCCCGCCGTCCCGCCACCGGCGTCCGCGGCACCGGAACCGGAGGACGCGACTCCCGCTCCGCGTCCTTCGCCACCCAAGCCCCAGCGCTACGTCCCTCCTCCTCCGAAAGACCCCGGCCCGAAGAAGAAGCGCCACTGAGCCGCGACGAGAGCGTGGGAGCGGCTGGTGGTTGTCGGCTGCTCGTCGAGCCACCCGACCAGTAGCCAGTCGCCGCCGGATTCGGCGGGAGCTGCAGGCCGTCAGGGCGTGAGCCTCTCCATCATGCGCGGGAAGGGGATGGTCTCGCGCACGTGGTGCAGGCCGCAGATCCAGGCCAGGGTCCGCTCCAGGCCGAGACCGAATCCGGAGTGGGGCACCGACCCGAACTTGCGCAGGTCGAGGTACCAGGAGAACGCCTCGCGGGGCAGCTCGTGCTCGTCGATCGAGCGGAGCAGCGTCTCGTAGTCGTCCTCGCGCTGGCCGCCTCCGACGATCTCGCCGTACCCCTCGGGCGCGAGCACGTCCACGCCCAGCGCCAGCTTCGGATCCTGGGGGTCCTTCTTGAAATAGAAGGCCTTCAGCGACGCGGGGTACCGGTGCACCATCACGGGCCGGTCGAACTGCCTGCCCAGCACCGTCTCCTCGTCGCCGCCGAAATCCGCCCCCCATTCCACGGGGTGGCCGGCCTTGCGGATGGCCTCCACCGCCTCCGTATAGGTGATGCGCGGGAACGGCTTCTTCACCTTGCGGAGCGCGGTGAGGTCCCGCTCGAGCACGCCGGTCAGCTCCCTCTCGTGCTTCTCCAGCACGCGCCCGACGATGTCCACCAGGAAATCCTCGGCGAGGTCCATGTTGCCGGCGAGGTCCAGCCAGGCGACCTCGGGCTCGACCATCCAGAACTCGGTCAGGTGCCGCCGGGTCTTGCTCTTCTCCGCCCGGAACGTGGGGCCGAACACGTACGCCTTGCCGACCGCCATCGCGGCCGCCTCGCCGTAGAGCTGGCCGCTCTGGGTGAGGAAGGCCTTGCCCAGGTCGAAATAGGGCACCTCGAACAGCGTCGAGGTCCCCTCGCAGGCGGCCGGGGTGAGGATGGGCGAGTCGACGAGCGTGAACCCGCGCTCGTCGAAGTAGTCGCGGATGGCCTTGATGAGCGTGTGCCGCACCGCGAGGATGGCCCGCTGCCGGGAGCTGCGCAGCCAGAGGTGCCGCTGCTCCTGCAGGAAGCCGACGCCGTGCTCCTTGGGCTGGATTGGATAGCCGGGCTGACCCTGCCGCAGGTCGAAGTCCTTGACGTGGATCTCGAACCCGATCGGCGAGCGCGGATCCTTCGCCACCGCGCCGCGGACCTCGATGGCCGCCTCCTGGGGCGCTTGCTCGGCCGCCGCGAAGGCCGCTTCGGGGACGTCCTTCTTGGAGACGACGCACTGGATGACCCCGGTGCCGTCGCGCAGTTGGACGAAGTGGAGCTTGCCGCTGGACCGCTTTCCGTACAGCCAACCGCGCAGCAGGACCTCCTGCCCTTCGTGCCGGGCGATGTCGCGCACGTAGACGTGGGATTCCATCCGGCGCTGTATAGCAGAGCCGACTTGCCCAAGCCGGGGGGGTTCTGGTACCTGACCCGGCTTCCCCGCGCCGCAAAGCGTTAGAATGGGCGCAGCGGAGGAAACGTGCAGGACCGGTACGACCCGAAGTCGCTCGAGCCACGCTGGCAGAAGGAATGGGCAGCGAAGGACCTGTTCCGGGCCGGCGTCCGCTCGGGCGCGCCCAAGCGGTACGTGCTGGCCATGCTCCCCTATCCGTCCGGGGAGATGCACATGGGCCACGTCCGCGTGTACTGCATCACCGACGTGCTCGCCCGCTACGCGCGCAAGCGCGGGTTCGACGTGCTGCACCCGCTCGGCTGGGATTCGTTCGGGCTGCCCGCCGAGAACGCCGCCATCAAGGAGGGCCTGCACCCGGCGGTCCGCACGCCGAAGAACATCGCCTCGTTCAAGGAGGACGTGAACGCGCTGGGCATCTCCATCGACTGGTCGCGCGAGATCGCCACCAGCGATCCCGAGTTCTACAAGTGGAACCAGTGGTTCTTCCTCCGCATGATGGAGCGGGGCCTGGTCTACCGGCGCCGCTCGCGCGTCAACTTCTGCCCGAGCTGCAACACGGTCCTGGCCAACGAGCAGGTCGAGGACGGGCGCTGCTGGCGGTGCGGCAGCGTGGTGGAGGAGCGCGAGATCCCGGAGTGGGCCTTCCGCACCACCCGCTACGCCGATCGGCTGCTGGAAGGCCTGGACGGCCTGGACTGGCCGGAGCGGGTCACCACCATGCAGCGGAACTGGATCGGGCGGTCCGACGGCCTGGAGATCGAGTTCCCGGTGGTCGGCGCCGGCGAGGACGACGCCTTCCGCGTCTTCACCACCCGCGCGGACACCATCTTCGGGGCGACCTACGTCGCGGCGGCGCCCGACCATCCGCTGATCCAGAAGTTGGTCAAGGGCGCCAAGCGCAAGGAGATCGACGCGTTCGCCGAGCGCGTCCGGGCGGCGGCGCGGCAGGTGGGGGAAGGCGCGGCGGCTGCCGAGAAGGAAGGCATCGACACCGGCCTGCGCGCCCGGAACCCCTTCACCGGCGAGCACGTCCCGGTGTGGGTCGCGAACTTCGTGCTGGCCGGGTACGGCACCGGCGCGGTGATGAGCGTGCCGGCGCACGACCAGCGCGACTTCGAGTTCGCCAAGAAGTACGGCCTGCCGATCCGCTGGGTGGTCCAGCCCGACGACCCCCAGAAGCCGGAGATGCCCTCGGTCGACAAGGCGTTCGTGGAGTACGGCGCCCTGGTCGACTCGGGCGACTTCACCGGCCTGCCGTCGGAGCAGGCGCGCCTCGCCATCGCTGCCGAGGCGCAGCGGCGGGGCATCGGCCGGCCGACGGTGAACTACCACCTGCGCGACTGGGGCATCTCGCGGCAGCGGTATTGGGGCACGCCGATCCCGATCGTCTACTGCAAGCGTTGCGATCCGGAGGGGAAGGGCATCCCGGTGCCCGACGAGGACCTGCCCGTCCTGCTGCCGGACATCGACGTCAAGGAGGTCCTGACCGGCAAGGGCGAGCCCCCGCTGGCGAAGGTCCCGTCGTTCGTGAACACGAAGTGCCCGCGGTGCGGCGGCAAGGCGCGGCGCGAGGTGGACACGATGGACACCTTCGTCGACTCGAGCTGGTACATGCAGCGGTACCTCTCGCCCCACGAGGATCGCGCGCCGTTCCTGCGCCACGACGCGGACCGCTGGTTGCCCGTGGACGTGTACGTGGGCGGGCCCGAGCACGCGGTCCTGCACCTTCTCTACTTCCGGTTCTGGACCAAGGTCATGCAGGAAATGGGGCTCTGCGCGAACATGGAGCCCGCTCACAAGCTGGTGACGCAGGGGATCGTCAAGGGGCGCGACGGCGAGAAGATGTCCAAGAGCCGCGGCAACGTCGTCTCGCCGCGCGAGATCATCGCCGACTACGGCGCGGACACGGCGCGGCTGTTCATCCTCTTCGCCGCCCCGACCGAGAAGGACATGGACTGGTCCGACGAGCAGGTCGAGGGCCAGTTCCGCTTCCTGGGCCGGCTGCACCGCCTGTTCGCCGCGCAGGCGCCGCGCGTGGCGGGAAAGACGGTGCACGCCTCGCAAGCGCAGGGCGACGCGCTGGAGCTGCGGCGCAAGACGCACAGGACCATCGCCCGGGCCACCCAGCAGCTCGAGCGGCTGCAGTTCAACACGGCCATCTCCAGCCTGATGGAGCTGTCCAACGCGGCCAGCGCGTTCGAGCCGCAGGACGCGGGCGGGGAAGGGGCGCTCTCGGAGGCGCTGGAGACGCTCGCGCAGTTGCTCGCGCCGTTCGCGCCCCACATGGCCGAGGAGCTGTGGGCCGCTCTGGGGCACTCGGCGAAGCAGCACGACGAGGAGCTGTCGCTGCGCCCCTGGCCCGTGGCGGACCTGCAGCTCATCGCCGAGGAGACGGTCCACATCGCCGTCCAGGTGAACGGCAAGCTGCGCGGCGAGGTGCTGGTCCCCGCCGCCGCGGCCGAGGACGAGATCCGCACCGCCGCCGCTTTGGACCCCAAGATCCGCAGCTGGATCGACGGCAAGACCGTCAAGAAGGTCGTCGTCATCCCGAAGCGCCTCGTCAACTTCGTGGTCGCCTAAGAGCGTTTCAGGGGAGTGCGGGAGGAACGGAAGTGCGGGAGGGATTCGTTTGGGCATGAACCTGATCGTTCTCCCGCGCTCCCGGATCTCCCGCGCTCCCTGGAAACGTTCTTGGGCAGTTCATTTGCCGGTCCTGCTGGCGGTGGGGTGTGGGTATCGGGTGGCGAGGCCGGGGGATGTGCCGAAGGGGCAGGACATCCGGGTGGCGGCGTTCCAGAACTACACGGCGCAGGTGGAGGCGGGAGGAGTGTTCGCCGCGGCGATCCGGGAGGAGCTGGCGGCGCGGGGGAGACTCGCGCCGGAGGGCGCCTCGGGACCGGAGCTGACCGGGGAGTTGCTCTCCCTGGCGAGCACGCCCAGCGCGCTCGGGGCGCAGGGCGCGTTCGCCTTCAGCGTCTCCGCAACCGTGCGGGTCCGGCTGCGGGACGCGTCGGGCGTCGTGTACGAGGACCAGGCCGGACTGGGCGAGGACTACCTGGCCGGCGTGGACGTGCTGGGCACCGAGGCGAACCGGCGGGCCGCGCTCCGCCGCCTGGCGCGGAACCTGTCCCGCGAGCTGATGCAGCGCATGAGCGTGGCGGCCCGGTTCTGAGCTCCCGCTGCCGGCCCCTGGCTACTTCCCAGGCTGGGCGGTGTGCGAGGCGGCCTTGCTGAGGCGGGCGATGCGGCGGGAGGCCTGCGCCTTGTGGATCACGCCCTTGGACGCCGCCTTGGAGATCGCGCGCATCGCCGCGGTCAGCTCCGCCTTGGTCCGCGCGGCGTCGCCGGCTGTGAGCGCCTCGCGGAACTTCCGCACCTGGGTGCGCAGCGCCGAGGTGATGGCCTGGTTGCGCGCGCGGTGCCGGATCGCCTGGCGGTTCTGCTTCTCTGCGGACTTGGTGTTCGCCACGTTCCGGTGCTCCGATCTGCTCGAAAAAGAGGCGTCCGATAGCACCGCGAGCGTTCAGTGTCAATCGCGCCGAGCGGAACCTCGCCCTGACCGATCCACATGTTGTCCACGCGCCGGAAATCCGCGATTCCTGGGCATCTCGGCCACCCCTGCGCCGAGGTGGGCGCCCGCGCACGCCCCGGGGCAAGCGCCCGGAATTGCGCACCTTCTCCGGCCCCGGTGGCCTCCGTTCCGAGGGAGAAATCGCCGCGCTAGCGGTCCGTGAAAACTTACACATCATCAACAATTCACAGCCGCTCCACAGGGGGTGCCGGGGCTGTGAAAACAGGCGTCGATATGCGTCACGCCGGGCTTTTTTCGAGCCGCTTGGCCTCGTCCCAGAGCCGGTCCATCTCCGCGAGCGTCGCGTCGCGCGGCGTGTGGCCCTGCTCGCGCAACCGCTCCTCGATGTGGTGGAAGCGCGACTCGAAGCGGCGCACCGCGCCGCGCAGAGCCTCCTCCGGATGCGCCTTGAGGAAGCGGCCCAGGTTGGCGAGCGCGAAGAGCAGATCGCCCAGTTCCT
>DASWGI010000006.1:0-13040 GCA_036393835.1 Myxococcales bacterium | reverse complement strand
AGAGCGGCCGTTGCGCCTGGGTCCTCCTCGCGGGTCGACCTGCCGTCCAGCGCGCGCGTGCGGCGTCCGGAGAGCTCCGAAAAACACCGTGCTACGACTCGGCGCATGATGAACTCACGAACCGTTGTCGAATCGTTAAGCACCTCCGACCTCCTTTCCGCTACGCGATGTCGCGCGTTCATGGAACGAGCGCGCGCATCGCTCGACCCGCTCCCAACTCATGCCGGGATTCCTTCAGGGTGAGTGTCGAGTGCAGCGGCGGCTAGGAGTTCGGCTCGCACGCGACGTCACGGATCGCGAGGCCCGACTCGACGGCGATTCTCGTCGCGCTCGCGCGAACGCGCCGGCGGCTCGAGGTCGGGTTCGAGGTCGAGGTCGGATTCGGGGTCGAGGTCGGATTCGGGGTCGAGGTCGGACTCGGGGTCGGGAGCGGGGTCGCGTCGAGGCTGGGTTCGAGGTCGGGGTCATTCGTCTTCGTCGGTCCCGGTCGCGTGCGGGTCCGCGTTGCCCGGCAGGTAGAACACCTCGTCCAGCAAGAGGCCGTGCGGCGGAGCGGTCGGGCCCGCGCGGGTCCGGTCGCGCGAGTCGAGCAGGTCGCGCAGCGACTCCGGAGACCGCTTGCCGTGCCCCACCTCGACGAGCGTGCCGACCAGGTTGCGCACCATGTGCTTGAGGAAGGCGGTCGCCTCGATGCGCAGCTCGATCAGCTCCCCTTCCCCCAGCGGCTCGACCCGCAGGGAGAGGTCGCGCACCTCGCGCACCGTGGTCCGCGCAGGGCAGTCCGCGGCGCGCAGCGCCGAGAAGTCGTGGCGCCCGCGCAGGTGCGGCAACGCGGCCGCCATCGCAGCCGCGTCCAGCGGCCGCCGCACCTCCCACGCGCGCCCGCGCCACAGCGGCGACCGCACCGGAGAGCGCACCAACGTGTAGACGTACCGCTTTCCCCGCGCCCACCTGCGCGCGTCGAACCCGGGCGGAGCCTCCTCCGCGCGCACGCAGGCCACCTCCGGGGGAAGGTGCGCGTTGAGGCCGGCGGTCCAGGCGGAGAGCGGCAGGTCGCGCGGCGGAGCGAGCGAGGCGACCTGTCCGCGCGCGTGCACGCCCGCGTCGGTCCGGCCGGCGCCGGTGACGCGCACCGGCGCGCCGCACAGCTTCTCGACCGCGTCCTGCACCGTCCCCTGCACGCTCGGCCCGTTCGGCTGCACCTGCCACCCCACGAAGGGCGCGCCGTCGTACTCGAGCGTCAGCTTCAGCACGGCCTACTTCGGGTGCTCGACCGCGGGGCGCGCGCTGTGGCCCCGCTCGTCCTCGATGCGCGCGGCCGCGTACCGGGAGATGAGGTCGTTCACGTTCATCGTCTGTAGCGCGGCCCCTTTCGAGCCCGAAGGGATGAACAGGATCTGCTTCCCCTCCAGCGCCTCGGCCACCCGCAGCTTCACCATCGTGCGCCCGCCCGCGCCGCTCATGGCCGCGTTCTGCTTCTCGATGCCCTTGGCGCGCGCGCGCTTCTCCGCCAGGATCGCCTCCGCCTCCCGCTGCGCCTTGAAGTAGTCGGCGTCCGCCGCCAGCCTCACCTGTCCCAGCGCGCCCTGCGCCTTGGCGATCTGCTGCGACACCTGGCCCTTCGCCGTCTCCAGGTTCCGGTGCGCCTCCTGCAGGGCAGCGTTCCCCTCGCTGACCATCCGCTCCGCGGTCTGCTCCGCGAGCTTCTTGTCGTGGATCACCTTCTCGTACTCGGGGTTGAACCGGTGCTCGCCGAGGATCACGCGCTCGACCACCACGCCCTCGGGCCCCATCACCGCCGCGAGCTGCTGCCGCGCCTGCTCCGCCTTGGCGAACCGCTTGTCGGAGACGTAGAACTCCTCGCTCGTCATCGTGTTCAGCGCGTCGCGGACGACGCTGCGGCAAGCCGGGCGCACCAGGTGCTCCTTCACCTCGCTGGTGGTCCCTCCTACGCGCGCGAGCAGGTACCCGGCCTTGGCGGGATCGATGCGCCAGGCCACCGTGACGTCGACGGCGATGTCGTTCCCGTCGTGCGTCTTGAACTCCAGATCCTCGCGCGAGTCGTTATCGGTGCGGCCCTTGGTCCCCACCATCTGGAGGTTCTGCAGCGCGACGTTGAACACGTTCCAGCCGGTGATGAGCGCGGGGAACGTGTACGTCGCGCCGGGCAGGTACGTCTCCTCCTGGATGCCCTGGTGGCCGAGCAGCCCGAAGAACGTCACCTTGCGGGTGAGCACGCCGACTTCCGTCGAATCCGTGGAGTGGAAGGTGCACGCGCCGCAGAGCGCCGCGAGAAGCACGCTCGCTGCCCGACGCCCGCCGCCAGCCGTCAGCCGGTCCATCACTCCCCCCTCACGTCGAAGCGGCGCAGCATCGACTTCAGATCCAGGGGGTTGGTGCCTCCATCGCCGTCGGTCGGGAGCACGATCACCTGCGTGTTGCGCAGCGCCTCGGCCATGCGCAGGCCCACCATGTTCTCGCTGCCAACGCCGCGCAGCGCCTGGTTTTCCAGCTCGGTGCCCTGCGCCTCGGCCAGCTTGACCAGGAGATCGCCTTCCGCCGCGCGCTTGCGCCGGTAGAGGTCGGCGTCCGCTTCCAGCTTCTTGACCTCCCCCTCGCCGCGCGCCAGCTCAATCTGCACCGCCGCGGCCCCCTCGGCGACGATCTTGTTCTTCGCCGCCGCCGCGGTGGCCGACTTCGCCTCGGCCTCGTTCTTGTAGACGGTCTGGTCCTGGATCTTGCGCTGCTCGATCGCGTTCTGGTACCGCGAGTCGTAGATGTACTTGCGCACGAACACCTGCACCACCTCGATGCCCTTGTCCTTCAGCTCGGCGGCCAGCTGCGCGTGCGCCTCGCGCGCCTTCTCCATCCGCTTGGTGCCGCGGTAGAAGTCCTCCGCGTCCAGCTCGCCCAAGGTCCGCCGCAGGTCCTGCGCCGCGCGCGGGATCACTGCGCTGTCCTCGAACAGGCGCCCCGGCCCGATGCTGCGCATCAGCTGCAGCGGATCGGCGATCCGGTAGAGCACGGTCGCGTCGACCCGGACGTTGTAGCCCTCGCTGGTCTGGATGTTGATGGCGGCGGTGGTGCGGTGGCCCTCGACGTCGTCCTGGGCCGCCTCGCTGCGGGAGTTGGTCAGCTCCAGCACCTGCACCCGCGTGGGGAAGCGGTGCATGGTCTCGCCGAATCCGACATAGTGCAGCCCGACGCCGTACACCAAGGGCTCGATGCCCTTCCCCATGCCGAACTTGATCTGCTTCACGCCCGCCTCGCCCGGGCGCACGTAGGTGGTGCACGAGTTGTAGCCGACGAGCAGGACGACCAGCGCCGAGCCGATGAGCCATACGGCGCGGCTGCGGCGCGCGCCCGGGTCGCCCGGCTTGGGGAAACCGATTCTGGGGATCGCGAGGGCCATGCCTATCCCTTCGTCTGCGCGCGCGGCACGGGCGCCGGCGCATCGGTGGTCGGGAGCTGCGCGCCGTCGGCGCCGAACCCGAGACTCTGCTGCACTTCCGAAAGCGGCCGGTACGCCTCGAGCGTCGCGCCTTCGCGGGCCAGGTCCGCGACCAGCGCGTCGAGGCGCCTGCGGTGCTGGCGGCGGTACCACCAGGCGTACGCGTCGGGCAGGAACGGACCGAGGACGAATAGCGCCCAGGGCACCCACTTCTCCTGCACTGGAATCCAGGGCACGGCCACCGCGATGGCGCCGAGCACGAGGCCGCAGAACGCAAACGCGGCGCGCGCCACCAGGTCGCCGCCGCGCCACATCCCGTAGTCGCGCGCGGCGGCGGCGTTCTCCGCCTCGGCGAGCCGCGCGTACCGTGGCAGCAGCGCGTCGTGCACCACCGCCCGGGCGTGCTGCCAGTGGGGCGGGTCGTCGACCCCGAGCTCCCGGCACTGCTGCTCCATCTGCTGCAGCGCGGAATCGGCCTCGCGGCCGAAGCGCTCCTGCGCCTCGGCATCCCAGCGCGAGACGCCCGGCCGCCGGACCTCGAACAGCGCGAGCAGGTGCTGCGCGACCGCCGCGAGCGAGTACTTCTCCGGAACCATGTCGCGATCCTAGCACGAGGCTGCCCGCCCTCCGGCCGGATGACGCGGCGCTTCTTCTGCTGGTACGGTAAAGCGCAGGGAGGGACACAAACGATGGCCTACCTCGGCCTCCTGGCCGCCGCGCCGCCCGTCTCCCAGGAGCAGTTCGCCCGCCTCGCAACCGTCGTCGCGGTGTGCTGGTGGGCGCTCTGCTTCGCCATCATCTTCCTCATGCAGTGCGGCTTCCTGCTGCTCGAAGCCGGCTCCGTGCGCGCGAAGAACGCCGCGCACGTCGCCGCCAAGGTGCTGGCCCACACGGCCATCGCGACCTTCTGCTTCTGGCTGGTGGGGTTCGCCATCAAGGCGTTCGCGTGGCCCCTCTGCTACCTCATCCACCAGCGCGGCACGGGCACGCTGCTCGCGAACCTCGAGGACTCGATCACCGGCTACGTCGGCTGGGCGGGCGCCGCCGCCTCCTGGGCGCCGTGGCACTTCAACGCGGCGCCCGACGTCTACGTCTCCAACTTCTTCGGGTCGCTGACGTTCTGCATCACCTCGACCGCCATCCCGGGCACGGTCTTCAGCGAGCGATTCAAGTTCAAAGCCTACTTGCTTTTCGCCGCGCTCTACTCGGGCATCGTGTATCCGATCTTCGGGTTCCTGATCTGGGGAGGGCTGGGCGGATCGCCGCTCCTCGATCCGCACGGCTGGGTCGTCCAGGCGATGGACCGCCTCTTCACGCCCGAGCTGGGAAGCGCGCTCGGCAAGAAGTTGATCGCGTACGGCATGTCGGCCGACGCGACCGGCACGCACTTCTGGGCGCCCTACACCGACTACGCCGGCTCCACCGGAGTGCACGCGCTCGGGGGCATCGTCGGCCTGGTGGGCGGCTGGTACGTCGGGCCGCGCCTGGGACGCTATCGCCGCGACGGCAGTCCGGTCGCGATCCCGGCGCACAACGTGCTGCTCACCGCCTTCGCCGCGCTGCTGCTCGCCTTCTGCTGGTTCGGCTTCAACGGAGGCTCGGTGATCGCCAACGCCGCCGCGCACCCGGCCCTCGGCAAGGGGGCCGGCGCGCGCGGGCTCTACCTCGCGGACTACCTCTTCTCCGACATCTGGTGGGTGATGGTCACCACCGCGCTGGCCGGGGCGGGCGGGACCCTGGGGGCGCTCATCGCCGGGTACCGGCTGCACCGCGCGGCCGATCCGCTGGTGCTCGCCAACGGGCTGCTCGGCGGGCTGGTGGCGATCTGCAGCTGCGTGGGATTCGCGCCGCCGGGCTACGGCCTGCTGGTGGGGCTCGTGGCGGGATTCCAGTTCCCCTACACGTTCCGCTGGGTGGAACGCACCCTGAAGATCGACGACGCCATCGGCACAGTCGCCTGCCATCTCGCGTCGGGGGTCATCGGAGGGTTGATGGCCGGGATCTACGGGCAGCTCTTCTGGTGGGGCGTCTTGCCGCCGGACTGGATCCACCCCGGCGGGGAGCTGCAAGGCGGCACCAGCATCCCCACGCTCGGGATCCAGATCTGCGGGTTCCTCGCGCTCATCGTCTACGGGCTGCCCGTCTCGTACGCCGTGTTCAAGATCTGCGACAAGCTCATCGGGGTGCGCTCCAAGCCCGAGGACGAGCGGACGGGCCTCGACCGGGCCGAGCACGGCCTCGAGGCCTACCCGGCGGAAGGCGGGCTCTGACAGCCGCCGCCGTATTCGGCGGCGCTGCGCTTTTCACAGCGCGGACCTCGCGGGATGCGTTCCGGCGGCCGCCGGCGCTATCTTCCAGGCATGGAGCCGCTGCTCGTGGTGTACGACGCCGACTGCGGCGTCTGCCAGGCCAGCGTCGAATGGCTGCGCAAGCGCGACCGGCGGGGCAGGCTGCGGTTCGTGGGAAACGACGGCGAGATCCCGGCCGGGATCTCGCGCGAGGAGACCGAGCACACCGTCGTCGTGATCGAGGGCGCGCGGAAGTTGACTCGCGGGGCGGCGATGGCCCGGCTCCTCCGCGAGCTGCGCGGGTGGGCTCTCCTCGGGCACGCGTTGCGCTTGCCGGGAATCGCTTGGATCTCCGACCGCGGATACGACCGCTTCGCGCGCAACCGGCACCGCATCTCGGCAGCGCTGGGGCTCGCTTCCTGCCGCGTTCCGCGCGACCCACCCCGGACCACCTAGCACCACGTCGTCGCAGGCGGCGGATTCTGGCCGAGCCGAAGAGGTCTGCTACGCTCGCGGCCTGAGGGGGGCCGTTGGCAGAACGCGCGCAGACCAGTGGACTTTCCGCGCCCGCCGGCGATGCGCAGGCAGCCTCCCCTGCTCCTCCAGCGGCCGGCTTCGCGCCGCCACCCGCGCCCGCTGCTGCTGCCGTTCCGCCCGCGGCACCGCCGGGCGAGGTGGTGAAGCTCGCACCGGCGAAGATCGAGCCGTTCCTCGCGCGCTGCGAGCTGTTCAAGGGCGCCGACAAGTCCATCGTCGCCCGCGCCGCCGCGCTCCTCGCCGGCGTGGAGGTGCCCGCCGGCGCCGCGGTGGTGACCGCGGGAGCGCCGAGCGACGGCCTCGGGATCGTCTTCTCCGGGAAGGTGAGCGTCCGCCTCCCCGACGGCAGCGAAATGGAGACGCTGGGGCCGGGCGATCACTTCGGCGACGCGGCCCTGGTGCTGGGCGGCCCGAGCCCGACCACGCTCGTCGCGCAGGAGCCCACGCGTATCCTGTGGATGCAGAAGGACCCGGCGGTCGGGCTGATCCGCAAGGTGCAGCCCGTCGCCGAGGCCGTGCTGCGCAAGGTCGCCGGCCAGCTCGCGCGCGTCTGCGCCATGGAGCGCATGCAGCTCGCGCTGACCGAGCTGATGCCGGAGGAGCAGGAGCCCTCCGCCCCTCCGGCCGAAGGGCAGCGGGGGTTCTCCGGGAGCATCCCCTTCGTCGAGGTGAGCGACTTCGACCTGCAGCCTTCGGTGCTGGCGATGATCCCCGCCAAGCTGGTGCGGCAGCACCGGATCCTGCCCCTGCGGCTGTCCGGGTCGCGCCTGACGGTCGGCATGGTCTCTCCGCGCAACACCGGCGCGCTCGCCGAGCTGCGCCGGACGCTCCCCACCGTCGAGCCGGAGGTGGTCGCCATCTCCGCCGACGACTTCGCGCAGGCGGTGGTGAGGCTCCGCGTGGACGCGACCGCCGCGGCGAGGCCCGCCAAGGTGAGCGGCCCTTCCGTCAATCCGGACACGCTGGTGTTCGAGGCGGCGGCGGACACCGACCGCGAAGCGGCGCCGCCGCGGGCGATGGGCGACGAGGTGATCAAGTTCGTCAACCGCCTCATCGTCGGCGCGCTCGACCGCGAGGCCTCGGACGTGCACATCGAGCCGACCGCGGGCGCGCCCCGCCTCCGGCTGCGCGTCCACGGCGTGCTGCAGGAGTACCCCGAGGCGGTGCCGCCCGCGGTCACGCTCAAGGCGCTCACCGCGCGCATCAAGGTGCTGGCCGGGCTGGACATCACCGAGCGGCGCATGCCGCAGGACGGGCGCATCGGGCTCAGCGCCGGCAAGCGAGAGGTCGACCTCCGCGTCTCCACCCTGCCGGCGAACCGCGGCGAGAAGATCGCCCTGCGCATCCTGGAAGCGTCCGGCTCCACGCGCCAGCTGGAGCAGATCTTCTTCGAGCAGACCACCCTGCAGGCGGTGCGGCGCGCGCTCAACCGGCCCTACGGCGGCATCCTGGTGTGCGGCCCGACCGGGTCGGGGAAGACCTCGACGCTCTATTCGCTCCTCAACGAGCGCAAGATCACCCGGCCCGACACCAACATCATGATGGTGGAGGACCCCATCGAGTACCGCCTGCCGGGCGTGACCCAGGTGCAGGTGAACACGGCGGCGGGCCTCGGCTTCGCGCAGGCGCTCCGCTCGATGCTCCGGCAGGACCCGGACGTGATCGTGGTGGGCGAGACGCGCGACGCGGACACGGCCGTGCTCGCTCTCGAGGCGGCGATGACCGGGCACCTGCTCTTCACCTCGCTGCACGCCAACGACGCCATGGCGGCCTTCCAGCGCCTGGAGAACCTGGGCTGCTCGCGCGCACTGGTCGCCCAGTCGATCGCGCTGGTGCTGGTGCAGCGGCTGGTGCGGAAGCTCTGCACCGCCTGCCGCACGCTGGAGCTGCACCCCGCCGCGCTGGTCGAGGCGCTCATCGCCCGCAAGGTGATGGATCCCGCCCAGGCGAGCGTCCCCCTGCCGCGCGCGGTCGGCTGCGACGCGTGCAACCGCACCGGCTACGTGGGCCGCGCGGTGGTCGTGGAGGCGTTCCAGGTGACCGACGAGGCGCGCGCGGCGCTGGCCTCGGGCAAGCCCCTGGCGCAGATCGCGCCCTTCGCGATCACCTCGCGGGCGCTCTTGCCCTTCTCCGGCTACGCGGCGGCGCTGCTGCAGAAGCAGGTGATCAGCGCAACGGAAGTCCTCGCCGCGCTGGTGGAATGACCCGGTCCGGCTTGCGGCTTGCGGCTCCCGGACGAGCTACCACTGGTCCTTGGCGTGCTCGATCGCGGCGGTGCACGCCTGGGACAGGTCGCTCTTGTGCGAGCGCAGGCAGCGCGCGATCCGGCCACCGCCCGGCTTCACCCCCGCGCAGAGCTTCTGCGCGTCGTCGCGGCAGCTCTGCTGGACGTCCTGCAGCAGGCCGCGGTGCGCTTTCTGCTCCTCGCCGAGCTTCCTGCCCTCGTCGCGGCACGCCTCCGACAGGTCCGCCTGGTGCTGCTGCAGGCAGCGGGCGACGCGGCCGCCGCCGGGCGGCACTCCGGCGCAGAACTTCCGCGCGGCGTCCTCGCAGGCGGCGCGGATCTCCTCCATGCGCTCGCGGAACGAGTCGCGCTTCTGCTTGCAGGCCGGCGAGAGGTCCGCCTCGTGCTGCTTCAGGCATTCCAGAATCCGCCCCTGCCCGGGCTCGACCCCCTTGCAGAGCCTCTCTGCATCCTCCTTGCAGGGATGCTCCGCCGCCGCCACGGGCACGGCCAGCAGTACGACCAGTCCGGCGATGACGCTGCGCATGACTTCCTCCTGGGGTCGGCCACCAGCCGATCAGGCCTGGTGGTGCGCCAGCTGGCGCATCGTGTCCCGGATCGACGGGAGCTGGGGCACGGACGCCATCTCCAGGCTGTCGGCGAGCCCGACTCCGGGGAGGAAGGCGCCTGCCAGCAGGCGCGGAGGCGCCGCCAGGTCGTAGAACAGCTCCTCGACCGTCCGCCGCAGCAGGTGCTCGCCGAAGTTGCTGATCTCCGTGTCCTCGTTCACGAACAGCGCGCGGCCCGTCCGCTTGACCGACTCCCGGATGCGCGGCCAGTCGTAAGGATGGAGCGTCCGCAGATCGATCGCCTCGGCCTCGATGCCTTCCTGGGCAAGCTCGTCCGCCGCCTTCTTGCACAAGGGCAGCGTGCGCCCGTAGCTGACCACGGTCAGGTCGCGGCCGCTCCGCACCGTCCGCGCCTCGCCGAAGGGGATGAAGATGTCCGGCGTGTCGGGCCATTGCGGCTGCCACTTGGCGCGGTCGCCGAGCGGCGCATCGATCATCTTGCTCAGCGCGCGGTCGTCGCCGGGCTCGCCGGGGATCTCCTCCCCCGGCAGGCTGCGCACGCGCATCAGCGCCTTCGGGACCAGGAAGAAGCACGGGTTGGGGTCGACGATGCACGAGAGCAAGAGGCCGTAGGCGTCCCTGGGGGTCGAGGGGATGGCGATCTTGAACCCGGGGATGTGCGTCGCCGTCGCGTCGAACGAGTGCGAGTGGTAGATGCTGCCGCGGATGCCCGCCCCGACCGGCGCCAGGATGGTCATCGGGCAGTTCCAATCGCCGTTGGTCGACCAGCTCTGCAGCCCGGCGAGCTTCAGCAGATCGATGGTGTTGTACGCGTAGTCGCAGAACTGGATCTCGCCGACGTTGCGGCAGCCGGCGAGCGCCAGCCCGATCGAGGCGCCCACGATGCCGCGCTCGTCCAGGGGCGTGTTCCACGCGCACTTGATGCCCTGCGTGGCGGTGAAGGCGCCGCCGAGCGGGGGCCCCACGTCCTCGCCGAACACGTCAGTCAGCTCGTGGCGCTCCTCGGCGACGTGCAGCGCCATCCGGATCGCCTGGACCATGGTCGACACGGCTAGTTGCCCTCCCGCACCTTGTCCCGGTCCATGAAGACGTTCTGGTAGATGGTGTCGCCCTTGGGCTGCGGCTCCTGCCGCACCTTGCGGTGCGCCTCGTGCAGCTCCTGCGCGTATTTCTGGCGCAGCTCCTCCATCTGCTGCCGGCTGAGCAGCTTGCGCTCCTCTAGCTTCTTCTCGAATCCCTTGAGGCAGTCGGCCTCGTCGACCACCGCGTTCGCCCCGGAGGCGCTGGAGTGGCCGAACAAACGCGAGACGAGCGCCTCGAGCAGGAACGGCTTGCGCTCGCTGCGGACGTACTCCATGGCGGCGGCGATCTCGCGGTAGGCGACCTCCGGGTCGTTGCCGTCGATGGTCTTGGACTCGATCCCGAACGCCTTGCCGCGGTCGGAGATGCGCTTCTCGCCGTGCTGTCCCGACCACGGCGTCGAGATGCCCCACTTGTTGTTGGTGACGATGATGAGCATCGGGAGCGGGTTCGCCGGCCGCGCGGACCAGATGAGGCAGCTGGCGAAATCGCCCTCAGCAGTTCCCGCATCGCCTCCGGTCACCACGGTGATCCCCCGCCCGCCGGCGCGCTTCTGCGCGAGCGCGGTCCCGATGCCGATCGCGTACTGCGCCTCGATCGTCGAGGTGACCGGGACCACGTTCCACTCGAAGATGGAGTAGTGGTTGCAGAAGTTGCGCCCGCCCGAGTACGGATCGGTCGCGGTGTTCTTCATCTGCCGCATCGCGTTCGTCGGGTCGGCGCCCATCGCCAGCAACGTCGCGCTGTTCCGGTAATGGAAGTGGCAGTAGTCGTACTGCGGCCCGCGCCCCTTGTGGATGAGCAGCCCCAGGGGGACGTTGAAGGCCTCTTCGCCCGGCCCACCGATCCAGAAGTAGCCGTCGCCCTGCTTGTACATGGCGATGAGCCGCTCCTCGAGCACGCGCGCCTTCAGCATCAGATCGTGGATGCGGAGCAGGAGCTCGGGCGACAGGTCCGCGTCGGGCGCCCGCGGTACGGGCCGTAGGCTGGTGCTCACAAGGGGACCTCCTTCATCGCGCGGCTTCTACAACAGAATCCGCGGGCTCGCAGCAGAACGCCACTCGCCGGCGTCTTCGGCGGCGGTGTGCCTTCATATCGCGACTATCGTGGCATGTGTTCCGGTCGTCGCCATCTTTCGCGCGCCGCCGTGCCGTGTCATGGCGCGTCAGGCGCCGTGCGCCGTCTCGGCTTCCGGCGGCGGAGCGCCCGCTCCGGCGGAGCCCTGCGTGACGGGCTGCTTGTCGGAGGCCTTCTCGGGGGCCTTTTCAGCGGGCGGCTGCGAGCGCGGCGCCGCCACGTCCATGTAGCGGGCGAGCTGCGTCCAGGCCAGGAAGCGGTCCGTCTCGGCGCTCATCGCCTCTCCGCTGCCCGGCTGCGTCGGCTGGTCGGCCCAGGCTTCCGCGTACGCGTCGAAGAGCTGCCGGGCGAAGTCCACCGCCAGGCGTGCTTCCTCCAGCACCTCGCGGTCCGAACGCCAGGGGCCCGGGGCACGCCTCGGCGCCGCCGCGCGCCGCACGGTCGCCACGGTGCGCCGGTAGGTGACCACCGCCTTGCCGAGCTGCGGCGCCGCGGCCAGAAGCCGGGAGCGCAGCTCCAGGCGCGGCGAGGGGGGCTCCGCCGGCGCGCCGCCGTTGACCGGCTGGGCGTGCTGCGAGGGAGTCGGGTTCCGGGTCGAGGTCGCGTCCGAGGTCGAGGTCGCGTCCGAGGTCGGGGTCGCGTTCGAGGTCGGGGTCGCGTTCGAGGTCGAGGTCGCGTTCGAGGTCGGAGTCGCGTTCGAGGTCGGAGTCGCGTTCGAGATCGGGGTCGGGTTCGAGGTCGGGGGCGAGAGCGCCTCCGAGGTCGAGATGGACCCCGGCTCCGCCGACGCGCCCGCGTCCGGCGTCGCTCCGGTCTCCACAGGCGTGGCGGCGGCTGCGGCCTCGGCGGGGGCCGATTCCCGCGGAGCGCTCTTCCGCGCCGCCTCCGCGGCCGCCAGCTGGCCGAGCGCGAGCGGCAGGTCCCGCAGGAAACGGGTCAGGTCGAACTGCTCCTTGCCTTCGAACAGGCGGGCCAGCGCCGTCGCGACCCGCTCCAGCGCGCCGCTGCGGAGCTGCTCCATCACCCGCGGGAAATCGGCGAACAGGCGCCGCTGCGATTCGAGCCGGTCGTGGAGCGCCGCCGCGAAGGCGAGGGCGCCCGCCGCCTGCTCGACGTCCCGGCGGACCGAATCGCGGAGCGGGGCCCAGCCCCCGCCGCCCTGCGGCCGGGGCGGCTGCGAGTGCTGCTGCGGCCCGGGCCCGCCTGGCGTCCTCACCTGTCCCCTCGGCTTTCTGGCCATCCGGTCGCCTCTTCAACCGGATCGCGGCGCCGGATGCAAGCGAAAGCTGCCGGGCACTGTCGGATGCAGGCGCCTTGCCGGTCCCCCCGAGGCTGCGTTACAGCGGGCGCATGCCGAGCCTGAGGCCGTACGCGGAGAAGGACTGGCCCCACTTCCTGCAGCTCGACCTGGAGACGGCCATCGACGCGCTGGGCGAGTCCAGCGAGGACGAGCGCCGCAAGCTGCGCGATCGCTGGCCCCAGAGGCTCGCCGGCCAGGGTTTCACCCCGCAGCGGTTCGCGGTGTCCGCGGCGCAGCTCCTGGTGCTCGAGTCCGAGCAGGGCGCCTACCTCGGACATCTCTGGCTCACCGAGACCCGCGACGCGAGCGGCAAGCGCATCCTCGAGGTCACCACCATGGGCATCGTCCGCGAGGCCCGCGGGCAGAAGCTGGGGCGGCTGCTCATGCAGCGCGCCGAAGCGGAGGCGCGAGAGCGCGGCATGGAGGACATCGAGCTGTCGGTGGCCGGGAACAACCGCCGCGCCCGCGACCTGTACCGCGACCTCGGCTACGA
>DASWGI010000005.1:0-13590 GCA_036393835.1 Myxococcales bacterium | reverse complement strand
TCCGCTACTCGCTCTCGATGCGGATCGTGCCCACCGAGGAGCGCTTCTCGGGCTCCGCGGACATCGAGGTCGAGTTGGACAGGCCCCGGGCCGTCCTCTGGCTGCACGGGCGCGGGCTGCACGTGACCTCCGCGCGCGTGGACGACGCGCCCGCGGCGTACGAGCAGGTGAACGCCGAGGGACTGGCGCGGCTCGTCCTTCCACGGCCTGCCGGACCCGGCACGGCGACGTTGCACCTGGCCTGGGATCGCGAGTTCGATCCGCAGATCATCGGGCTCTACCTGGCGCAGGAGGCAGGGGAGCGCTACGCGTACACGCAGTTCGAGGCGGTCGACGCGCGGCGCGCCTTCCCCGGATTCGACGAGCCCGACTTCAAGACGCCGTTCGACGTCACGCTGACGGTGCCCTCCGGCGACGAGGCCATCGCCAACACGATGCCCGTCGAGGAGCAGCCCGCCGGACCCGGCTTCAAGCGCGTGCGGTTCGCGACCACCAAACCCTTGCCGACCTACCTCCTTCTCTGGGCAGTGGGTCCCTTCGACGTGGTGACCCCGCCTCCGCTCCCGCCCAACGAGGTGCGCTCGCGGCCGCTGCAGGTGCGCGGCGTCGCGCCTAAGGGACGCGGGGCCGAGCTGGACTTCGCCCTGAAGGCCGGCGCCGATTTGCTGGTGCGCCTCGAGCGCTACTTCGGCATCGAGTTCCCCTTCGAGAAGCTCGATCACGTGGCGGCGCCCGACTACACGTACGGCGCGATGGAGAACGCCGGCGCGATCCTCTACCGCGAGGAGATCCTCCTCTTCGAGCCGGGCGTCAGCGCGGAGCAGACGCGCAAATCGATCGCCTCGGTGATGGCGCACGAGATCGCCCACCAGTGGTTCGGCGACCTCGTCACGCTTCGCTGGTGGACCGACGCCTGGCTCAACGAGTCGTTCGCCACCTGGATGGGCAACCGCACCGTGGAGGAGTGGGACCCCGCCTACGGCGCGTGGACGAGCTTCCTCGGCGGCGTGGACTACGCGATGGACAAGGACGGGCTGGCCAGCGCGCGAGCGGTGCGGCAGCCCCTCGACGACATCCGGAACGTCTGGAACCAGTTCGACTCCATCACGTACCAGAAGGGAGGCGGCGTGCTGGCGATGTTCGAGCGCTTCCTCGGGCCGGAGCGCTTCCGCGAGGGGATCCGCGGGTACCTGCGGACGCACGCGTACGGCGGCGGCGACACGGACGACCTGCTCGAGGCGCTCTCGCGCGCCGCGGGGCGCGAGGTCACACCCGCCTTCCGCACCTTCCTGGACCAGGCCGGGATCCCCCTCGTCGACGCGCGGGTGGATTGCTCGGCCGGGACAACGAAGCTCCTGCTCCGCCAGCAGCGCTACCTGCCCCTCGGATCGAGCGCGCAGCGGGACCGGATCTGGCAGATCCCCGTCTGCGCGCGGTACTCCGCCGCGGGGGCGGACAAGGAGAGCTGCACGCTGCTTTCGGAAGCGCAGGGCGCGCTGCCCCTCGACGCCTGTCCCGCCTGGGTCCTCCCCAACGCCGACGCCTCGGGCTACTACCGCTGGAGCCTTCCGCCGAGCGATCTGCGAAAGCTGACCGGAGCGGCGTACCGGCGGCTCGGCGCGCGCGAGCGCCTCTCGGTGGCCGCCAACGTGCGCGCGGCGATGCGCAGCGGCGCGCTCGGCTTCGCCGACGGCATGGCCGCCATCGCGCCGCTGGCCGCGGACCCGGATCCGCAGGTGGCCGGCGTACCCATCGACGTGCTCACCGCGGCGCGCGAGGACCTGGTGCCGGACGCCACCCGCGCCCGGGTCGAGCAGGTCGGGCGCCAGCTCTACGGCCCGGTCGCGCGGCGCCTGGGATGGACGCCGGAGCCCGGCGAGGCAATCCCGGTGCGCGCGTTCCGCGCCCGGGTGCTCTCGTTCCTCGCCTTCACCGCGGGCGACCGCGCGGTGCTCGCGGAAGCCGCGCGGCGCGGCCGCGCGTACGCCGGTTTCCACGACGGGCAGTTCCATCCGGGCGCCGTCGATCCGGGGCTCGCCTCGATCGCGCTCGGCGCGGCCGTGCGCACCGGCGGAGCGAAGGCGTTCGACGCGCTCCTGGCCCGGCTGCCGGAGGAGCGCGACGGCGCCCTGCGACGCCGCATCCTGGCGGCGCTCGCGGCCACCGACGATCCGGCATTGCGGGAGCGCGTGCTGGCGCTGCCCCTCGACTCCCGGCTGCGCAAGAGCGAACGGGTGGAGGTCCTCTTCCAGGTCGCCGACCACGTCGAATCGCGGGAGGCGGCCTGGCAGGCGCTCAAGCGCGGGTTCGACCGGCTCGTCCCCCAGGTCCCCGAGGCGCACGCGCAGAACGCCATCGCGCTGGCCGGGGAGTTCTGCGATCCGGCGCACCTCGCTGACGCGCAGGCCTTCTTCGGCGAGCGCGCGCCGCGCATTCCGGCCGGCGCGCGCCAGCTCGCCGAGACGCTGGAGAAGGTGCGCCTCTGCATCGCCTACCGCGACGCCCAGGGAGGGAGCGCCGCCCGGTTCTTCGCCCGCGCCTCCGCCCCGCCGAGCCGCTAGTCGCCGCCGTGGGGCCTCGAGATCGAAGAGCTTCACGCGAGGTTCGGGCGGCGATCCGCCCAGGGCTGCGCCTGCTCGAGCTGCGCCGCCAGCCGCAAGAGCGTCGCCTCGTCGCCGAAGCGTCCGAAGAAGTGCGAGCCGATCGGCAACCCTTGCCCGTTCCAGTGCAAGGGCACCGAGAGCGCGGGCTGGCCAGTGAGGTTGGCCAGGGGCGTGAAGGCGGCGAACTCGAACGCCTGCTCCGCGATCTGGTCGAGCAGCTTGCGCATCGCCATCTCGCTGGGGAACGCGCGCAGCACGGCGAGCGCGAACTTCTCTGTGGGCTTCTGGTCGAGCGCGCCGACCGGCAGCGGCGGCGCCGCCAGCGTCGGAGTGAGGAACGCGTCGCGGTTCTCGAACCAGCCGGCCAGCTCCCTGCCCGCGGCCCGCACCAGGTGCACCGAGCGCGCCAGCTCGTCGGCGCGGAACTTGTGGCCGATCTGCGCCAGCATCCAGGTGCCGGGCTCGAAGTCGCGCGAACGCGGCTCCTTGTGCATCGACTCCGCCGCGTCTTCGATCTCGGCAGCGGTCTCCGCGGCGATCAGCACCAGGAACGCCTTCGAGAGCGCCCGGCGGTCGATCCGCGGCGCGTCCTCCTCGACCGAGTGGCCGAGCTTCTCGCACAGCGCCGCCGCGCGCTGCACCGCCTCGACGCAGTCGGGATGGACCGCGGTGCCCAGCAGGGATCGGGTGGTGAACGCGATGCGCAGCTTGCCGGGTTCGCGGCGCGCCTCCTCCGCGTAGGGGCGCGCCGGGGGCGGCGCGACATAGGGGGCGCCGAGGTCCGGGCCCTGCGTCGCGTCGAGCAGCGCCGCGCTGTCCCGCACGCTGCGCGTGAGCGCGTGCTCGACCGCGATCCCGTGCCAGCCCTCGCCGACGTAGGGGCCCATCGGGTTCCGCCCGCGCGTCGGCTTGAGCCCGAACACGCCGCAGCAGGAGGCGGGGATGCGGATCGAGCCGCCGCCGTCGCCTCCGTGCGCCATCGGCACCATCCCGGCGGCGACCGCCGCCGCCGAGCCGCCGCTCGACCCGCCCGGGGTGTACGCGGTGTTCCAGGGATTGCGCGTCGGACCGTAGAGCCGCGGCTCGGTGACGGGCAGGATGCCCATCTCGGAAGTGTTGGTCTTGCCGACGATCAGCAGCCCGGCCGACTTCAGCCGATGTACCAGCTCGCTGTCGCGCTTCGGAGCGAATCCCTGGAAGAAGCGGCAGGCGTTGCTGGTGCAGATCCCGCCGTCCACCGCGAGCATGTCCTTGAGCAGGAACGGCACGCCCCGGAAGGGGCCCTCCGGGAGGGCGCCGCGGGCCTGCTGCCGCGCGCGGTCGTAGGAGCGCGCGACCACCGCGTTCAAGGGCGGGTTGCGCGCCTCGACCCGCTCGATGGCCGCCTCGACCAGCTCGGGCGGGGACACTTCCTTGCGCCGGACCAGCGCCGCGAGGTCCGTGGCGTCGAGCCGGTCGTACTCGGGAAGGGAAGGCATGGTGTCCTCTCGCCGCGACCGCTCATCTTGGCATGGACGGCCATCGGATCGACACCGTGCCCGGCGCCGTCAGCGTTCCGCGACCGTGGCCCCCTCTTCGCCGAGGATGCGCGGGCCGCCCTCGCCCAGGGCGATCCGCTCTCCCGTGCGCAGAGCGAAGACGCGGTCCGACAGGCCCCGGCGCGCCACTTCGGCCAGAAGCCGCCGCCGGGGCGCGCCGTGGTCCGTGCCGCGGCTGTAGTACGCCTCGAAGTGGATGGGCACCATCGCCGCGGCGCCGACGTCGCGGAAGATGTCCAGCGCCTCCTCCGGGCTCGCATGGCCCCACCGGTCTTTGGCCCGGCCAGCCCGCGGCGGCGCGATGGGGATGAACGCGAGGTCGATGCCGGGGAACCGCGCGCCGATCTCGCGGAACATGCGCGGGTCGTAGCCGGTGTCGCCGGCGAAGTACACGCGGCGCCCGGCCCCTTCGATCACGTACCCGGCCCTTGCGTGGTTCCACAGCGCGTCGATGCCGTAACGGCCGCCCTGGTGGCGCGCCGGCACCGCGGTGATGGTGAGGCCGCGGACCTCTACCGACTCCCAGGTCTTGAGCGGCCGCTTCCGGGTCTGGACGATCTCGTCCGCGTACGCCTGCCCGCCGTCCGGGAAGAACACCGCCGTGTCGCGTCCCAGCTTGCGCAGCGTGGGAGCGTCGAAATGGTCCATGTGCATGTGGCTGATCACGGCGACGTCGATGCGGGGAAGCTCGGAGGGCCGCAGGGATGCCGGCGTCTCCCGGGGCAGGACCAGGATCGCGCCGGCCAGGTTCGGATCGGTGAGCACCGTCCGGTTGCCGATGCGCAAGAGCACCGTGGCATGCCCCACCCAGACGGCCGAGAGCGGAGCCGTCCGGTCGTCGCGCGGCAGGCCGCGGACGGCGGGCTCCTCGTGGGCGACCAGGCAGCCGCACACGAGCGGCAGGAGGGCCAGGATCCGGCGCATCGGTCGATGTAGCCATGCAATGCGCGGCGCGGGCAAGTAGGATGTGCGGATGCCTCGCAAGCGGCCCGCCACCAAGTCCGGCCGCCCGCGCGCACGCAAGGGCGTGAAGCTCAAGCCCACCGAGCTGGGGCCCGGGCAGCTGCGTCTGACCGATCCCCCCGCGGAGCTGCAGGCGCTCGCCCGGCAGGTCGAGGACGACGGCGGGGCGGTGCTGGCGGCGTACCGCGAGCCGCTGGGCGGCCACGCCCTGCTCTTCGTCGCGCTCCCGGTGGAGAAGGTCGAGCCGACGCCGTTCCAGCGCGACGTCTCCGACGCGCACGTGCTCAAGCTGACCCGCGCGATGGACAAGACGCGCCGCTACCTGGACCCGATCATCGCGGTCCGGGAGGACGGCGGCTACCGGACCCCGAACGGCGGGCACCGGCTCACGGCGCTGAAGGAGCTGGGCGCGAAGGCGGTGCTGGCGCTCTTGGTGCCCGAGCGCGACGTCGCCTACCAGATCCTCGCGCTCAACATCGAGAAGGCGCACAACTTGCGGGAGAAGTCGCTGGAGGTGGCGCGCATGGTGCGCGACCTCGCGAGCAACGACCCGAGCCGCCGCGAGACCGACCTGACGCTGGAGCTGGAGGAGCCAGCGCTGGTGACGCTCGGATTCGCCTACGAGCAGCGCGGCCGGCTCTCGGGCGGCGCGTACGCGCCGGCGCTGCGGAAGGTGGACCAGTTCCTCGATTCGAAGCTCCCGGAGGCGCTGCGGGAGCGCGAGCGGCGCGCGGCGCTGGTGCTGGAGCTGGACGACGCGGTGGGCGCCGCGGTGGAGAAGCTCAAGGCGCGCGGCCTCACCTCGCCCTACCTCAAGGCGTTCGTGGTCGCGCGGGTCAACCCGCTGCGGTTCATGAAGGGGAGCGTGCCGGGGTTCGACGAGCTGCTCGCCACCATGACGAAGCGGGCCCGGGGCATGGACCCGGCGCGCGTCCGCACGGAGGACGTCGCGCGGAGCGGCGGGCCGCCCGATGCCGAATGAGCGGCGCTCGGGCGGCCGGGTGACTAGGTTCTGCCGAACGACCGGGAAGGGACGGTACCCGTGGCCACGCTCGCTTTGACCAAGGACAAATTCAAGGACACCGTCGAGAAGGGCGGCATCGTCTTCATCGACTGGTGGGCCGACTGGTGCGGGCCCTGCAAGGGCTTCGCCCCCATCTACGAGAAGGTGGCCGAGGCGAACCAGGACATCACCTTCGCCAAGATCGACACCGACAAGGAGCAGGAGCTCGCCGCGGCTTTCGGCATCCGGTCCATCCCCACACTCATGATCTTCCGCGACGGGATCCCGCTCTTCGCCCAGCCCGGCGCGCTGCCGCAGCAAGCCTTGGAAGAGCTGGTGCAGAAGGTGCGCGCCCTGGACATGGACGAGGTGCGCCGCTCCATCGCCGAGCAGCAGACGGCGCAGGGCCCGGGATCGGGCCCGTCTACCTAGGCTTTCCCCAGGGCCTTTCCGACCGCGACCACGATCTCGTCCTCGTCGGGGAAGCCGAGCGCGCGCTTCTCGACGACGACCTTGCCGTCCACGTCGACGAAGAACGACCCCGTCGGGCCGACCTTCAGCTCGGCCGTGACGCCGAGCTCCTTCTCCAGCGCGGCTGCCGCCCGGGCAGCCCGCGGCTTGTAGCCTCAAGAATTGCAATAGAAGATCGTGACCATGGCGCGAGCTTAATCCGCAAGCGGCGCGCAGGCCATTGCGCGAATCCTTGTGCGGCGGTGTGCGTCCAACTCCCCTCGGCAACACCCCCAGAAAGGAGGGCGCGATGATCCGCGTCCTTCCGTCGTCCGAAAGGTTCCACACAGACGCCGGCTGGCTCGACAGCCGCCACACCTTCTCCTTCGCCGACCACTACGACCCGGAGCGGCTCGGCTTCCGCGCCTTGCGCGTGATCAACGACGACCGCGTGCAGCCAGCGCGCGGGTTCGGGTCCCACTCGCACCGCGACATGGAGATCATCACCTACGTGCTCTCGGGCGAGCTGGCGCACCGGGACAACCTGGGGAACGGGTCGGTGATCCGGCCCGGCGACGTGCAGCGCATGAGCGCCGGCACCGGCGTGGTGCACAGCGAGATGAACCCCTCCCGCACCGAGCCCGTGCACTTCCTGCAGATTTGGATCGTGCCCGACCGCGCAGGCCACCGCCCGGGATACGAGCAGAAGGCGTTCTCCGAGTCGGACCGGCGCGGGAAGCTCCGCCTGGTCGCCTCGCGCGACGGGCGCGACGGGTCGGTCACCCTCCAGCAGGACGCGTCGGTGTACGCCGGGCTGCTCGAGCCCGGCGAGCGCGTGGCGCACGAGCAGCGCCCCGGCCGGCACTCCTGGGTCCACGTCGCCCGCGGTTCCGTCGACCTGAACGGCCAGACGCTGCGCGAAGGCGATGGCGCCGCCGTCTCCGACGAGCAGCGTCTCGACCTCACCGCCAACGACAGCTCCGAAGTGCTGCTGTTCGACCTCGCCTGAAAAGGGACCAAACGATCAACGCGGAGGCGCGGAGGCGCGGAGGTTCAGCTCACCAGAACCTGACCAACTCCGCGTCTCCGCGTTCGTCTTTTCGTCTCTTCCTCAGCCGGCCTGCTCGTTGGGGTCGGGGCGGAAGCCGGCACGTTCGAGGGATGCGTGGAGCTCGGCCTTGTGCACGGCCTTGGAGAGGGCTTCCTTGGGCAGGACCTGCTTGGAGCGGACCAGCTCCAGCAGCGCGTCGTTCATGGTCTGCATCCCCGCCCCGCGTCCCGTCTGCATGATCGAGGCGATCTGGTAGGTCTTGCCTTCGCGGATGAGGTTCGAGACGGCGCTGTTGCAGAGCAGCACCTCCTGCGCCGCCACGCGCCCGCCGTCGATCTTCTTGCACAGCATCTGGGTGATCACACCCTTGAGCGATTCGCTCAGCATGGTGCGGATCTGCTCCTGCCGGTCGGCGGGGAACTGATCGATGATGCGATCCACCGTGCTCGGCGCCGTGTTGGTGTGCAGGGTGCCGAAGACCAGGTGGCCCGTCTCGGCGGTCTCCAGCGCGATGGAGATGGTCTCCAGGTCGCGCATCTCGCCGACCAGCACGATGTCCGGGTCCTCGCGCAGCGCCGCGCGGAGCGCGTGCTTGAAGCTCTGCGTGTGCACTCGGATCTCGCGCTGGTTCACCAGGCACTTCTTGTTCGGGTGGACGAACTCGATCGGGTCCTCGATGGTGATGATGTGGTCGTTCCGGGTGCGGTTGATGTAGTCGATCATCGCCGCCAGCGTGGTCGACTTTCCCGATCCGGTGGGGCCGGTGACCAGCACCAGCCCCTTCGACAGGTGGCACAGCTCCAGCATGTGCTGCGAGAGGCCCATCTCCTCGGCCGAGCGGATCTGGTTGGGGATGACGCGCAGCACGGCGCCGATCCCGCGGCGGTCGGCGAACACGTTGACGCGGAAGCGCGCGGCGTCCGTCTCGTGGGCGAAATCGGTGTCCTTGATCTGCTCCCACTCTTGCCGGTTCTTCTCCGGCGCGATCGACCAGATCATCTCCCGCAGCCGGTCCGGGTCCGGAGCGCCGTGTCCCAGGAGCGGCACCACGTCGCCGTCCTTGCGCAGGCAGGGGTCGCAGGTGCTGGACAGGTGCAGGTCGGAGGCGCGGTGCTCGAGCATCAGCTCGAGGAGCTCCGCCATCGCGGCGCCCGCGTCCTCGGGAGCCGGACCGACCTCGATGCCGTGGCTTTCCTCGCCCGTCGCGGTCACCGGCGCCGGGCGGGGCGCCGGGGGCGGCGGAACGATTGGCATCGAGCGCGGATCCTTCTGCGCCTGCGCGATCGAGACCACCGCCGACACCCGGTCGGGCGTGCTCTCGAATCGCACGCTCACCTCGCCTGCCGGCGCGGAATAGCGGAACTTCAGCGCGCCTTGCCCCGGGAAGGAGCCCTTCATCTCGGGCGGCACCAGCTCGCTGAACGCGCCGATGATCTGCGCGGTGGTGAGCGACTGCCGCAGCACGGGACGGGAGCCCGCGGCGGTGCGCAGCACCGCGCCCGTGCCTGTCTCCATCAGCAGCTCGCTGCCGGGGTCCTTGAAGAGCAGGTCGATGTACGCGTCCAGACGAGCCAAGAAGAGCCCTCCGCCAGCCGCCGCCAATAGGGCGGCGCTGTGTTTTGAGACCCACTCTGGCGCCGCCAATAGGGCGGCGGCGCTACGTCTTGAGACCCACTCTGGCGAGCGCCACGCGCTGTACGTGGCGCTTGTTCACCAGCGCCACGCGCTCGCCCTCCACCACCGCCAGGAACGGCGCCGGATCGTTGAGGTAGTCGACCACGCGGCAATTCTCGTGCGGCAGCACGTAGCTGATGAGCCCGGCGATCACTTGCCCGCTGGTGAGCACCACCTCGACCTCGTGCTCGATGGGCAGGTTCAATTCGTCGACGTCCCACAGCGGCCCTTCGACGCGGGCCACCGCGATGGACGAGCGGGCGAGGAACGTCATCGCGTCGGTCTTGCAGTCGATGGCGGGCAGGAACTCGCGCGGGCCGTTGAGCAGATCGCACACGCGCTCCGGCCCGCCGTGGCTGGTGCGCTCGGCGAGGAACACCGAGAAGGATCGCGCCTCGCCGTCGGGGCCGGTCACCTCGACCTCGGCGCGGTGCTTGGGGATGCGCAGCCAGTCCACGGCTCGGCTGATCGGCTGCTCGGCGGCGGACTTGAGCCGCGGTGCTTAGCGTAGGTGGGTGAACGTGGTCGTCCTGCTCCTTTTGGCGGCGCTGCCGGCCACGGCCGTGGAGACGCGCTGGATCGAAGGCACGGTCCGCGGCTTCCCCGTGGTGCGCGACGCGGACGGCCGCCAGATCGGCGAAGGGACGCTCACCCAGTACATCGAGGACGGGAAGCTGCACGCGCAGGGCATCTTCGACCTGCGCGACGGGCGCCGCGTGCAGGAGGACACGGTGCTCGAGCAGCGGCCGCGGCTGCGCCAGCTCTTCTGGACCTGGAAGGAGACCCGGGGCGACCAGGTTCTCCGAGAATTCTCGGTCGACCTGACCGCCGGCCACGCCACCGCGCGCAAGCGCAGCGGCGACGGCGTCGACACCTGGGACGACCACCTCGACGGCACCCGGGACGCCTTCGCCGGCGTCGGCTTCATGTACGCGGTGAGGAACCTCACCGAGCGCCTCGACAAGGGCGAGAAGATCGAGCTGACTGCGGTCGTCTTCACCACCAAGCCCCGCGCCGTCACGGTCAGCATCTCGCGCGACCAGGTCGGCGAGCTCACCATGGGAGGCCGCCTTCTCCCGGCGGAGCGGTACGTGATCCACCCCGAGGTCCCCTGGATCGCGCGGCTGTTCGTCAAGGCCCCCGACCAGTACCTCTGGGACTGCCGAACCTGTCCACGCCTGGCCAGGCTACGTGGACAAGCATGGACAACTCGGCCGCTTGCGTCCTCGGCGTGGGTGTTGGTGTCCACGTCTTCCGGTCACACGGGGAAGCAACTTGGCCACCGAATGGCCATCGCCCCTCTGGGGGCCCCGCCGTTTCGCTCGCCGCGGCGCATTTCTAGCCTCGTTCTGACCGCCATGTAAGCCGTCCTCGCTGTGTGGGGAGCGCGGGCTGTCTTGGTTTCGCTAACCATGAAGGTAGACCCTCAAGATCCGCAAATGAGGATCTAGGTTGAGGATCTAGTTTCTCCTCTGAGAACAGACCTAGATCCTCAAGATCCTCAAACGTGCGATGGAGTGATCTTCTAGCCCCGCCGCGAGTTGTACTCCTCGGCCCCGCGGGCTATTGCAACACAGTGGCACTAGCCGCCGAGGGCGCATGACGACGCTACCGAGCAAGGAAGCCGCGCGAGGCTTCTCCGATCTGATGGGCCGGGTGCGCTACGCGAGCGAGCGCTTCGTGGTCACCTGCCGGGGGAAGCCGGTGGCGCTGGTGCTCCCGATGGCCGACCTGGCGCTGCTCGAGCGCCCCGCGCCGGAGCCGGTCAAGGCATGACCGCGGAGAAGAAGAAGCGCGGCGCGCGGCTCCCCTTCGGGAAGCTCACCGGCGTCTGGACGGAGCTGGCGCAGACGTTGCGCGGCCTGAAGGACGGGACCGTGCAGCCGGAGCCGGCGAAGGCCCGCTGCTACGTCTTGCAGACGATGCTCGGCGTGGTCGATCGGGAGCATGAGCGGCGCGCGCTCGACACAATGCAGGCGGAGATCGCCACCATGCGGGCCGCGTTCGCCACCGGCAACGTGATCGCCACCACAGCTCGGCACCTGCCCGCCTCCGGGGTGCGGTCCGATGCGTAAGGAGTTCGCCAGGCTCAAGCTGGAGTTCGCCGAGTTGCAGGCGCAGATGCGTGCCCAACTCTGTACCTGCGGCAAGAGCAGCCCGGACGCTCGTCTTGCTGGTCGGCCCATCATGCACGTCACCCGGACGTGTGCCGAGGACCTGGCCGCGGATGCCGAGTGCGCCGCGGAACGCCCGCGCTGCCCAGCACGTCACCCGGACGGAGACGCGGTGCGGATGACCATCCGCATCCGCCTCGGCTGCATCGACATAGCATGCGAGTGCCACAAGGCATCCGGCCACGCCTGCTCGACTTGCGATCCTGACTACGGCAAGCCGCGCGCGCTCCAGGACGCGCGCAGCGATTCGGGCGAGGCAAACGGACACGGTGTCGGGTGGCGTGCGCCAGCGCCCGCCGCAGCGGCCTTGCCGGACGCTCCTCCGGCTGACTCCTATTACGAGGCTCCAGTGTCCGGCCCTCGTGACCTGGCCCTGGCGAGCCTGGCCCTGCACCCGATGATCATGGTGAGGGGCTACTGCAGCCGGCCGCTCTGTTTTCATCCGCGTGAGGTCCACGGTCGGCGTGGCTGCGCGCATCCAATCATTGGAAGCAGCTCTCTCTGCGGTTGCAGTGGATTCCTCGAAGCCGTGACAAAGGAGACTCAATAATGCCCATGTATCTGGATCAGTCGGACCCCCAGTTCGCCATCGATCAGCAAGAGCGGAGCAACATCTTCCAGCGCGACGCGATCTCCGCCCGCTTCTTCAAGAAGGCGGTCTACGACAAGGACGCCAGCGAGGGGTTCCTGGACATCGAGTGGGATCCCGAGCGCCGCCGTGACGTGAGGGTGCGCAAGCCCGGCGCTGGCCGGCCTATCTACCGGGAGGAGATCTTCATCACGCTCGGGATCCCCGGCGACACCGCCGAGCAGCGCTCCCGCCCGATGCGCGAGGCGGACAAATTCAGGTTCAAGCCCGAGTGGGAGGCGTTCGAGAAAGGCGAGACAGCGCCCGCGCTCGGTACTCCTCTCGACGAGCTGCCCTTCCTGGGCATGGTGCAGCGCGAGGAGTTCAAGCACATGGGCGTCAAGACGGCCGAGCAGCTGGCCGCGATGAGCGATGTCAACGGGCAGAAGTTCATGGGCTTCCAGCAACTGCGACGCAGGGTACAGGACTATCTCGCCGCGGCTGCCGGAGAAGCGCCGCTCAACGACATGCGCAAGGAGCTGGAGTCGCGAGACGCGCAGATCGCCGCGATGCAGAAGCAGCTCGAGGAGCTGTCCGCCAGGCTGCCCAAGGTGGAGACGGCGGAGGTGGAGGAGCAATGAGCGTAAAGCTGCCCGAGATCGAGCCCGGAGACGAGACGCGCTCCTGCCCCTGCCACGCCAGCGTGGCCGTCCACAAGGAAGAGATGCGCCAGCGCATCCTCACCGACCATGCGGACGCGGAGGCCAGGGCGTCCTTGCGCCGGGCGGTGAGAGACAGCTTGCACGTCAAGTTGTCCTTGCTCACCCGGCCGGAAGCGGCCTACTTGCTGGAGCGGGTCGGTCATCATGCCGGCGTCTCCTTGAAGAACGTTGCCGGCGAGCTTCACGATCTGGGGCTGCCGAAGTGAGCGCCCTCCCAACCTTCCGCGAAGTCATGGTCCAGGCCCGGGCGGCAGAGGACCTGTGCGGCTTCTGTCACTGCCAGAGAGCGGGGCACGTCGGCAAAGGGGCAGGCCATTGCCGTCTTCACACGGACGACAACCCGCTCCACTGCGAGCGCTATATGGACCCCGCGGACTTCGCGCTTACTAGCGTCGAGGAGCAGGCGCAGGAGAAGGTCGCACGAAAGCGCGCGGACGAGATCGCCGAGACGCAGCTCAACGCGGCGCTGGTCTGCCTCAACTCCATGCCGGCTGCAGCGGATCTGCTGGTCGAGCGCCTGCGCCACGTCCTGCACGGCGAGCCGCAGCTCGTCGGCCGCGTGTTCGACGTTCTTCAGATTTCGGAGAAGCCATGACTCGATGGGAAGTGTGGATACGCAACAACCCGACCCAGGCAGCGGTATTGTCCAATGCCTTAACGAATCCGAACCACCCGTTCCACGCCTTGGCGCAATACGCCTTGACTAACACTACTGTGTCAGGCGCCGGCGCTCCATGCCGGCGCGTGCCGACCTTAACGCCGTAGTAGAGTTGGTTCAGCGATGGAGCGGATACCGGTTACGTCGTCGAGCATCGCGTCGGCAGGCTACTCGCCGGAGGCAAGC
>DASWGI010000004.1:0-3230 GCA_036393835.1 Myxococcales bacterium | reverse complement strand
GGGACCGTTGCCGCGTTCCTCCTCGGCAACCGCTTTCCCTGAACGCAGCCGCCAGGGACGCGCGGCGGCCCAGAGGGCAACTGCCCGATTCCCGCGCGAGACGGCGTCCGCTACCGTCGCCTCGATCTCGCAACCGGGAGCGACGTGCCGTGACCGGACAGCCGCACTGCCGCATCGCCTCCGCCCTGCTCGCGCTCGCGCCCGCCGTGGCGCTCGCACAGAGCGACGGCGGGACCATCCACCTGGGGGTCGGGCAGCAGAAGACCTTGTCCGTGCCGGACGTGCAGCGCGTGGCCATCGGGGACACGGAGGTGGCCGACGTCAAGCAGGTGGGCGGCGGGAACGAGCTCCTCCTCACGGGAGTCGGCGAGGGACGGACCAGCCTGCTGGTCTGGCGGCGCTCTGCCCTTCGCCTGAGCTACGCGGTGGTGGTGCGCAAGCAGGACCCGCGCGAGGTGATCAGCGAGATCCGCGCGCTGCTCGGCGACCGGGAAGGGATCCGCGTCCGCGTGGTGGGCGACCGCGTCTACCTGGACGGCGAGACCCTCACCGCCGACGACCAGGCACGCGTCCAGCAGGTCCTCTCGCTGTATCCACAAGTCAGCTCGTTCGTGCGGCCCTCCTCGAGCGCGAAGCGGCTCGCCGCCGAGTCCATCAACCGCGCTTTCCAGCGCGCCGGCCTCGAGGGCGCGCAGGCCACGGTGGTCGGCGGCGCCGTGCTCCTGGAAGGCCAGGTCGAGTCCAAGGAGGACCTCGCGAAGGCCGACCTGGTCGTCAAGGCGTTGGGCGAGAAGGCGGAGAACCTGCTCACCGTGGGCAGCCGGCGGATGGTGCTCGTCGAGGTGGAGTTCGTGGAGGTGGCCTACGACCAGAACAAGGTGCTGGGCGTCAAGCCGCCGCTGCAGCTCGTCTCGGGCCCGGGCTCCGGCGCCGTGTACCAGGTGGTCCGCCCGCTCCCGGGCGACTCCGGCACCCAGCCCGTGCACTCCATCGCGGGCACGCTGTCGGCATCCGCGGACTTCTCGGTGGGAGCGCGGTTCGACGACGGGTACCAACGCATCCTCTCGCAGCCCAGGCTGCTGTGCGCGAGCGGCGAGAAGGCCGAGTTCACGGCCGGAGGCGAGATCCCGCTCCTGGTCGCCACCCAGAACCAGTTCGCTGTCGAGTTCAAGAAGTTCGGGATCATCCTCCAGATCACTCCGACCGCCGGCCGCGGCGGCACCATCGCGACCGAGATCTATGCCGCGGTGAGCGACGTCGACCGCGCCTTGTCCGTCCGCGCCAACGGATTCGACGTACCCGGCCTCCGGCTGCGGGAGGTGCGGACGAACGTGGCCGTGAAGGACGGAGAAACCATCGTCCTTTCCGGACTGTTCAACTACGACGAGGCGAAGGAGGTCTCCAAGGTGCCGCTCCTGGGCTCGATCCCCATCCTGGGCGAGCTCTTCAAGAGCCGCCAGTTCGTCGAGCGCAAGACGCAGCTCGCCATCTATGTGACGCCGCGGCTGGTTTCGCCCGCCTCGGACCGCGTCCAGGAGCTGATCCAGGGCGGCCGCAAGGCCTACCAGGACGCCTCTTCCTCCGTCTCCTTCAGCCTCTTCGATTGACGGTGGGCTTCCGGCGCGCGGAGGACCTCGTCCAGTCGCCGCCGTATTCGGCGGGGCTGCGCTTTTCACCGCGCGGACATTATGGAATGCTTTGTAGGCCGCGCCGGCGAGGGGGAGCTTGGACATGGGATTCAGCGTCATCCTCACCGAGAAGGGCGGCCCGACCCAGCGGCTCGACTTCGACGCCGAGGAGATCACCGTCGGGCGCGTCGACGAGAACGACATCTGCCTCCCCAAGGGGAACATCTCCAAGAAGCACACCAAGATCGTCGTCAAGGACGGCAAGATCATCGTCCTCGACCTGAAGAGCACCAACGGCACCTACGTGAACGGCAAGAAGCTGGCCGGCCCGCAGGTCATCCAGCCCTCGGACACCGTCTACATCGGCGACTTCATCCTCAACGTCGAGCCCCCTGACCTGGGCGAGCCCGCGGACTTCGCCGACGGCGGCGCGGAGCAGCCTCCCGACTCCGCGGAGGAGGACGCGCCCACCTACCTCGGTGAGGAGGCGACCCACCGCGGCGCCGAGCGCCCCGCTCCTCCCGCGGAGGAGGACTCGACGCCGACCTCGGCGCCAGGGAAGCTGCGGATGTCCCGGGTCGCGGACACCACGCCTTCGCCCCGGTCGGCGTCCGCCGTTCCGTCGTCGAAGCCGCCCGCGCGCGCGCCTGCAGGCCGCCCCGCGCGAGGCGACGGTCATCCCGCGGCCGTCCCGGATCACGGCCGGACGCTGAGCCTGGTGCACGATCGCCTGATCGAGGCGATGGACCTGCGCCGCCTCGACCTCGACGCCCTCGGCAAGCAGGAGCTGCGCGACAAGACCGAGGGCGCCATCCGCCAGATCGTGGGCAAGATGGATGCGGCAGGCGAGCTGGACGCGCACCTCGACCGCGACGAGCTGGTCTCGGACGTGCTCAACGAGGCCCTCGGCCTCGGACCGCTGGAGATCTACCTGGCCGACGACTCGGTCACCGAGATCATGGTGAACGCGCCGTCGGAGGTCTACGTCGAGCGCTCCGGACGCCTGGAGCGGGCGCAGAAGGGCTTCAGCTCGCCGCGCGCGGTGCTGGGCGCGATCGAGCGGATCGTCGCGCCGCTGGGGCGCCACGTGGACGAGAGCTCCCCGCTGGTCGACGCGCGGCTGCCCGACGGGTCGCGCGTGAACGCCATCATCCCGCCGCTCGCGCTCAAGGGACCGGCGCTGACCATCCGCAAGTTCAAGCGCGACCTGCTCACCGCGCTGGACCTGGTGGAGCTGGGCTCGATGACCCCGGCCATGGCCGAGTTCCTCGACGCCTGCGTGAAGGCGCGGCGCAACCTGGTCGTCTCCGGCGGGACCGGCAGCGGCAAGACGACTCTACTCAATGTACTCTCCGGCTACATCCCCTCCGGGGAGCGCATCGTCACCATCGAGGACGCTGCGGAGCTGCAGCTCTCCCAGGAGCATTGGGTCCAGCTCGAATCGCGGCCGCCGAATATCGAGGGCAAGGGGGCGGTGACGATCCGCGACCTGGTCCGCAACTCGCTCCGCATGCGCCCCGACCGTATCGTGGTGGGCGAGTGCCGCGGCGGCGAGGCGCTCGACATGCTGCAGGCCATGAACACCGGCCACGACGGGTCGCT
>DASWGI010000003.1:0-10392 GCA_036393835.1 Myxococcales bacterium | reverse complement strand
AGCACGTCCGGCACGAGAACCGGCACGACCTCGACGGCCTGCTCTCGACCTTCGGCGGCAACGCCGTGTACGAGGACGGGCCGTGGGGCGAGCGCCACGACGGGCTGGGTGCGGTGCGCGAGTACTACGCCGGCCTTTTCCGCGCCGCGCCGGATATGCACATCGAGGTGAAGAAGCGGCACGTCAGCCCCGACGCGATCGTCCTCGAGGTGCTGATCACGGGCACGCATCTCGGCTCCTGGCGCGGCCTCCCCGCCACCGGCCGCCACCTCGAGTTCTCCCTCTGCGCCGTCTTCACCTTCGACGAGAACGACCGCATGCTCGGCGAGCGGATCTACTACGACCGCGCCACCGTCCTGCGCCAGCTCGGCGTCTTGTCGGAGCCGACCACGCTGGGCGGCCGCCTCGGCATGTTGCTGCTGCACCCGGCCACGGTGCTCGGCGCGGGGATCCGTTCGGCGTTCCGGCGGTGATCGGGTCGGGCAGCGTGCACTGCGTATCAGGCCTTCTCCGGGTCGATTTCAGGGTATTGCGCGTACAAAGGGGTCAGCAGGTCCAGGTAGATGGCGCCCATGATCCTGCCAACGGCCCGGCGATATGCCTCGAACTCAGATGGCGCAGCGCCCTGAACCACTCGAACCGACTCATCGAGCTTCGCAACGGCTGCGCGCAGGAGTTCGCTCACCGCCTGAGCGGTCGGCTTCGTCATTGGTTTCTCGTAGACGAGTGCCGAGGTCGACGCAAGCAGTGCGGCTCTTCGATGTCGGACCCCTTCGATAATATCTGCCCCAATTCAATGAGCGCGCGCGCACGACAGACGGAGTTGGCACTGAAGTATCGCGGGCGGGGTGGCTATCGCCCGGGCGCAGGTCGGCCGCGGAGCGGACGGCACGCAGTCCCGCACCGTGCACGGCCGAAGCTGGCGCCCAGGCATCCCGTTCACGTCACGCTGCGCGTGCGCGACGAGGTGTGGAACCTCCGGAGCAGGCGCTGCTTCCGTGCGTTGGCGCGCGGATTCGCAGCAGGGAAGGACCGCTTTGGCTTCAGCCTCGTGCACTTCAGCGTGCAGGGAAACCACCTCCACCTGATCGTCGAGGTGGCGGATGAGGTGGCACTCGCGCGCGGGATGCAGGGGCTGGCGATCCGGATGGCGAAGGGCCTCAACCGCGTGATGCAGCGGAGCGGGGCGGTGTTCCGGGAGCGCTACCACGCACACGTGCTGCGCAGCCCCACGGAGGTGGCGCGCGCCGTTGCGTACGTGCTCGGAAACTACTTCCACCACGCGGCGAGTTGGGGAGCGTGCATCGCGCGAGAACACGTGGACCCGTATTCGTCCGCGGCCGAACATGACAAGGCTTGGACCGGAGTGGATCCGCCTCTGGTGGTCGAGCCACGTACGTGGCTTCTTCGCGCGGGGTGGGAGCGCGGAGGCGCGACGAGGAGAGCCGGATGATCCGCACGGTGTTGGGGATCGATCTGGCAAGCTCCAAGTGGAGTTCGGTCGGCAGCGCTACGATACGGTTCGACGACGAGGCGAACGTTTTCACGCGTGTGAACGCGGGCGCGGTCTCGTGGCCGGCGATCCCGCTCACGGCGGAGGCGCTCGCCGATGCGATCGACGCATTCGCGAAACGCGAAACCGTGTGCGCGGTCGCGATGGACGGGCCGCAGGGATGGCGGGATCCGGCGACACCCGAGGGAGCGCCCGGCGTGGGGCGTCGCTGCGAGTACGCGTGCCGGACGCAAGGGAAGACGGGAGCGTATCCGCGGACGTTCCCGGGCACCCAGCGCAAGTGGATCGAGTTCTCGATCGACGTGTTCGCGAGCCTGCTCGCTAGACCTGGCGTCGCTCTCGCCGATCCGGCGGCCGTTCCAGACAGGCGAAGCGGGTACGTGATTCTCGAGTGCTTTCCCACCTCCGCATGGCGCTCGAGCGGACTTGCCCCTCTGCCAGGCAAGGGCAGGAAGCCGGATCTGCAACCGTATGTGAGCTCCCTCGTCGCCGCCTACCGGCTGCCGGACACCTCGGTGGCCACCCACGACGATCTGCAGGCCGTCGTGGCGGCGCTCACCGCGGCAGCAGCCGCGGGCGGGCCGGCCGTCGTTGACAGGAAAGGAGTACCGGGTACCGTCCTTCTCGACCGCGATGGTTCGCAGCGGCGCATCGAAGGCTTCATCTGGGACGTGAAGCCACTCAGTCGCGCGAAGGACGAAGACGATGAACGAACAGCTTGAACGCAACAAGAAGGCCGCCATGGCCTTCTACGACTTGATGTTCAACCAGTGCCAGCCCCGGCAGGCCATGGAGAGGTTTGCCGGAGCGGTCTACATCCAGCACAACCCGCACGTTGCCGACGGGAAAGAGGCGTTCATCGCGTACTTCGAGAAGATGGCGAGAGAGTATCCGGGCAAACGCGTTCATTTCAAACGCGCGTTTGCGGAAGGCAATCACGTCGTCCTGCACTGCCATCAGGAGTGGCCGGGATATAAGGACAAGGATTGGGCAGGCATCGACATCTTCCGGTTCGACGAGAACGGGAAGATCGTGGAGCACTGGGACGTGCTGCAGGTGGTGCCCGCAACGTCGGCCAATACGAATACGATGCTCTAGCCGAGGGTCGGCGGCTAGATCGCTTCCAAAAACTCCGCGTTCGAGTTGAACTCCGACACCGACTTCAGCAGCCGCTCCATCGCTTCGACCGGCTTGAGCGCGAACAAGGCGCCGCGGAGCTTCTTCACCTTCTCGTATTCGTGCTGGGAGAAGAGCTTCTCCTCCTTGCGGGTGCCGGAGGTCTGGATGTTGATGGCCGGCCAGATGCGCTTCTCGGCGAGCTGGCGGTCGAGGTTGATCTCGGCGTTGCCGGTGCCCTTGAACTCCTCGAAGATCACCTCGTCCATGCGCGACCCGGTGTCGACCAGCGCGGTGGCGAGGATGGTCAGCGAGCCGCCCTCCTCGGCGTTGCGGGCCGCGCCGAAGAGCCGTTTGGGCCGCTCCAGCGCGCGCGAGTCGACGCCGCCCGAGAGGGTGCGCCCGGAGGACTCGACCTCCTTGTTGTAGGCGCGCGAGAGACGGGTGATCGAGTCGAGCAGGATCACCACGTCCTTGCCCCCCTCGACGAGACGCTTGGCGCGCTCGAGCGCCATCTCGGCGACGTGCAGGTGCTCCTCGGTGGGCCGGTCGGCGGACGAGGCGAACACCTCTGCCTTCACCGTGCGGCGGAAGTCGGTGACCTCCTCCGGCCGCTCGTCGACCAGCAGCACGAACTGGATGACCTCGGGCCGGTTGGCCGAGATGGCGAGGCACATCTTCTGCAACATGATCGTTTTGCCCGCCTTGGGAGGCGAGACGATCAGCATGCGCTGGCCCAGGCCGATGGGCGAGACGATGTCGATGACGCGCGTGAGCGTCTCCTTCGGCGTGGTCTCCATCACCAGGCGGTCGTCGGGATCGATCACGGTGAGGTTCTGGAAGAGCGTGCGCGCGGCGGCCTGCTGTGGCGGGAGCCCCTCGACCGTCTCGGTCCGGATGAGCTGCAGGCGCCCGTTGCGGCGCACCGCCTGGCCGGTGATGAGCGAGCCCTCCCGCAGGCGGTCGCGCTCGATCAGGTGGCGCGGCACGTCCGGGTCGTCCGGCTGGGGCAGGAAGTTCAGCTTCGCGCTGCGCAGCCGCCCGTTGCCGCGGTGGTCGACGTCCAGCACGCCCTCGATGGCGACGGGCGGCTCCTGCCGCGGCTGCGGCCTCTGCTGCTGCTGCTGGCGGTGCTGACCCTGCTGCTGCGGCCTTTGCTGCGGCCCGCCCTGCGGCTGGCCCTGCTGCGCCTCGGCGCCACCCTGGGGCGGCGCGGAAGGGCCACCGGCGATGTCCGCGCCCGTCTGCGAGCCCTGCGGCTCGCCCGCCGCGGCGAGCGCCTGCGGCTCGCCCGGCTGGGGCACCGCGTCGGGGCCGCCGTCGTCGGGCGACAGCTCGTTCTCCACGTCCAGGATCCGCCCCTGCGCATCGAGCGGGGCCGGCACGTTCTGGTGGTGCTGCCCCTTGTTCCGTCCGCGACCGCGCCCGCCGCGCCGCTGCCGGCGGAACCGGCGCCGCCCGCCGCCGCCTTCTCCCTGCTGCTGCTGCTGCTGCTGCTGCTGCTGCTGCTGCTGCTGGCCGTTGGGGGCGTGCTGCGGGTACCGCGCGTTGCCCGGCTCGGGCGCGTCGTGCGCCTGGGCCTGGGGCTCGTTGTTGGGGGGCCGCTGTCCTTCACCGTTCATCTGGTCACTCCACCTTGCGCGGCTCGTCTTCGAGCCGCGGACTCACTTCTTGAGCAAACGATCGAGGAAACTCTTCTTCTGCTCCGCGGGAACGCGCCTCATCCGCGACAGCTCGCCTTTCGCCGCGTCGAAATCCGGATCCTTCGCGATGGCCTTCCGCAAGAGGGACTTCGCCTTCTCCACGTCTCCCAGCGCCTCGTGCAACTGGGCGGCGAAGACGGTCGCGCTGCGTAGCCGCGGGTCCATGTCCAGCGCCTTGCCGACCAGCTCGAGGGCCTCCTGCGCCTTGCCCCGCCCCCGGTAGATGCACATTCCCAGGTACGCGTGGAACTCCGCCTCGGCGTGATTGAGCGCGATCGCCTCGCGGAAGACGCTCTCGGCGTCCTCGAACTTGCCCGCCTTGAAGAGCGTCTCGCCCTTCTGGAAGATCCCCTCCGCCCTCAGGATCGCGCCCACGTCGGTGGGCAGGCCCTTCGCCCTGCGATCGAGGTAGACGTCGTAATCGGCGCGGCTCGATGCATTGGCGAGCACGGTGTTGGCCTCGCTGACGCGCGAGAACAGACCCTCGGCCACCCTCCGCGCCGAGCCCAGCTCCTGGCCAGGGAACGCGTCCGAATGGAACCGCTTCGCCGCCACGATGTACGCGGCCTTGATCTCGTCCGGGGTCGCCACAGGTTGGACGCCCAGGACCTCGTAATGATTCGCGTCCCGCAGGCGGTCGCGCTCGGCGAAGAGCACCCGCCGGGACCAGTCCTCGTCGGGCGTGAACGACTTGCCCGTGTCCTCGTCCTCGGGGCCGGGAGCGGCCGCCTTGGCCGAGGGGGCCGCGGCCTTGGCCTCCTCCGAGAGGGCGACGAGCCCGCTCTGGCACAGCCACAGGAGCAGCGGCAGCTCGGCCGGCTTCACCCGCGAGAGCGCCTCCCGCACAGACCTCTGGTTGGTGGCGAGCGGCGTCACGCCTTCGCCCGGCCAGGCCGTCTTCACCGCGAACATCTCGCGCTCCAGCTCGGGCGAGCGGCTCATCTGCTGCTGCGCGCGCCCTTCCAGCCAGCCGCGCGCGGCGCCGTGGGCGCCGAACCGCTTCGCCGCCTCCAGCACCAGCGCCACCGGGCTTACGCGCGCCTCGGGGACCGCAGCGAGCTGCTCCGCCGACTGCGGATCGACGCGAAAGGTCCCCCTCGTCCAGGCCAGCCCGTTCACCGACGCTTCCACCGTCTGCTGCTTGAGCGCCTGCTTGAGTTGCTCGGGCGTGAGCACGCGCGAGTAGGCCAGCGCCTCGTGCAGGGCCACCTTGTTCTGCTTGGCGAAGGCCACCGCGCGGTCGAAGGAAGCCTGCTTGACGATCCCCGCAGCGACCTGGGAAGCGCCCGCGAGCTCGCCCTTCACCGAGCTCTGCGCGAAGCGGACCTGGCCCTTCTCGAAGTGGATCAGCCGCACGGTCGTGTCCTGCGTCAGCGTCAGGAGCGAGCTGGCCTTCTGGCGAAGCAGCTCGACCAGCAGCGCGGCCGGCGGTTTCTGGGCGAGATCGCCCTCCACCGCGGTGGCGACGCCCGGCACGTTGCAGGCCGTAACCAGCGCGTCGCGCACGCGCGAGATCTCGAACGGCTTGGCGAAGTAGGCGTGCGGCTTCAGGCGCGCCACCAGCTCCGCGTTGGGCTGCTTGTAGACCCCGCTCACCACGATCAGCGGCAGGTGCGCGCCCCAGGGCTGCCCGCGCGCGAACTGGCCCACCTGGAACCCGTCCAGCTCGGCCAGCACCAGGTCGAGCACCACCGCGGAGAAGGGCTGATTCGCCCGCGCCGCCTGGACGAGGAAGTCCTTCGCCTGCGCTCCGGAGCGCGTGGCCTGCGTCCGCAGGCCCAGCTCCGAGCAGATGGTGGCGATCAGTCGCGAGGCGCTCTCCTCGTCCTCGACGATCAGGACCGATGCAGGCACTCAGTTCACCTCGAGATCGAACGGGAGGACCGCCCGGAGCGTCCCGGGCTCTCCCAGGAGCGAGAGCGCGCGCAGCGCCCGCGCGGACAGCGGCCGCAACGAGCCGGGAAGGACCTGCAGGGCGGGCAGGAAGCTCACCTCGCGCTTGCCCTGGTCGTCGAGCAGCACCGGCTCGTCGGGAGCGAGGCCGGCGCGCGCCTTGGCGGCCTCGATGGCCTCGCGCAGGCCGCCCATCTTGTCGACCAGCCCGCGCTCCAGCGCCTGGTGGCCGGTCCACACCCGGCCGCGGCCCAGCTCGTCGACCCGCTCGCGCGGCAGGTGGCGCCCTTCGGCCACGCGATCCACGAACTGGTCATAGAAGGCCTCCACCCAGCCCTGCAGGGTGCGGCGCTCCTCGTCCGTCAACGCGCGCGCGGTGGAGAACAGGTCCGCGCTCTTGCCCCGCTTGTTGGTCACCAGCTTCAGGCCCAGCTCCCGGTAGAGCTCTTCCAGGTCGAACTTCCCCACGAACACGCCGATCGAGCCGGTCACCGTCGAGGGCTCGGCGTAGATCTCGTCCGCCGCCACCGCGACGTAGTAGCCGCCCGACGCGGCCACGTCCCCCATGCTCGCCACCACCGGCTTGCCCTTCTCCTTGCGGGCCCGCACGAGCTCCCGCCAGATGAGGTCCGAGGCGCTGCCGTCGCCGCCGGGCGAGTCGATCCGCACCACGATCGCCTTCACCGACGGGTCGTCCGCGAGGCGGTGGATGCGCCGCGCGATCGACTCCGAGCCCGCCACCTCCACCACCCCGAGCGGGTCGGCTCCCCCTTCTCCGCGGGCGATGTTTCCCTCCACCCGCACCACCGCCACCGTGGGCGGCGGCGTCCAGCGGGGACTCCGCACCGAGGGAGGCTGCGTCCCCACCTGCTCGAGCGCGACGTGCCCGCCGGCCAGCTTGCCTACCTCCTCCTCGAGTTGGTCCGGGTACACGAGCCCGTCGACCAGCCCTTGCGCCTGCGCTTCCTGGGGCGTCAGGAGCCCGCGATCCAGGAGGCGCCGGAACTTCTCCTCGTCGAGGTGCCGCGCCTGGGTGACGCGCCGCACGTAGCGGCCGAAGACGTCGTCCAGAAGAGCGTTCATCACCTCACGTTGCTCGCTCGACATGTCCCTGCGGGTGAAGAGGTCCGGCGCGTTCTTGTAGGCGCCGACGCGGACGAACTCCGCCTTCACACCGAGCTTGTCGAGGCCCGCGGCGGCAAAGAGCGCCGTCGCGGAGAAACCGTTGACCGCCAGGACCGCCTGCGGGGCCGCATAGACCCTGTCGGCCGCAGAAGCGACACTATAGTCGAGGTCTCCGGCCGATTCCAAGTAAAAGGCCACCTTCTTCCCGGCAGCGCGCAACTCCTCGATTCCGCTCCGGAGTTCCTCGCTGCGGCCCCCGCCGAGCGGGAGCCCGCCCGACCGCAGGACGACCGCTTTCACCTGGGGGTCGCGGGCCAGCCGGTGCAGCTCCTCGATGGTCAAGGCGAGCGGGTCCCGGTGGGTCTCCCCGAGCAGCAGGCCGACGACTCCGGAGGCAGACCGGCGGAGCGCGCGGTCCAGGTCCAGCTCCACCGCCCGCCGCCGCGGGATGGGCAGCCCGGGGTACTCGGAGGACGACAGGCGGAGCACGGTGAGCTGGCTGCCGGTCGCGTCCGCGCCGGGGAAGCTCGCCGCGCTCCGCACCCCGAACCGGCCCAGGTCGACCTGCACCCCGACCTGTCCGGAAAAGGTCCCCCCGTCCGAAAGGCCCACCTGGCCGACGAGCTGCAGGCCCTGGATGAGGCGCGCCTCGCCGGTGAACGCCCAGTCTGGATGCTCGACCCCGCAAGGCCGGGCGTCGTCGGTGCACGAGCGGAAGGTGGCGTCGGCCGCCAGCGTGAGCTGCTCGCGCAGCGGCCGGACCGCCACCGCCGCCACATGGCGGCGCGGAAGCTGGGCGGCGCCCAGCCGGGGCGCGTTCACGTCGAGGGCGGTGTAGCCCAGGGAGAGCCAGCGCAGCGGCCGGGCCAGCGCGCCCACGTCCCAGGAACCGAGCCGGTCCAGGTCCGCGCTCTCGCTGCTGGAGAAGCCGTGGTGCGCCGCTCCGACGGCGAGGAACCTGCCGCCGAGCGCGCCGCCCAGGGTGAACCGTCGCGAGCACGGCGTCAGCACGGTGCACTCCGAGCCGGCGTGCAGCCATTCGAGCGAGGCGCCGATCGCGCCGCCCCAGCCGCCCAGCGACAGGTAGGCGCCGTCCGCGCGCGGCATGCCGTCGCGATAGCCCCGTTCGTTGGCGTACTCCAGCAGGACTCCCCGGGTGAACCCGAGGCCGGCCGGATTCCTGGCCAGCGCGGTGGCGTCGTCGGTGAGCGCGAAGCTCCCGGACGGCAGCGGGATTCCCGAGGTGGGGGAGCGCTCCTGGGCCGCGGCCGAGGAAGCGCACACCAGCGTGAGCGCCGCAAGGCGAACAGGTTTCATGGGGCGTCCGGTACAACGGTGCGAGGGTTGATCTAGTCTAGCGGCCTACCCGGAGACTGCCATGCTCGATCCAAAGCAGATTCGCAACGTCGCGGTGATCGCGCACGATGGCGCTGGAAAGACGGCCCTCACGGAAGCCCTGCTCCGGCACGACGCTCCCGCGAGGGCCAGCAAGGACGGGTCGACCAGCCACCTCGACGCGGAGCCCGAGGAGGCCAAGCGGAACTTCACCGTGGCGACGCACGTCACCTACGCCGAGCACGACGGCGTGCTGCTGAACCTGCTCGACACCGCCGGGTTCTCGGACTTCCTCACCGACACCGACCGGTCCCTGGCCGTCGTCGAGGGCGGCCTGCTGCTCGTCTCGGCGGTCAGCGGCGTGAAGCACCAGACGGAAGCGCACTGGGAAATGGCGGCGGAGCGTTCGCTACCGCTCATCGCCTGCGTGAACAAGCTCGACAAGGACCGGGCCAGCTTCCTGCGCGCCCTGGACGACATCGAGAAGACGCTCAAGGCCAAGCCCATCGCGTTGCAGCTGCCCATCGGGCTGGGCGACTCCTTCGGCGGGGTCGTCGACCTCGTCACCATGCGCGCCCACACGTACGCGCGAAGGCAGGACGGGAAGTTCGGCGGGTACATCGAGGAGGACATCCCCGAGCAGCTCCTGGCCGACGCGAAGAAGCTGCGCACGCGCCTGGTGGAGGCGGTGGCGGAGACCGACGACGTGCTCCTGGAGAAGTACCTGGACGGGCAGGAGCCCGGCGAGGAGCAGCTCCAGGAAGCGCTCGCGCACGCGGTGCTGGGCAGGCGCTTCCTGCCGGTGCTGGCCTGCGCGGCGCGCCCGGGAGTGGGCGTGCGCGATCTGGCCAGCGCCATGGTCCGCTACCTGCCCGACCCCACCTCGCGGCGCGAGATCAAGGGCAAGGACGGCCACGGAAAAGAAGTGGTGCGGGCGGCGCGCGCCGACCAGGCGCCGACGCTGCTCGCCTTCCGCAACACGGTGGACCATTTCGTCGGGCGGCTCAGCGCGTGCCGAGTCTTCTCGGGGCAGGTGAAGACCGGGCAGAAGCTCTACAACCCGCGCACCAACACCGAGGAGATCCTCGCGCACCTCTATCGGATCGACGGAAACCACACCGCGGAGATCCCCAGCGCGTCGGCGGGCGAGATCATCGGCCTGATGAAGCTGCGCGACGTGCACGTGGGTGACACGCTGACCGCGGCCGACGCGCCGATGCGGCTGGAGCTGATCGGCAAGCCCCAGCGGGTCATCTCCTACGCGCTCAAGATCGACCGCGAGCAGGAGGAGAAGGCCGGGGTGGCGCTGCACAAGCTGCTCGAGGAGGACCCCTCGCTCGAGCTGACGCGCGACCCCGAGACGAACGAGACGCTCCTCAAGGGCATGGGGCAGGTGCACATCGAGGTGGCGGTCGAGAAGCTCAAGCGGAAGTTCGACGTCGACGTGCACCTCGAGCTGCCGCACCCGGCCTACCACGAGACGGTGCTGATCCGCGCCAAGGCGCAAGGGAAGTACAAGCGGCAGAGCGGCGGGCGCGGGCAGTACGGGGACTGCCACATCGAGATGGAGCCGCTGCCGCGCGGCTCGGGGGTGCAGTTCGAGGACGCGATCGTGGGCGGGGTCATCCCCCGGCAGTTCATCTCCTCGGTCGAGCACGGCATCCGCGATGCGGCGAAGGAGGGGCCGCTGGGCGGTTTCCCGCTGGT
>DASWGI010000002.1:0-4337 GCA_036393835.1 Myxococcales bacterium | reverse complement strand
GACCACCTCACCTGCATCGGCGCCATCGGTCTCGAGCTGGGCGCTTTCACCGTCTTCCTCTACGCCATCGAGGCGCGCGAGCTGCTCTGGGACCGCATCGCCGAGCTGTCCGGCGCGCGCGTCACGGTGAGCTGGATGCGCGTCGGCGGCTGCGCCAACGACCTGCCGCCCGGCTGGGGGGAGAAGCTGCTCGAGTGCCTGCCGCGCGTGGTGGAGCTGACCAACGAGATCGACGTCCTGCTCACGCGCAACCGCATCTTCGTCGACCGCACGCGCGACATCGGCGTGATCGGCGCCGAGGAGGCGCTCGACTGGGGCTTCACCGGTCCTTGCCTGCGCGCCTGCGGAGTGAACTACGACGTGCGCAAGGCGCACCCGTACTCGGTCTACCCGCGGATGGATTTCGAGGTGCCGCTCGGCTCGCGCGGCGACACGTACGACCGCTACGTGCTGCGGCTGGAGGAGATCCGGCAGTCCCACCGGATCATCCTGCAGTGCCTCGATCAGATGCCGCCCGGGCCGATCATCGTCGACGACTGGCGCTACGCGCTGCCGCCCAAGAAGGACGTGTTCAGCTCCATCGAAGGCGTGATGGCGCACTTCAAGCTGATCATGGAAGGGATCCAGGTCCCGCCGGGCGAGATCTACGCGTACTGCGAGGGCGCCAACGGCGAGCTGGGCTTCCACATCGTCTCCAACGGGAAAGGGAAGCCGTACGCGATCCAGGTGCGCGCGCCGGGGTTCCCGATCCTCTCGGCGCTCCCGCGGCTCATCAAGGGGCACGCGGTGGCGGACATCGTCCCCATCTTCGACTCGATCAACATGATCGGCGGCGAGGTCGAGCAATGAGCGACGGCGCCGCCAAGGTGGTGCACCTGGAGATCGACGGCCGGCCCGTCGAGGCCGATCAGCGCGACAACCTGATCGAGGCGGCCCGCCGTATCGGCGTGCACATCCCGTACTTCTGCTACCACCCGCGCCTGTCCATCGCCGGCCAGTGCCGGATGTGCCTGGTGGAGACGAGCGACGCGCCCGGCCGGCTGGTGCCGGGCTGCCAGGTGCGGGCCAAGGAAGGCTTGAAGGTCGTCACCACCTCGCCGGCGGTGAAGGAGAACCAGCGCGGGTGCATGGAGTTCCACCTCATCAACCACCCGGTGGACTGCGCCATCTGCGATCAGTCGGGCGAGTGCAAGCTCCAGGACTACTACATGGAGTACGACCACCAGCCCACGCGCATCCGCACGCACAAGCTGATCAAGCCCAAGCGCGAGATCTTCGGGCCGCTGGTCGTCTACGACGCCGAGCGCTGCATCATGTGCACCCGCTGCGTGCGCTTCATGGACGAGATTGCCCAGGAACCGCAGCTCGCGGTGGTCGAGCGCGGGACCCACTCGCTGATCGCCATATTCCCGGGGCAGCCGCTCGACTCCAAGTACTCGGGCAACACGGTGGACATCTGCCCGGTGGGCGCGCTCTTGAACCGGGACTTCCGTTTCCAGAGCCGGGTCTGGTTCCTGAACAAGTCGCCCACCGTCTGCACCGGCTGCTCGAACGGCTGCAACGTCTACCTCGAGTCGCGCGGCACCGTCGCGTACCGTGTGCTGCCCCGGCGCAACGAAGAAGTGAACCAGGTCTGGATGTGCGACGAGGGGCGGCTCACGCACCACCCGGTGGACGAGAACCGGGTGGAATGGGCGCGCCAGGGACGCGGCGACGCGGCCGAGAGCATCGGCCCGCGGCTGGCGGTGGAGCGGGCGGTCGAGCTGCTCAGGCCCGTGGCGGGGAAGGGCGGGATCGGGATCTACATCTCGGCGCAGAGCACGCTGGAGGAGGCCGGCGCCGCGCTGCTGCTCGGCAAGGAGCTGGGCGCGGAGCGGTACTTCCTGGGCGGCAAGCCGTCGGGCGACTCCGACGACTTCCTCATCCGGGCCGACAAGAACCCGAACGCGCGCGGCGTGAAGCTCGCCGCGGAGGCGTTCGGCGTGCGCATCGAGGAGCGTCTGCCAGAGGGCGTCAAGGCGCTCTTCGCCCTGCGCACGGACGGCCTGCCGGCCCAGGTCGCGCACCGGGTGGAGCTCTTCATCGCCGCGGCGCAGAACGAGGACGAGGCGACCCGCTCCGCGGACGTCGCGTTCCCCTGCATGAGCGTCTACGAGCAGGACGGCTCGGTGGTGAACTGGTACGGCCGCTTGCAGCGCGTCTGGCCGTCGGTGCCCGCCCAGCGCGGCGACGCGGCGCCGGGATGGCTGTGGGCGGAGCGCATCCTGGTCGGTCTCGGCTTCACGCACGAGGTGAAGAGCGCGTCGGCCGCGTTCCAGCTGGTCGCGGAGCGCAGCGCCGACCTGTCCGAGCTGACGCTGGAGTGGATTCCCGAGCAGGGCGTGGTGCTGCCGCGCCTGCTGCCGTCCGAGTGGCCCAAGCGCGCTCCGCGGCCTCCCGCGCCGCAGCAGCCGCACGCGCCGGGGGCCACTCCGCCGGGTATGAAGGTGGGCGACGAAGCGTCGGGAGGGTCGCGGTAGATGGCCCAGCACAAACCCCACCCGTATCCCGACGCCATCGCTCCGGACAGCCGGCTGCATCCGGAGCCGCCGCCGCCGCCGCCCGGCATGAAGCTGCCCATCCCGCCGCTGGCCACGCCGCTGGCGAGCCTGGCGGCGAAGGACTTCGGCTCGAGCGTGCCGCCCAAGCCGCAGTTCTGGGCGTGGCTCGCGGCGACGGTTGCCGGCTGGGCGGCGTTCGCAGTCGCGCTGCTCGTCGTCTCTTGGGTGCTGTACTTCATCGTCTGGCTCTTCAAGACGATCTTCCAGGACCGCCCCAACTTCGCCGGCGGCCTGGGCGAGGCGATCGGCAACATCGTCGCGCTCATCCTGGTGCTCATCATGGTGACCGCGACGCTGCTCACCATGGCCGAGCGCAAGTGGAGCGCCCTGATGCAGGACCGCATCGGGCCCAACCGCGCGCGCCTGCCGATACCGGGCCTCTCGGAACGCCCGCTCAAGGGCATCCCGCACATCCTCGCCGACGTCCTCAAGATGCTCTTCAAGGAGGACTTCATCCCCGAGGGCGCCACGCGGAACAAGTTCCTCTTCAACCTGGCGCCGCTGCTCGCCTTCGCGCCGGCGTTCTGCCTGTTCGCGGTGGTGCCGGTCGGCCCCGAGGTGACCTTCCTGGGCAAGCGCATCGCGCTGCAGGTGGCGCGCGTGGATTGGGGCATCCTCTACGTGCTCGCGCTCGCGTCGCTGGCGGTGTTCGGAACGGCGCTCGCCGGGTGGACCTCCAACAACAAGCTGGCGCTCCTGGGCGGCCTGCGCGCTTCCGCCCAGCTCGTCTCGTACGAGGTGACGCTGGGCCTCACGCTGGTGGGCACGTTCATCCTGTTCGGCACGCTGCGGCTGGAGTCCATGGTCGCGCAGCAGGGCCCCTCGGAGGCGCTGCTCCTCTCGGCGATGCGCACCGGCGGCTCCGCGGACGGCACGCTCGTCTTCGGGTGGCTGCCTGGATGGGGCGCGCTCTTCCAGCCGCTCGGGATGATCCTGTTCCTGGTCGCCGCGATGGCGGAGATCAAGCGCGCACCGTTCGACACCCCCGAGGGCGAGAGCGAGATCATCGGCTACTTCCTCGAGTACTCGGGCCTCAAGAGCGGCCTGTTCCTCATCGCCGAGTTCGCGGAAGTGGTGGTGGTCAGCGGCATCGTGACGGCGATCTTCCTGGGCGGCTACCACATCCCCTGGTTCGAGCCGCAGCTCGTGCGCGCGCTGGGGCTCACCGGGCTGGCCGTCCTGCAGGTCTTCACCTTCCTGGTGAAGATGCTGCTGCTCATCTGGGTGCAGATGCTGGCGCGCTGGGCGTTCCCGCGCTTCCGCTTCGACCAGATCATGCGGCTCGGCTGGAAGATGATGCTGCCCGTCTCGCTCGCGAACGTGGTGCTGACCGCGGGCATCTGGCTCTGGGCGGGCCGGGAGGGCCTGGCCTGGATGGGCATCCTCCAGTGGGCGGCGCTGCTCGGCTTCATCGCGCTCAGCGCGGGCGCGAAGGAGAGCGCGGATCCGGGCAGCCATACCAGCACCGTGGCGGCGCACTGACGGAGACCTTGGCGCCGCCTTGGCGCGAGGACATACTTCCCCGAATACACGATGGCACAGCCCACCGACACCGCCCACGACGAGCGCCGCAGCCCCGGCCCGGAGAGCGACCTCTCCTTCGGCGAGCGCTTCTACCTGCGCGAGGCCATCAAGGGCATGGGCGTCATCGCCCGGCATTTCTGGCGCAACCTGTTCGGCTTCCGCGACCCCAACCCCGAGGTGCTCGAGCGCCGCGGCCCGGGCGTGAACCTGGTC
>DASWGI010000001.1:0-2495 GCA_036393835.1 Myxococcales bacterium | reverse complement strand
CGCACGTCCTGTTCGCGGTGCCCAACCAGGCCTCCGCTTCCTGGAAGATTCCTTTCTCCAGGTAGCCCGTGCAGGCATCCTGAAGGCCAATGGACGCGCCCATCGGCGTCTTCGACAGCGGGGTCGGCGGCCTCACCGTGCTCCGCGCGCTGACGGCGCGGCTGCCTTCCGAGCACACCATCTACCTGGGCGACACGGCGCGCGTGCCCTACGGAACGCGCTCGCGCGAGGTGGTGACGCGCTATGCGCTCCTCTGCGCGCGCCATCTCGCCGCGCAGGGGATCAAGATGCTGGTGGTCGCCTGCAACACCGTCTCCGCCGACAGCCTGCCCGCGCTCGCCGAGGCGTTGCCGATCCCCGTCGTCGGCGTGATCGAGCCCGGAGCCCAGGCGGCCGCGGCGAGGACGCGGGGCGGCACCATCGCGGTGCTGGGCACTCCCGCGACGGTCGCCTCGGGCGCCTACCAGTCCGCGCTCCGTCGCCTCGCGCCGCTCTCGTCCGTGGTCGCGCGGGCGTGCCCGCTCTTCGTCCCGCTCGCCGAGGAGGGCTGGACCGAAGGCGAGGTCCCGCGGCTGGTCGCGGAACGCTATCTCGCCGACCTGCGCCGCGCCGGGGCCGACACGGTCCTGCTCGGCTGCACGCATTACCCGCTGCTCGCGGGCGCGATCGCCGAGGTGATGGGGCCAGGGCCGGCGCTGGTCGACTCCGCCCAGGCCACCGCCGAAGCCGTCGCGCAGCTCTTGCGGGCGCGCGGGCTCGCGCGCACGGGCGGAGTTGCGCGGCACCGCACGCTCTGCACCGACGTGCCGGATCGGTTCCACCGCATGGCCGAGCGGTTCCTCGGCCGGCCCGTTGACGTGGTAGAAGCCGTGGACCTCAGCCCATGACCTCCACAATCAAAAAACGCACCGCCGCCCTATCGGCGGCGAGTGGGGACGGCCAGTGGCGACCACCTCGGGGTTCTGCTAAATTATAGAGAGGAGCCCCGAGGGCCTTCCGGAGAGCTGAACAGACCCCGTGAGCGCGCCCAAAGCAGGAGCCCCGGTCGTCGGGTTCAACCACAACGTCCAGTACGGGCCGCGGGTCTACCACGTGCAGACGGAGGACTCCGGCCTCCCACATGCGCACTACATCACCCACATCTTCGTGGGCGGCAACATCGTCGCCAGCATGAAATCGAGCTACGTCGACCTGGTCGACGCCGAGCCCGACTTCCCCAAGGCAGTGCGGATCCTGATGGAGGCGCAGCACAAGGCGATGCTCAAGCGCCTCATCTCCGGCGAGTTCAGCGACCTCGCCGAACGCCTCTCCGCACCGCACTACGAGCCCGGCGTGCTCGCCACCGGACAGACGGGACCCGCGGCCGTGAACGCGGGGGGCGCCGCTCCTCCTCCTCCTCCTCCCCGCGCTCCGGCGCCGCTCTTGCCCAAGGCGAAGGCGTCGCTGCCCAAGCAGATGACCTCGTCGCCGCCCCGTCCTGCGCCACGGCCGGCCCCGCAGCAGCCGGTGTGGGAGCCCGCTCCTCCGGGCGCCTCGCCTCCGTCGGCGCCACGCGTCCCGGGCGGCCCGCTGCCGCAGACCACGCGCGTTCCTCCCCAGGCGCGGCCGCCGCAGGGGCCGCCGCCGAAGATGACGCCCACCTCGTCGCCCGCGGTGCGGCCCGCCGCCCGCGGAGGGGCCCGGCCGGCCGCCGCGCGCCCGCAGAACATCTTCGCGGACGACTCGCGGCCGGTCGAGGCGCCGCACGACGATCTGCCCACGCTCTTCGCGGAGGAGCTGATCAGCGAGAAGAGCCTCGACGAGGTGATCCTCGCCTTCCTCTCCTCCGACCTGGAGCCACCCAAGTAAGTCAGCCCCGAGGCTGATATGAGCGCAGCAACCCGAGCAGCAATCGCCTTCGCAGTGGCCCTGGCCGCTTGCGGCAGGGGAGGAGCGAGCTACTCTCCCACCGACCCGGCGCGTGGCTTCGCCGGCGGCACCGCGGCCCTCGACGACGGCGGCACCGCGGACGCCGGTCCCGACGGCGGCACCGTCCCCGATGCGGGCGCGCAGACGTGCGCGTTCCCGCCCAGCTCGCTCCTGGCGCTGGACGGGTGCGCCGGCGGGACGACGCCCCCGGTTCCGCAGCCTGCGGCGCTGGTCGGCTCCTGCTCGGAGGCGATCTTCATCACCACCGCCGGGACTGCCTGCCAGGGGACGCTCGCGGGACCCGGGGACGCGTTCAGCGGGACCTGCACGGTGACCGGCGCGAACGCGGGCCAGCTCCCGTGCACGGCCCGATCGCTCCTGCCTGGCCAGATCCAGTGCACCCTCGGCTCGAGCAACACGACCTGCACCATCCAGGTCTGCATCGAGGGCCGGGACGGAGGCTGCAGTCCTTGATCCAGCTGTTCCACGTCACCAAGCGCTGGTCCGACGACCCACCGGTGCTCGACGACGTGACCTTGCAGGTGGAGAAAGGTGAGTTCGTGTGGCTCACCGGGCCTTCCGGCGCG